>NZ_CP092418.1:2205277-2513333 GCF_023716485.1 Microbulbifer variabilis
GGTGATTCTTTCGGGAGGGGCATTCAATAGTCCTCAGCTGCTGAAATTATCCGGAGTGGGTCCTAGCCAAGAGCTTTTTCAGCACGGAATTGATCAGATAGTTGACTTGCCGGGTGTAGGTGAAAACTTGCAGGATCGCTACGAAGTCGGCATTGTTAGTGAGATGACCGAGGATTTGGCCCTTCTCAAGGATTGTACCTGGGGCGAGCAGGGTGATCCCTGTCTGAATCGATATCGCTACGGTTGGCTGAATAAAGGCCCCTACAGTGGCAATGGTCCAGTACTGTCTTTGGTGAAGCGCTCCCACCCCGACCTACCAGATCCTGATTTGTTTATTTTTGGAGCGCCCTCTGATTTCCACGGTTATTACCCCGGTTATTCTCAGGCGCTAAGGGACTACAAAGATCGCTTCTCCTGGATCGTACTTAAAGGTCATACTAATAATACGGCTGGGCGGGTAACTTTGCGCTCTGCCAATCCGCAGGACACCCCAGAGATTAATTTTCACTATTTTGATGAGGGTAGTGGTGATTATGAAAAAGACTTACAGGCGGTAGTCGAGGGTGTAAAAATATCCCGGGATATTATGTCGGCCCCTATCGTTGGCCAGCAGGTAGCCAGGGAGTTATTGCCCGGTGGAGATGTGCAGACCGATGAGCAAATCGGTCAGTTTGTTAAAAATCAGGCATGGGGTCACCACGCTTCCTGTTCCAATAAAATGGGGCCAGCCAGTGATCCAATGGCAGTAGTGGATAGTAAATTTCGGGTACATGGCACCAATAATTTACGAGTGGTGGATGCTTCGGTATTTCCACGTATTCCGGGCTTCTTTATCGTGGTGCCGGTGTATATGATTAGTGAAAAAGCTAGCGATGATATTATTGCGGCGGCAACGGGCCAGATTGCCTGATAGGGCCTGCTAAACCCAGGTTGAAAAAGAAAAAGCCCCGCAGAGCGGGGCTTTTTAATTAGAACGAGATGTTCTTTGGTGTGCGCGGGAAGGGGATAACATCGCGGATGTTACCCATGCCAGTTACGTAAGACACGATGCGATCGAAGCCCAGACCAAAGCCTGCGTGAGGCACTGTGCCGTAGCGGCGCAGGTCGCGATACCAGTCGAGGTGATCTTTGGGGATGTTCATTTCATCCATGCGTTCGTCGAGCTTCTCAAGGCGTTCTTCACGCTGGGCACCGCCGATAATTTCACCGATACCCGGTGCCAGTACATCCATGGCGGCTACAGTTTTACCGTCATCGTTCATACGCATATAGAAGGCTTTGATATCCTTCGGATAGTTCAGAACAATCACTGGCTTCTTGAAGTGTTTCTCAGCCAGGTAGCGTTCGTGCTCAGAGGCCAAGTCTATGCCCCAAGAGACGGGGAATTCGAACTTCTCTTTACAGTTTTCCAGGATTTCGATGGCATCGGAGTAGTTGATGCGAGCGAAATCATTCTCGATGATGTTCTCCAGGCGGCTGATGGCCTCTTTATCGATGCGCTGGGCGAAGAAGGCCATATCGTCGGCACGTTCTTCCAGTACGGCTTTGAAGATGTACTTCAGCATTTGCTCAGATAGATCAGCGATATCGGCCAGATCGGCAAAAGCCACTTCCGGCTCTACCATCCAGAACTCGGCTAGGTGGCGAGTGGTGTTGGAGTTCTCCGCACGGAAGGTGGGGCCAAAGGTGTAAACCTTGGATAGGGCCAGACAGTAGCTCTCAACATTCAGCTGGCCAGATACGGTAAGGAAGCTCTCCTCGCCAAAAAAGTCCTTACTGTAATCGATAGCGCCCTGCTCGTTGCGTGGCAGGTTTTCCATATCCAGAGTGCTAACCCGGAACATTTCTCCGGCGCCCTCACAGTCAGAGGCGGTGAGAATGGGCGTGTGTACGTAGTTAAAGCCGTTCTCGTGGTAGAAGCGATGAATCGCCTGAGCGATACAGTTGCGAACTCGAGCCACCGCGCCGCTGACATTAGTACGGACGCGTAGATGCGCGTGTTCGCGTAGGTGCTCCATGGTGTGGCGTTTGGGGGACATTGGGTAGGTGTCCGGGTCTTCTACCCAGCCGACCACTTGAACTTCAGAAGCTAACAACTCGATCGATTGGCCCTTGCCTTCTGAAGGCTTGACGGTTCCAACAATATCCACTGCACAGCCGGTGGTCAGGCGCTGCACTTCAGACTGGTAATTGTGCAGATGATTCTCGGCAATGACCTGAATAGGGTCAAAGCAACTGCCGTCGTGTACTGCCAGGAAAGAAAGACCGGCTTTGGAGTCGCGACGGGTTCTGATCCAGCCCTGTACGCGAACTTCTTCGCCCTCACGGCCGGTGGATTTTAATAGGCTATCTACGGATTCGACTTTTACTGTCATTTTCTATCGGTTTCTCGCTAGTCCTGAAGGTGGTGTTCTGCCGGCTTGCCTAAAAGCTGACCACGCCACCAAGGTGAAGTTACGGCGGGCATATTGACCTGTTGCTGAGGGGAAATCCAGTCCCTTGGCAATTTGAAAGCTTGCCGGGATAGGGGCCTATTTGGGTGGCGCCATTGAAAAGCATCAGGATTGCGTGGGTAAAGAAAGCGCTTGGCGGCTTGCGGAAAGAGGGAGTGGGGCTTGGATTCGATACCTGCCCCAAAATCGCACGGGCCTAGCCGCGCGGCTTCTTCACCGTGTGCAGTACTGTGTCTCGCTCAAAGAAGACATAGAAGTCGTTGTATTCCCAGCGGGTGATAGCGGGCTCGCCGACGGGGCCCATAATACTGAGGGGCTCACCAAGGCGCGTGCTGATATCGTTTTTCTTCATGCCGCGAGCTTCACCAAAGGACAGCTCTGCGCCCTGGGAGCCTACAGGAATCTCCAGGGTTTTTGCCTGGGCGCCAAATGCCAAAAGAAGTGCCACGGTACCAGCGATCTGGGCCACTCCGTTGCGATTTCTGCTGAACATTTATTGTTCTCCGATTTAGGTGTTCGAATACGCCGGGCCATTAAAACAGAAAAAATGCCAAAACACTTGGACTTCTTCACGTTTTTATACCGAAGAAGGCGCCTTGCAGGGGAAAAAGGTCCGGGGAAGGAGGGTATGTGTGTGCTAGGCTGACCATTGGGCTTAGTCCTGTGGGCGGGCATGGATGCGACTCTCAAAAACCTTCTCAGTTCTGGGGCTATTGCTTGGCGCTATTCTCTTTGCTCTCTCTCTTACGCCCTCTCTGATTCCACGCACTGCCCTCATGCAAGGTGTTCTCGCCGGAACCTCCTTCACTTTTGGCTATGTGATCGGCTTGTTTATGCACTGGCTGTGGAATTACTTTGAGCTTCCCGACATTCCTCTCAGTCCTGGGGTGCGCAGAGTGCTTAAACGCTTAGCGCTGGTTGCCTGCATATGCCTGATCATTATTTTTCTTTGGCAGGGGGCGCACTGGCAGAACTCGGTGCGGGCCTTGATGGGTATGCAGCCGGTTACCGGGATCGGGCCCTTTACCGTGGGGTCCGTGGCCCTGCTGGTCTTTCTCACATTCTGGGTGATGGGTAAAGGGTTTCGCCGAGTCATTCATGCTGTTACCAAGTATCTATCCGTGCATATTCCTGAAAGGGTGGCTTTGCTCATTGGGTTGCTGGTGGCAGTGGCACTTTACTGGGGCATTCTAAATGGGGTGCTCCTGAAGGTAGGGGTGCATATTGTCTCGGTCATTTGGGAAAAACATGATCAGGCAATTGCAGAAGGGCTGAAGGCACCTGAGGACCCCAACAAGGTTGGCGGTGCGGACTCTCTATTAACTTGGAAAAGTGTCGGGCATCAGGGGCGTCGCTTTTTAACCCTTGGCCCCTCTGTGGAGGATATCCGTGAGGTTGCCGGGTTAGGCAAAGAGCCGATAAGGGTCTTTGTGGGTTTGCGGGCTGCAGAAACTCCATTGCAAAGAGCCTTCCTGGCACTTGCTGAACTAAAGCGCCTCAATGCATTCGATAGAGAGATATTGCTAATTGCGACACCCACTGGCGAAGGCTGGTTAGATCCTGGGGCTATAAACTCCCTGGAATTTCTTTATCGAGGGGATGTGGCTACCGTTGCTACCCAATACTCCTTTTTGCCAAGCCCGATTGCATTATTAACAGATAATCAATATGGGCTGGATTCCGCCAGGGCTTTGTTTAAGGTGATCTACGAATACTGGGAGGAACTGCCAGTTGAAACTCGCCCAAGACTGTACCTCTTTGGCTTGAGTCTCGGTGCTCAGTTATCGGAAGCCTCCTTTGATTTTTATGACATTATTGATGATCCTATCGATGGCGTGCTCTGGGCAGGGCCGCCATTTGGCACAGGCATCTGGCGCATCATCACGGATAGTCGCGACCCCGGAACCCCAGCCTGGTTACCGCAGTTTAAGGGGGGAGAGGTTGTTCGTTTTGGTAATCAATATGGCGGTTATTTAGGGCAGGAACCCTGGGGAAGCTTTCGAATCGCCTTTTTGCAGCACGCCAGTGATCCAATAGTCTTTTTTGATCTGCGTTGGATGTTTCAAATGCCGGATTGGTTGGAGCGCCCACGAGGGCCGGATGTCTCTCCAGACCTCTACTGGTTTCCTATAGTGACCATGCTGCAACTACTGGCAGACCTAAACTTGGGGATTGCGCCACTGGGGTTCGGGCACCGCTATGCACCTGAAGGGTATGTCCTCGCTTGGATGGCGTTAACCGAGCCGCCCGACTGGAGTGACGAGGAGTTAAAGCGCCTACGGGAAAAGCTCAGAACTTATCCAGTGCGTTGAGTGCGGTCTGCCGTAAGAAGGTACTCTTTCAAGATCAAAAACATTTCTGGCTGTTTATTGGGTTACATGGGGCTGTTCAGTGAGAAGTTGGCGCAAGCCATTTTGATCTGGGCTCAAGCTTATCGGCGGCATGAATGCAAAAATTAACCGCTTTCTCAATTTCAGGTTTACTGTTGGGCGCGATATTCTTCGCTCTGAGCCTCACTCCTTCTCTGATTCCTCGCAATGCCTATGTGCAGGGTATTCTTTCCGGTTTTTCATTCACCGTTGGATATTCACTGTCTGTGCTGGTCCGCTATGTTTGGAAGTATTTGGGGGTTCCCGATATCCCGCTAGACCATCGGCAGCGACAAATACTGAGGGGGCTGATAATTATTTTGGGTGTCAGCCTTATTTTAGTTTTTCTTAGGCAGGGGACGGAGTGGCAGAATTCAGTGCGCTCATTGATGGGCATGCCGGCAATTTCTGGCGTCGCCCCAATTACGATTGGTGTTGTTGCGCTCTGCGTATTCCTGCTCTTTAGATGGGCAGGCAAAGGCTTTCTCAGGGTGGTTTTGCGCGTATCTGCCCGTTTAGAAAAGACTATCCCGCCAAGGGTGGCAGCCCTTACTGGGCTGCTTGTCGCGTTGCTACTTTATTGGAGTGTGTTGAATGGAGTGTTGTTGCAGTCGGGCCTCTATGCAGTCTCACTTATCTATGAAAAGCTGGATCTGATTGTTGTTGCGAACTTGCCGCCTCCGCAAGATCCCAGCAAGTCAGGTGGAGCGAACTCGCTACTTGCCTGGGATAGGTTGGGACATGAGGGGCGCCGATTTTTGTCTCTTGGGCCATCTGCGGAGGATATTCGGGAGGTTGCAGGGGAGGGCATGGACCCCATTAGAGTTTATGTGGGAGTACACTCAGCAGACACGCCACAGCAGCGTGCACTTTTGGCACTTGAAGAGTTGAAGCGCGTAAAGGCGTTTGAGCGAGAAATTTTGCTGATTGCAACCCCGGTTGGGGATGGCTGGATCGATCCAGGGGCAGTGAATTCTCTTGAATTTCTGTACCGAGGAGATGTAGCTACAGTGGCCGTACAGTACTCGTATTTACCGGGCCCCATCGTATTGTTTACAGATGCTCAGTCGATCAGAACATCCGCTCGCATACTGTTCAAGGTGATTTACGATTACTGGGAGGAGTTACCGGTAAACACTCGCCCCAGACTTTATCTATACGGGCTGAGTTTAGGAGCCAAGCTCTCTGAAGACTCCTTTCAGTTCTACGATGTGATTGATAGCCCCATTAATGGTGCTCTTTGGGCTGGCCCTCCGTTTAGTATGCGGTCCTGGAGAATGATTACCGATAATCGTGATCCCGGCACCCCCGCTTGGCTCCCCCAGTTTAAAGGGGGAGAGGTGGTGCGCTTTGGAAATCAGTACGGTGGTTATTTGGGGCAGAAGCCCTGGGGTAGATTCCGTATCGCCTTCCTGCAGCATGCGAGTGATCCGATTGTCTTTTTTGACTTTCGCTGGGCGTTTCGCAGACCTGACTGGCTGGAGCGCCCCAGAGGGCCCGATGTGTCTCCGGACCTTCGCTGGTTCCCTGTTGTCACTATGTTGCAGCTGTTAGCGGACTTTAATGTAGGGGTCACACCACGGGATTTCGGACACCGCTATTCGGCAGCAGGATACACGCTCGCCTGGATTGCCCTGACCGAGCCTCCGGATTGGAGCGAGGCAGAGCTGCAGCGCCTGCGGGCTAAGCTAAAAATTTTTCCCAAGCGCTGAAGTTGTCTAAATCCTTGGATTTCTTGACTATTTTCCGTTTAAATCGGCTCTATGTTAAAACCTGTCCCCCTTTTTATTGGCCTGAGATATGTGGCTGCCCGCCGCAGGCAGCAGTTCATTTCCTTTATTAATGGCTTCTCCCTGATTGGCATGGCGTTGGGCGTTCTTGCCTTGATCGTCGTGACTTCTGTGATGAACGGCTTCGATCGTGAGTTGAAAACGCGAATATTGAGCGTGGTTCCCCACGGTTTTATCGAGCGCGAAGGCGGCTTGCAAGAGTGGCAGGGCGTGGCTCAGAAGCTTGAACAGCAGCCCCATGTGGAGGCGGTGAGTCCCTTTGTAAAAGGGTTTGCCCTGTTGAGCGCCTACGGCGATAGCCACGGGGTCGAGTTCCAAGGTGTAGATCCCAAGGCCCTACGCGATGTCTCTGAAGTGGGCGAACACATGGTGATGGGCAGCCTGGATGAGTTACAGCCCCGCAGTTACCAAATAGTGCTCGGCCGTATTCTCGCCCAGCAGCTCAATGTGCTGCCCGGCGAGTCTGTCACTCTGACCCTGCCCGAGGTGGCAGTAACTCCCGCTGGTATCTTCCCACGCACCAAACGCTTTACCGTCGCCGGAGTTTTCTCGGTAGGCGCTCAGGTGGACCAAAATGTGGCATTGATGAATGTAGAGGATGCAGCCCGATTAATGCGCATGTCCGGCAGGGTGCAGGGATTACAGCTGCGTTTTGACGATATGGATAATGCTCTGGGTAGGGTTGAGCCCTACGCCGCGGCCCTCGGAGAGGGTTTTAGTGGTGAGGATTGGAGCCATTCCCAGGGAAGCCTGTTTCAGGCGGTGAAGATGGAGAAGACGGTGGTCACTTTAATGTTGATGATCATCGTAGCCGTAGCGGCTTTTAATATTGTCTCGGCCCTGGTGCTGATGGTGGCGGACAAGCGCTCCGATATCGCCGTGCTCAGAACCCTTGGGCTCACTTCACGCCAAATAATGGCAGTGTTCGTTGTCCAGGGCAGTGCGATCGGGCTGATAGGCGCATTTACCGGCGCCTTGCTGGGAATCCTAATCGCGCTCAATCTCACAGAGATGGTGAGCTGGATGGAAAACCTTTTGGGCGCCAAGATTTTTGATCCGCGGGTATTTTTCGTGAGCTATTTGCCATCGGAGTTTCGTGTTGGCGATGCAGTGGTAGTCTTATCCGCCGCTATCTGTATGAGTTTATTAGCGACACTGCTGCCCGCATGGCGGGCGGCCCAAATCGAGCCAGCGGAAGCTTTGCGTTACGAATAATTGTTATATAAATCATATAGATACGATCAGTATCTAAAGTGATTTCTCAAAATTTGGAAGCGGCAAATATTGATGAATAGTCGAGTGGAAATAGACACTGAGAAGGCGAGGCCGGCAACGGCTCCCGGTGATGCTGTCCTGGCTTGCCGCCAGCTGCGCAAGAGCTATCGCCAGGGCGGCAGAGATCTTGAGGTTCTGCGTGGTGTGGAGTTGCAAGTAGAGCGGGGTGAGAAGCTTGCCATCGTGGGGGCCTCGGGCTCCGGCAAATCCACCTTGCTCAACTTACTCGGCGGGTTGGATACGCCGAGTAGTGGAAAGGTTTGGGTGGCTGGCCAGAACCTGGCGACACTCAATGCCAATGAGCGCGGCTGGTTGCGTAATAGCAGTCTGGGTTTTGTCTACCAGTTTCACCATCTGCTCAATGAATTCAGTGCCCTGGAAAATGTGGCAATGCCACTGCTGATCGGTAAGCACAGTGTGGCCAATGCCCGGACCGAGGCCAAATCCATGCTGGAAGCGGTAGGCCTGGGTGAGAGGGTTGATCATAAGCCTTCGCAGCTCTCCGGGGGAGAACGCCAGCGTGTAGCGATTGCGAGGGCGCTGGTGACTCGCCCTGCCTGTGTGCTGATGGATGAGCCCACCGGCAACCTGGATAGAACCACGGCAGGGGAGATTCACAAATTGATGGACCGACTCAATCAGGAGATGGGTATCAGCTTTGTGATTGTCACCCATGACCCGGACCTTGCCGCGGCCCTGGATCGCTGCTTGCACCTAGTGGATGGCGAGCTTCTCAGTGATTGGCACCAAGGTGATCATGTTTAAGCCACTCCCAGCCTTTATCGGCCTGCGCTATGCCGGAGCCCAGCGCCGCAGCGATGACTCCGTAGGCCTGGTGTCATTTATTTCCGGCCTGTCGATGATTGGTCTGATTCTCGGCGTTGCCTTGATGATCGTGGTGATGTCGGTAATGAATGGCTTCGATCGCGAGCTGCGTGAGCGTATTCTCGGCATCATGCCCCACGCGACTATCTATAACGCCACTGTGGCGGTGGATTGGCCTGCTCTGCGCGATCAGCTGGCGGCGGATGCTGAGGTGGAGTCCGCGGCGGAAGTTTGGCAGGTGAACGCACTGGCTCGTCGTGGCAGCGAGGTTACACCACTGCTGGTGCAGGGGGTAAATCCGGACACCATCGTCAATGTATCGAATATCAATGATTTCCTCAGTTCCAATGCTTTTCCAGCCATGCTCGATGATTCCGAGCCGGGTGTAATTCTCGGGCGCGGAATCGCAGAAAAACTGGGAGTGGAGCAGGGCGATTACCTGTCTTTGATAGTGCCCAATAACGATGCGGCCTCGGGTAGCCGCCGCGCCGCTCGTGTGGCCGGTTTCAAGGTGGCGGAGGTCTTTCATTCTGGGACAGTTCTGGATCAATCTCTGGCCCTGGTTTCCTGGGAGCAGGCCCAGGGCCTGGCTGGCCAAAAGGGTGGCGCCGGCATCCAGTTACGTGTGAACGAGATGCTGGAAGCCAACTGGATTATGCGGCGACTTTTGAAAGACCTGCCTCGCGATGGCTATTACGGTACTGATTGGAGTCGCACCCACGGTAATCTCTACCAGGCGATCCAGATGTCCCGCAATCTGGTGGGGTTGCTGGTGCTGCTGATCATTGCCATTGCCGCTTTTAATGTGGTCTCGACTTTGGTGATGGTGGTAATCGACAAGCACTCGGATATCGCCATTCTGCGCACAATGGGCGCTAGCACACGGCAGATTCTCCTCGCCTTTGTCAGTCAGGGGGCGTTAGTGGGATTAGTTGGCGCACTCGTTGGCGGTGTATTGGGGGTCCTGGCTTCACTGGCGGTCACCGACCTGGTGGCGGGCCTTGAATCCACATTAGGCATTCAGTTCCTTAAGTCCGATGTGTACCCGGTGGATTATCTGCCATCAGAACTATCTTGGGCAGATGTGGCTTTAGTAGTTGGTGCGGGCTTCCTGCTCAGCCTGCTGGCCACGCTCTATCCTGCGTTCCAGGCCAGTCGTGTGCAACCTGCCGCGGCGCTGCGAAACGAATAGGCGGTTTTGATTGGTGCCGAGCAAGGCTTTCCATGTTTTGCGCAAGCTGCTGCCGCTACCGGCGGCACTTACTGCCTGGGTCCTCGTTCTTGTGGCGAGCCTTAAATTTGAAAGCTGGCGGGTAATGACCTTCTGCCCGGATGGTATGCGCGAAGGATCTGTGTGCTATGCCGCAGGTTGGCAGGTCTTACCTCTATGGTTGATCTGCCTGGGCGCTATGATCTCTGCCTTGGTGGTGGTTTGGGTGGTGGCCTTAACCGCCGCAGGAAGTCGGGTTAAGGCTGCATCCATATCTTTTTTGCTAGGGACTTTTGTAGCCCTGGCATTGGGGGCTGTCACCGATCATGCCCTGCCAGCATTGCTGGCCATAGCAGCAGGCGCTGCGGCTTTGGGTTGGGTCGACAAGTGCTTTGGAAGTGAGGCTAGCTGCTGACCGCTGAGCGGCGCTCAATACGTAGCTTCCAGCGTTTTACTACATGCCAGCGCCACAGGGCGCGCATAGAAAAATAGGCGATAGTGGCAAAGAAAACCCCCGCCAGCACTGAGCCAAAAAACAGCGGCATCCAGATTTTCCCTACTTCTTCCGTCAACCACTCCCAAGAGAGCTCGATATCAAAGTCCACCGGGGGCGTGCCCAGAATCCATGCGCCCAGTTTATAGGTGCTGTAGAAGATTGCCGGCATAGTCACCGGATTGCTGATCCATACCAGAATAATCGATAGCGGAAGATTGCAGCGCAGCCATAGAGCGAGCAGTGCGGCAATAATCATCTGCCCTGGCAATGGCAGGAAGCTGGTGAACACGCCAACGGCAAAGGCGACTGAAACTGAGTGTCGGTTCAGGTGAAATAGGTTGGGATCGTGGAGAAGAGTCCCCAGAAACTTGAGCCCATTCTTGGCTCGGATTTCTTCGGGGCTTGGCAGCCATCGCCTGATAATACTCTTCGGCATAACTCTATCTGAAACCTGGGTGCTGGCAGCCTTGTTAATGAGTGCTGTACCGGGGTTTGGAAAATTCGTTCGTCGGGATTTTTTCCCTACCCCAGATAAGCATAGAGCGCCCAGGGTGGTAGGGCATGCCGTATCTGGCGCGGGCGCTATTATGCCCACTTAGTGATGGCAAAACTACTACCGTGAAAGAAGTCATTTTACGCCATTAATTGTCAACAATTAGTCATGTGGATTCGAGTTGACGCCCAGGTCGCACTCATTTATGGTCTGCAATCCCAAAGAATTGTCGACAATGTTAAAGTCATATGGGTGTCACTGGAGCCAACAGCCCCTTGCGGGAGCCACATCAGAGCCTGGCTGAGCGCCTGTTTTTGACCTTGCGCGGTGAAATTGTGGAAGGTCGCATACCTGCAGGCAGCAAGATTAGTGAGCCGGAATTGGCCCGCCGCTTCAATGCCAGTCGCGGCAGTTTGCGTGAAGCCCTGATGCGTTTGGAGTCTCTGGGTTTGCTGGAGCGCCGGGTAAACATAGGTGCCCGTGTGGTGGAGCTGAGTGAGCGTGGTCTGCTGGAACTCTACGAAGTGCGCGAAGCTTTGGAGGGCATGGCCTGCCGCCTTGCCGCTGAGCAGCGCAGCGAGGAAGACCTGTTGGAACTGCGCCAGATGTTGTCGCGCCACGAACAGCAGGAAGAGCTGCAAGCCGGTAAGGCGTATTTTCAGCCGGAGGGAGACTTCGACTTCCATTTCCGTATTGTGCAGGCCTCGAAGAATGATCTGCTGATCGACACCCTGTGCAACCGTCTTTATTACCGTGTTCGTATGTATCGCTATCAGCTGGGCATGGCCAGCCCCAGGGCACAGCGCGCTTTTCGCGAACACAGCCACATTATCGAAGCCATAGAAGCGGGGGATGGTGAATTGGCGGAGCTGTTGATGCGCCGACATATCCGTGCTTCCAGGCAGAATATTGAAAATAAACTGAGGTAGAGCATGAGCCAAAAGCCTTCCGCCGGCGCGCGTTTCCGCAGCGCCCTTGCCGAGAACCAACCGCTTCAAGTGGTTGGCACCATAAACGCCTATTCCGCCATTATGGCCGAGCGTATTGGCCACAAGGCGATTTACCTTTCCGGTGCCGGTGTTGCCAATGCCTCCTACGGCCTGCCGGATCTGGGTATGACCAGCCTAGACAATGTGCTAGAGGATGTGCGTCGTATTACTGCAGCCAGTGAGCTGCCGTTGCTGGTGGATATCGATACCGGCTGGGGTGGCGCTTTTAACATCGCCCGTACTGTCAAAGAAATGATTCGCGCCGGTGCCGCAGCGGTGCATATCGAAGATCAGGTGGCACAGAAGCGCTGTGGCCACCGCCCGAATAAAGAGATTGTTTCCAAGCAGGAGATGGTGGATCGCATCAAAGCTGCCGTGGATGCACGCACCGATGATGACTTCTTTATCATGGCCCGCACTGATGCCTTCGCCCAAGAAGGTTTGGATGCCGCTGTTGAACGCGCTCAGGCCTGTATCGAAGCTGGTGCAGACGGTATTTTTGCGGAAGCTGTCACCAAGTTGGAGCACTATCGCGCATTTAAAGACGCGCTGAACGTGCCGATTCTGGCGAATATCACCGAATTTGGTAAAACCGAGCTCTATAACGCCAAAGAGTTGGGCGAAGCCGGCGCAGATATCGTACTGTATCCGCTGTCGGCGTTCCGAGCTATGAACCGTGCGGCGGAGAATGTGTATACCAGCATTCTGCAAAATGGTGACCAGAAAGCGGTAGTGGATACCATGCAGACCCGCGAGGAGCTTTACGACTACCTCAATTATCACGTATTCGAGCAGAAGCTCGATGAGCTGTTCAAGAAGTAATTCACTTTATAAACCGTGTGAGATGCCGGGTTAGGTTGCTTGCATGGCGGTTTTCGGACGAACACAGAAACTGTGCCTACAAAGGGGAGATAAGGAAGATGGCAGAAAAAGCATTGAGTGGCGCCGGCTTGCGTGGCCAGGTAGCGGGTAAAACTGCGTTGTCCACGGTAGGTAAATCCGGCTCTGGCCTCACTTACCGCGGTTACGATATCAAAGACCTGGCCCAACACTGCGAGTTTGAAGAAGTTGCCTACCTGATTTTCTACGGAGAGCTGCCCACCAGCGACCAGTTGGCGGAATACAAGGCCTTATTAAAAGGTTTGCGCGGTTTGCCGCAAGCACTGAAAGAAGTGCTGGAGCGTATTCCCGCCGATGCCCATCCGATGGACGTAATGCGTACTGGATGCTCCATGCTGGGCAACCTGGAAGGGGAAGAGTCCTTCGCGCAGCAGCTGGAAAAAGCCAACCGCTTACTGGCTGCTTTTCCCTCCATCATTTGCTACTGGTATCGTTTCACCCACGACAACGTGCGCATTGAAACGGATACCGACGATGACAGCATCGGCGGCCACTTCCTGCATATGCTGCGCGGTGAGAAACCCAATGCCCTGCATGAGCAGGTGATGAATGTTTCCCTGATCCTCTACGCAGAGCACGAGTTTAACGCGTCCACTTTCACTGCGCGTGTTTGTGCCTCTACCCTGTCTGATCTGTTTAGCTGCATTACCGGTGCTATCGGCACTCTGCGTGGCCCGTTGCATGGCGGCGCCAACGAGGCGGCAATGGAAATGATCGAGCGTTTTGCCAACCCGGATGAAGCAGAGAAAGAACTGCTGGGTATGCTGGAGCGCAAAGAGAAAATCATGGGCTTCGGCCACGCGATTTATCGCGAATCCGATCCGCGCAACGAGATCATCAAAGCCTGGTCTGAGAAACTGTCTGAAGATGTGGGCGATAAGGTCTTGTACCCGGTTTCCGTACGCTGCGAAGAAGTCATGTGGCGCGAGAAAAAGTTGTTCTGTAATGCCGACTTTTTCCATGCATCCGCTTATCACTTTATGGGAATTCCCACCAAATTGTTCACGCCGATTTTTGTAATGTCGCGTGTTACTGGTTGGGCTGCCCACGTATTTGAACAGCGTGCAGACAACCGCATTATTCGCCCGAGCGCTGAATATGTAGGTGTCGAACCGCGCGAAGTACCGCCTATCGCCGAGCGCGGTTAATTTTCATTTCACTATTGAAATGAGGCACACCCAGTGTGCCGGCTTCAGGTTGCCTTTTTGGGTGATCTGGAGCCTCTCTCAGAAGAGACACGACTTTAAAAAGATTCGACTGAACTGATTTACCTAGCTATGAATACTGATTACCGCAAATCACTGCCCGGTACCGACCTCGATTATTTCGATACCCGCGCCGCCGTTGACGCGATCCAGCCCGGAGCCTATGCCAAACTGCCGTATACCTCACGTATTCTGGCGGAAAACCTAGTGCGTCGCTGCGAGCCGGAAAAACTGTCCGACTCGCTGAAGCAGATTATCGAGCGTAAACGCGAGCTGGATTTTCCCTGGTTCCCGGCGCGAGTGGTGTGCCACGATATCCTCGGCCAAACCGCATTGGTAGACCTGGCCGGTCTGCGCGATGCCATTGCCGATAAAGGCGGTGATCCCGCCAAGGTAAATCCAGTTGTTCCTACCCAGTTGATTGTGGACCACTCCCTCGCGGTAGAGCACCCCGGTTTTGAGAAGGATGCTTTTGAAAAGAATCGTGCGGTAGAGGAGCGTCGTAACGAAGATCGCTTCCACTTTATCAACTGGACCAAAACCGCATTTGAAAACGTCGATGTGATTCCCCCCGGTAACGGCATCATGCACCAGATCAACTTGGAGAAAATGTCTCCGGTGGTGCAGGTGCGTGAAGGCGTGGCCTTCCCGGATACTTGTGTTGGTACCGACAGTCACACGCCGATGGTCGATGCTCTGGGTGTGATTTCTGTGGGCGTTGGCGGCCTGGAAGCTGAAAGCGTAATGCTCGGCCGCGCCTCTTATATGCGTCTGCCGAATATCGTTGGGGTGGAACTTACCGGAAAATTGCAGCCCGGGATTACCGGTACCGATTTGGTACTGGCTCTCACTGAATTCCTACGCCGCGAGCGTGTGGTCGGAGCCTACCTGGAATTCTACGGTGAAGGGGCTTCCAACCTGACCCTGGGGGATCGCGCCACTATTTCCAATATGACTCCAGAGTATGGCGCGACTGCGGCCATGTTCTCCATCGATGAGCAAACCATCGACTACCTCAAACTCACCGGCCGCGATGATGAGCAGGTAGCTTTGGTAGAGAAGTTTGCCAAGGAAACGGGCCTCTGGTCCGATACCTTGAAGGATGCCGAATACGAGCGCGTACTGAAGTTCGATCTGGACAAAGTAGGTCGTAACCTTGCAGGCCCCTCCAACCCTCACGCGCTGCTGCCGGCCTCGGAACTGGCCAATCGCGGTATCGCCAAGGCCTGGGAAGAGAAAGCTGGTGAGATGCCCGATGGTGCTGTGATTATCGCGGCGATTACCAGCTGCACCAATACCAGTAACCCGCGCAATATGATTGCCGCAGGCCTGATTGCCCGTAATGCGAACAAGCTCGGCCTGACCCGCAAGCCCTGGGTGAAATCCTCCCTGGCGCCGGGCTCCAAAACGGTAAAAATGTATCTGGAAGAGGCCGACCTGCTACCGGATCTGGAGCAGATGGGCTTCGGTGTAGTGGCTTTCGCCTGTACCACCTGTAATGGCATGAGCGGTGCCCTGGACCCGAAAATCCAGCAGGAAGTGATCGACCGCGATCTGTATGCCACCGCGGTCCTGTCCGGAAACCGCAACTTCGATGGTCGTATCCACCCCTATGCCAAGCAGGCTTTCCTGGCTTCACCGCCGCTGGTCGTTGCCTACGCTATTGCCGGCACCATCCGTTTTGATATCGAAAAAGATGCGCTGGGATACGATGCCGATGGCAACCCGATTACCCTGAAAGATATCTGGCCCAGCGACGAAGAGATCGATGCAATCGTACGTCAGAGCGTGAAGCCGCAGCAGTTCCGCGATGTGTATATTCCCATGTTCGAAGAGCGGGATGCCGCAGAAGAGCAGGGTCACGCACTCTATGACTGGCGCCCGATGAGTACCTATATTCGCCGTCCACCTTATTGGGAAGGTGCCCTGGCAGGCGAGCGCAGCTTGAAGGGCATGCGCCCGCTGGCGGTGCTGGGTGACAATATCACTACCGACCACTTGTCTCCCTCCAATGCCATTCTGGCCAGCAGTGCTGCCGGTGAATACCTGGCGAAGATGGGATTGCCGGAAGAGGACTTTAACTCCTACGCAACCCACCGTGGTGACCACCTCACTGCCCAGCGTGCAACTTTCGCTAACCCGAAGCTGCTCAACGAAATGGTTCGCGATGATAAGGGCGAGATTCGCCAGGGCTCTCTGGCTCGTGTCGAGCCGGAAGGGCAGGTTACCCGTATGTGGGAGGCGATCGAGACTTATATGGATCGCAAGCAGCCGCTGATTATCATTGCCGGTGCCGACTATGGGCAGGGCTCTTCCCGTGATTGGGCTGCGAAAGGTGTACGCCTGGCCGGCGTGGAGGCGATTGCCGCCGAAGGCTTTGAACGTATTCACCGCACTAACCTGATCGGTATGGGCGTGTTGCCGCTAGAGTTTAAGCCGGGAACTACTCGCGAAACCCTGGGTATCGACGGTACTGAAAGTTTCGACGTAATCGGTGAGCGTACCCCCCATGCCACGCTGACTCTACTGATCCACCGCGCCAACGGTGAGACAGTTGAAGCTCCGGTAACCTGCCGCTTGGATACTGCAGAAGAGGTTTCCATTTATGAGGCTGGGGGTGTTTTGCAGCGCTTTGCGAAAGACTTCCTCGAAGCAGAGGCGACGGCTTAAATGTTGAAATTTGTTCCTCAAGTCAAAATCCCCGCGACTTATATGCGCGGGGGCACCAGTAAGGGCGTTTTCTTCCGTTTACAGGATCTACCCGAAGTTGCGCAGGTTCCAGGAGAGGCCCGTGATAATTTGCTGTTGCGGGTAATTGGCAGCCCGGACCCTTACGGAAAGCATACCGATGGGATGGGTGGAGCCACTTCGAGCACCAGCAAAACAGTGATCCTGTCTGCCTGTGATAAGCCCGATCACGATGTGAACTACCTGTTTGGCCAGGTTTCCATCGATAAGCCCATGGTCGATTGGAGTGGTAACTGCGGTAATCTCACTGCGGCTGTTGGAGCTTTTGCGATTAATAGCGGTTTTGTGGATGCTGCGCGAATTCCAGAAAATGGTATTTGTACAGTGCGCATTTGGCAGGCCAATATTGGCCAAACCATTATTGCCCATGTACCTATTACCAACGGTGAAGTGCAGGAAACCGGAGATTTCGAGCTGGATGGTGTAACTTTCCCGGCAGCCGAAGTGGAAATTGAGTTTATGGACCCCTCGGACGGCGAGGGTGCCATGCTTCCCACCGGTAACCCAGTCGATGATCTCGAAGTGCCAGGAATTGGTGTACTCAAGGCGACCATGATCAATGCCGGTATCCCCACGATCTTCGTCAATGCGGAAGATATTGGCTATACCGGCACCGAGCTGCAGGATGCCATTAATGGCGATAGCAAGGCGCTCGCCATGTTCGAGACCATCCGTGCCCACGGTGCGGTGAAGATGGGCCTGATTTCCTCTGTGGAGGAAGCCGCGGCTCGGCAGCACACGCCGAAGATCGCCTTTGTCGCCAAGCCGCAGGACTACATTGCCTCCAGTGGAAAAAAGGTAGCGGCGCAAGATATTGATTTGCTTGTGCGAGCCCTCTCCATGGGTAAGCTGCACCACGCCATGATGGGTACAGCCGCCGTGGCTATAGGAACTGCAGCGGCTATTCCCGGCACCCTAGTCAACCTTGCCGCCGGTGGGGGTGATCGTAACTCCATTTGCTTTGGCCATCCTTCAGGCACATTGCGGGTTGGAGCCCATGCGAAAGTGGTTGATGGCCAGTGGGTTGCCACCAAAGCCATTATGAGCCGTAGTGCGCGCATCCTGATGGAAGGCTGGGTGCGAGTGCCAGGCGATAGTTTCTAGTCTTGGTATAATCACATCTTTAGGGGCGTGATACGCCCCTTTTTAGTGGTCGGCTTGTACTCTTGAAGGGTTTCTATTTTATTAGCCGGCTCACACAATACTTTCGTAGACTCTCATACAGCTTTGGGCTACCTTTCCCTGCACCCCGAGCCACCCATTCCAGCCCCTGGTTTATCCTCGGCCGCAATCTCACTCGGGTCTTACGCTGTTTCTATAAGAATACAGTTTGATTATTAGGTAGTGCTCTTGGCGAAATTACACATCGCCGTGCTTCTTATTGTTAGCAGGAAATAAACTTGGTAGCAGCCAAATCGTTAATGTCGCTCGGTGGCGATAACACTATCGATGAAACTCTATTTGCACACATCGCTAGGGATCTTACCGAGCAGGGCTATAGTATTCGCCATGCCGCACTACCCGAATCACTCTCCAGTGCGCTTTTTACCTATCAGCAGGAAATGAACGGAGAGAAATTTATTGATGCAGGGGTCGGGCGAGGTGACGATTACCTACGGAATGAATTCGTGCGAACGGATGAAATTTGTTGGATTACCGGGGAATCTGCTACAGGAAGAGATTGGCTCAGCTGGGCGGGCCAGCTTCAGGTTTATCTCAATAGGCATCTTTTTCTGGGGCTCTTCTCATTTGAAAGCCATTTTGCCCATTACCGGCCTGGGGACTACTACAAAAGGCACTACGATGCATTTCGCGGAGAGGCGAACCGGGTGCTCTCATTGGTCGTCTATCTTAATCCAGGCTGGAGCACTTCGGATGCTGGTGAGCTTGTGCTCTACAAAGATGAGCAGGATAGGGTCGGCACCAAAGTAACGCCGTTAATGGGAACGGTAGTGACTTTCTTAAGTGAGGAGTTTCCCCACGAAGTTCTACCAGCTAATCGGGATCGCTACTCCATTGCAGGCTGGTTTCGGGTAAATACTTCAGTAACCGATCGGGTTGATCCGCCCCGTTAAATTAATGAGTTACCCGCTTAAAATTAACCTCTAGTGAGCCACCTACCTAGGTAAACCTACTAGTACCCTGCGGTAACCGCAGGGTTTATAGGGTACTAAATCACCTTTCGATTGATTTAGAGATCCGATTGATCCTAATCGCGATCCGCCCCATCGTATCTCAGTTTCACAGAACTCTCCTTTTTGAGATTTTAACCTAGCCGACGTACAGCCGACGGCCCGTAGGTAAGCCACGCATAACAATCAAACCGGCTTTCCTGTTGCAGCAGATTGGAGAGACATCAATGACAATTAAAAAACCACTTACCCTTGCGATTGCAATGGCCAATATAGCGGTGGCCTCAGCCTGGGCACAGGAAGCTAGTAATCAAGAAGATGACTGGGCGTTGGAAGAAGTCACTGTTACTGCGACGAAGCGCGAAACCAACCTGATGGAAACTCCAGTAGCCATTTCCGCTTTCACCCAGGAAGAGTTAGATCGTCAGGGTATTAAGAATGTAAAAGATCTGGGCAGTACAATTCCCAATGTGGATATCGGCTATGATGCTTCTCAGTCTTCACCAGTGATTTCTATGCGTGGTGTTCGCTCTACCAATACTACTGAGTTTGGTGATCCAGCTGTTGGCTTACACTTCGACGGTATTTATTCTTCGCGCCCCCAGTCTGCAATGGCAATGATGTTTGACTCTGAAAGGGTAGAAGCCATGCGTGGGCCTCAAGGTACTCTTTACGGGCGTAATTCTACTGTTGGTGCCATTAATGTTATTTCAAAAAGACCGGTAATTAATGAGTTCGAAGGTTCCGTGGGCGTTGAGCTTGGTCGCTGGAATCAAGAGCTGGTCAAAGGCGTTATCAATATTCCGGTTTCAGATACCTTTGCTCTTCGTGCGTCCTTTATGGATGAGACACGGGATTCCTACCTTACCGGGTTTTATGACGTTAACCAGTGGGATAATCGCTATATTGATGCTGACTCTGTAGGTGCGGGTGTATTAGCTGATAACGCAATCACAACTTTTATTCAGGCGAATAACGCTGAAGGAGCCACAGACTATCAGCTGGTTAGGGCGGATGCTGAAGATTTTTATGGGAATGTTGATCAGCAAGCGGTGCGTATAGGTGCGTTATGGGAACCGACTGACGATATTTCTTGGTATGCCGTAGCGGAACACTATCAGGATAGTAGTGCAGGCGGCATCAACACTATTGACTGTGAAAAGGCTGAGCAGCGCGAAGATGGAACAACTTGTGAAACCTACTACGGCTCCGGTGCTGATGAGTACACCGTAGCGGTGAATGTACCAGGTGAACTTGATCTCACCATGACTTCATTCCGTTCTAACTTCCGCTGGGATTTCAGCGATACCATGGCGTTTGTGTATAACACCGGGTATGCAGTTCAGGAACGAAGCAACCTGATTGATATTGATGCTGGTCGCAATACCTGGGATATGAGTATGAGCATTACAGACTCAGAAAATGTCTCTTACTCCCATGAGTTACAGTTGCAATCTACAGGTGATGGTCCCCTACAGTGGATTACAGGTTTGTTTTATTTCCACGAGACCACTGATCTGAATGGTTACTTCCTGGCCTCATTAGATAATGCCGTATTCTGGAGGCAGCCAGATAGAACTATAGAAGCCAGCGCAGTATTTGCTCAGGCTACCTATGACCTTACTGATACCCTTCACCTAACTGTTGGTGGTCGATATACGGAAGATGAGAAGAGTGATGTAGGTGGTAACAACCTGAGTTGCACTCGAGACTGGTCCACTGAATCAGATGAAGAGTATGGCTGCTTCCCTGCCTATTTACAGGGCACCTTTAATAGCTTCTCTACGAACCACTTTGCTGACAGCTCAATTTATACAATTGATACTTACAATGATGCCAGCAAGAGCTGGGATTCATCCGACTTTCGAATTGGTCTCGATTATGACCTGACAGATGAAGTCATGCTGTATGCATATGTTGCAAGTGGATTTAAGTCCGGTGGTTTGGGTGATGTTGTCATCCAATATGAGCAAGACCCGGACACAGCTGAGTACATCTACGATGATGAGGGAAATCGGGTTGTTCAACAGGTAATTGACACTAGCTATGATGAGGAGAAGGTCATTACTTGGGAGCTAGGAGCAAAAGGTACTTTCTTGGATGGTCGACTAAATCTGGCTAGTACCTTCTTTTTCTCCGACTATAAAGATATGCAGCTAGCTGCACCTGATACTGCATACTCGTACTATGCGGTAGAGCGAGAAGGTGAGAACGCAGGTGAAATTACAACCGAGCCCGTCGTCATTTACCTTACTAAGAATGCTGCTAGCGCAGAGATTATGGGGCTAGAGTTAGAGTTTGACTGGGCCCCCTATCCGAATGGCCGAATCAGTGGTTTTGCTACCTGGATGCAAACAGAAATCACCTCTGATTTTCAGAACCGCTGGAATTTCAATAACCAAGCGTTATTCGAAATTTCGGATTACGGTTTAGCTCATGACAATACTAATGAAGAGCTCTTCCGAAATTTGAAGGGTAATGAGTTGCCTGTATCACCTGAATTCAGCTTCACAATCAATTATGATCACACCTTTGAGTTGGCCCAGGGTGGTGCAATTATTCCGTTTATAGGCATCCACTGGGAAGATGAGTCTTACCTGACCTACTGGAATGTTGACAAGCACGACTTCCCCACTGGTGATACTTCTGCTTTTGATGACAGTCGTGATTCCTTCTGGATGGTAAGTGCTTCCGTGAAGTATGTAAGCCCGGACGATCAGTGGAACGTTGAAGCCTTTGGTAATAACCTGACTGATGAGATTGTTCCCTACTACGCTGATGGAAGTGATGGCCTCGTATCTGGGCCATTCTCCACTCCAATGAGCTACGGTGTACGCTTTAACTACAACTTCTAAGTAGCTACTGTTACTCCATAGTAAAAAGCCGGGTCAATTTAGATGGTCCGGCTTTTTTTATGACTCGTGAGTGAAGTCAAAACTTCTCACGAGTACTTTAGCCCATATCAAGACATGCGTGTATCTTGGGGCTATGTAAACTGCTAGGTTCTGGTTTTACGCCAAATTATGCGAATCAGATAAAATACAAATAGGGCGATAAGCATCCAGGGTAAAAGGTAGGCGATTGCAGTGATTGCCTCAGATAGCCCATCAGACAAATTTTCACCAAAATGAGATAGGGAGTCTAATATGGGACTCCAGAAAGAAGTATAAGATTTTGAGTGTAATTCAATTTCAACCACATCCATCTGAATTCGCTTGAGCAGTTTAGCTTTTTTACCTTGTGAATACTCAATATCAGATTGTACTGATGCTAACCTTTCAGCAACCTTTATTAGAGTATCAATGTCACTCGCAGATTTTTGTTCCAGTTCTATAAGTCTCGATTGATACTGGAGTAACATTTCAAGTCGTTTTTGACTGTCGATAATTACATCCTGTAAATCATCTGCTTTGGTTTCCCGCTGTATCACTCCTCCTTGCTTTGATGCCAGATCAATGATTTTATCGACTCCGGTGGGGTGTATTCTAAGGTGAATCCTTCCGTAGGGCTTTTCATCATTACGGAGACTAGAATGCAATATAGTGCATTTTTTCTCCATCTCCTGTTGGCAAAGTAATTGGAGTTTGTGGAATACAGGTTCAACTTCTTCAGCAGGTAGTTCAGCTGTCAGGAAATGTTCGTAAGCAATATACTGATCTTGTTCACCTCGATTGCCCCCTGTGATAGGTTCCGGGAACCGGATATCTGCAACCCTGTTGCTGGTGGTATGGGCATTGGGACTGTATGAAGTTGTTGATCTATCACTGCTTGATTCTGAGCAGCCAGAGCTACTGCCCAATATAAGCAGGGCAAAGAAGTAGTTAAAGAGTCTCATTTTGATCCCGTTTTTTAGTTAATCCGAATAGATTCGAATCTAACATTGTCCGGTTTGCTTATAAAGATATGCGCCGCTGTACATGTTGTTTACTTGGAGTCATGCATTTGGGATTCATTAAGGGTCTCAACATTTGTGTTATTCTCATATGGGGCTGAGTGTTTGTTCTAAATTTGTGTATTGTTGGAAAATAGGTTATGTCGACAATAGAACTGGAAGAAAGGCGAAAGTTAGAGCTAATCGAAAAGATTAGGGGTTATTTATCTAAAGAATTTGAGTTGGAGATTGGCAGTTTTGAAGCGGAGTTCTTTATTGATTTTCTTGCAAAGGAGATGGGGGCAGGGTTTTATAATCAAGGTCTACATGATGCTCAGGTAATAGTGTCCTCTAAGTTGGAAGATATTTCTGATGCAATTTATGAAATAGAAAAGACTGTCGACTAGAAATATTGCCCCTATTGATGGCAATTTGATTCTATTGTTCTTGAGTTGTTCAGGGGTATTTTTTCTTGGGTTTTTCTGCTTGGATAAATAACATGGCTGCAAATACTAAGATTATTCCAGGTATAAAGTTGATAGAGAATTTCGTCATTTCCAATGCTGTAGCCAATGCCAGTACAAATACCGGATTCAAGAAGCTGTATGCTGCAACTTTGGTCGCCCCGATTCTTATTGTGCTAAATTGCAGTAGGAAAAAACTGATTAATGTTGTGAATAAGGCTAAATAGAATAGCCCTCCGTAAGTTTCGACAGGTATATTCCGCCATTCTATTTGGCTTAAACTTGGGAATGAAAGCAGTAATAACCAGAGGGCGCCAAATAGAATAACCCAGAATGTCATAACCTCTGTAGGCTCCCCTGAGTGGACTCTCTTGATCAGTGGATTATACAAGCTGAGCGATATAGCACCTAAGGTGAATATCCAATCCCCTCTATTTAGATCCAGCGTTATCGCTGTTGTAATACTCCCTTCAAATACAATCCAGGCCGCACCCAATGTTCCAAGGGTAAGACCGATGACTTTGCGGGCGCTGCTACGCTCACCATTGATGATCAAGGCAAAGACGGCAGTCATTGCAGGAACGGTTGTAAAAAGGGCGCCGGTATTTACTGCTGTGGTGTATTTGAGCGCTTCAAACATACACCAGAAAAAGATAACCAATGGGATGCTGAGTAGCGCATAACCCAGTAGCTTTTTGAGGTGTGGAAGCTGAAATCCATGCTTTAAGAATATGAAGGGAGCAAATAGCCCTGTTGCAATTAAGAACCGAATCATCATCAAGCAATCTGCCGGTAACGAATCGGCGATTAACGCACCAACAGGAAATGAGCCAGCGACAAGTAATGTGCAGGCTATCATCAAGCCGTGAACCCACCACAATGATGTGCCGCTGCTTGCCGTTGCTGTAGGGTTGATACCCCTTGAAAGTTCACGCATGACTCTTCCCTCAATAAAAGCGAGATCAGAGTAACTCGTTTCTGATAAACTGATAATCCATCAATTAAGATACATACTGTTGAGAAAAAGGAAACAGTAATTTATGGAAAGTTTTGCAGCCATACCGGTATTTGTCACAGTGGCCGAAACCGGTGGCTTTTCCCCGGCCGCCAAGTTGCTGGGGATATCCAAGTCTGCAGTTAGTAAACGGGTCAGTCAGCTGGAAGAGCAACTTGGGGTAAAACTATTACATCGCACCACCCGCAAGCTGAGCTTGACAGAGGCGGGTGAGCATTTTTTTCAGCATGCCCGAATCGCTTATCAGGCCGCACAGGACGCTCAGGATGCAGTGACTCAGCTTCAAGGTGAGCCTCAGGGGCGCTTGCGAATCAATGCCCCAATGTCCTTTGGCAGGTTGCATTTGGCACCACTTATCCCAGTGTTTCTCAAGCGCTATCCAAAAATCACGATTGATCTGGTGATGGACGATAAGGTGGTAGACCTGATTGGAGAGGGGTTTGATATCGCTATCCGTGGTGGTGACCTGCCTGATACCAGTTTGATTGCCCGCAAGCTGGCGCCTCTGGAAAGCGTGCTCTGTGCCTCTCCCGCGTACTTGGAAGAGTTCGGCAAACCGATCGAGCTTGAACAGTTAACAGAGCACAATTGTTTGATGTTTACTTATTCCAGAGATGTAAAAGAGTGGAATTTTATTCAGGATAACCATCTGCACACCATAGAAGTCAGGGGTAACTACCAGGTCAATAACAGTGAAGCGCTGCGGGAAGCCATTCTCCAGGGGCTTGGCATCGGCCGCCTGCCGACTTTTGTCGCAGGAGCGGATATCAAGAGTGGTCTCCTGGTGCCTTTGTTTGAAGAATATCAAATGCCGGCCAAGACTATTTATGCCGTATTTCCGGAGCGGCAGTATATGCCTGCCAAAGTACGGGCCTTTATAGACTTTGCCATTGAGTACTTTGGTGGCGACATTCCCTATTGGGATTGTTAGTTTGTAAACTTTTTCTCAACAATCTTTTAACAAAAGAGCCCATTATCAAGCCAGGAGAAACCCAATAAGCTTTCTCTCATCGACATTCACAAGATGATTAATTGTCAGAGGGAAATTATGGACCTGTTCACTGCTGTTGAAACTCGCCGTTCGGTCAAGCATTACGATGTATCTGAAAAGATGACATCAAGTGAGTTTAACCAGCTTATCCAAGCCACAATGTTATCGCCAACATCCTATAACATTCAGCATTGGAGATTCCTGCGAGTAACAGATTCCAGGCTTCGAAGCAGACTTAAGGATGCTGCCTGGGGTCAACAGCAAGTGGAAGATGCGTCTGAGCTGATTATTCTTTGTGCAGATATAAACGCTTGGAAAGATCGACCAGAACGCTATTGGGCTGATGCACCCAGAGAGGCGAGGGAACTTTTAGTCCCGATGCTAACTGACTTCTATAGAGATAAACCCCAATTACAGCGAGATGAAGCAATAAGGAGCTGTGGCTTAGCGGCGCAAACTATGATGCTTGCGGCAAAAGCACTGGGCTATGACACCGGCGCGCTGGTTGGATTTGACTCAGATAAAGTGGCCGAGCTTATAAACCTGCCAGAAGGTTATCTGATCGGAATGATGATAGTCGTGGGTAAGGCTAGCAAAGCAGCGAATGGACGTGGTGGCCAGTTAGCATTGGGTGAAGTGTTATTTGAAAACCAATTTTGAGCATAACTTACATACCGTAGTTTAGTATTTATGCTTGCAATCTGTAGGGCTGTTCTTGTGATCAATTATCCATATCTCCGCTAGTGGGATAATTGATCACAAGCGGATTAGAGCACAAAGTCAATTGGCGGTTATTGGGTGGGTAAAAAAATGAATCGGGTAGTGAATTGTTGTTCTCCGTGTGTCGCTGGCACCGAAGTTAAATTCCTGAATCTTTGCCATTAACTGATCGGTAAACGGCTTGGAATCGAGGCTGGAGCTGGCCAATGCGATATTGGCGACTTCGCCACTAGGTTCAATATCGATAATAAATTCCGCGCCGCCTTCAAGGTCAGGGTCTTGTTTGCGCGCACTTAAGTATAAACGATAAAGCTGGCCTTTGTGTTTATCAAATACCTGCTGAATTTCTACTCTGCTACGCTCTCGCTTTTTCTTAACGGTTTTTTTAAGGGTGGCATCTGCTATGGCTGGTGGTTTTTTATCAGAGAAGCTGGCGTTTCCGCTTTGATCGACCCACTGATAAATTTCCGCGCTTGCAAGATTACTGGAGAGTGTGAGACTGATACAGAATAAGCTTTGATAAGTAAATCGGTTCATTTATCCATTCATACTTCGATATTCTTGACCAAGTACTTAGTCTACTTTAGGTGCTACCTCTAGGGGGAGATTAGCGTATTGATTGGTTAAACCTAAGGTTCGTGAATTTTCTGTAACAATTAATCGCCAGGCTTTACAAGGTATCTTTGTACAATTTTCCCATCTGCTTCGATCTCAGAATCCAATAATCCACCACATGCCTTAATTGTATTGGCAGAGGCGGGGTTGTCTTTGTGACAGTGAATGTGAATTGTCCCGGCTTTCATTTCCTGAAGCCACTGGATCGAGAGCTCCATCAGGCGTTTACCGTACCCTTTACCTCTATACTTGGGTCTGATCCCCAAACCAATGTGCCCACCGCAGTGGGTAATTCTATCGTTCAGGTAGTGGCGAATATTGGTGACGCCTACGATTTCAGTTTCATCAACAAGCCATAGTGTAGAACTTGGGACAAAGCCTTCCGGTAGGTTTTTACCCTTTGCAAAGTTAATGAGCTTTTGGATGAGAGCTTCGAAGTCCGCATGATCAAAATCCATAGGAAAGGGATAGCGCTCTTCATCACCCAACTCTTTTATATATTGCTGATAACTAGCCTCATAGATAGCTGAAGGGGGTACTAATTTCAAGGTAATGCCTGGGAATTCGAGTAATGAATATGGTGAAAGCAAAATTTAGCATATAAAAATTAGGTGTGTAATCTCTAAAGAATTGTTAAAACATTTGAGTTGGCAGAAGGGGATAGAGGGACGGGTGTAAATGACTGCATCTCGGGTGCCCTATGCCAGGAATAGGGCACCAAGACGGTAAAAAAATTTTAAGCCGCCTGGAATTTCAACAAGACAGTACATCCTGTTTCTGACTGGGGAATATGTGCTGAGCCAATGGGGTTGTGAATAAATGATCCCTCAGGATGATCGTCTCTGCCATCATTAAAGACCCCGGAAATCACAAAAATTTGTTCTGCACCGTCAACATGTGTTTCCACACCTGGGAATCTGGCTCCAGGTAGAAACTCGAAGACAGACACCCAGCTTCCTGCTTCCTCTCTCCATAGACTTCTCTCGAATATGCCGGGGGCAACCTCCCTGGCTTCAATCTTCTTCCAGTGACTAGATGTGATGCCAGAAAAATTCACTTGATCCATCGAAGTACTCTCCCATCTTAAACAACAATATTTTGCGTACAAACTATTGTTGTTTAAGTTCGGGTTTACCGTCAAGTACTTTGCGCGCATAATATATGGGTCTGTTCAGTGAGTAATCAAGATGACCCCAAAAGAGTTCAATCTCCAAGAGTTGGTGTGTTTTGCCTTATATTCGACAGCGAACTCTATGGTGCGTGAATACAGGCCGGAGCTTGATCAGTTTGATCTTACCTACCCGCAGTTTCTGGTGATGATGAGCCTTTGGAATGAAGACTCTATTTTTATCAAAGAGCTAAGCCATCAGACTTACCTGGATGCAGGCACCTTGACTCAAGTTCTGAAACGCCTAGAGGCTAAAGGGTTTATCGAGAGGCAAAAGTCCAGCGTGGACGAGCGGGCAAAAGTGATTGTCCTCACCCAAAAAGGGTGCGATCTAAAGCAGAAAACCTCTCATATACTTGAAGATATGGCCTGCAAGGTCAGATTAACGGCTGAAGAGCAACAGGACTTGACCTCACTGTGTCATAAAATTTTATCCCGGCTGAAAAAATAGGGTTGGACCTTATTCAATCGTCCATCACTTTGGTTTGTTATTTACGATTTTTTAATAACTCTTTGGCTTTGTTTGGAACTGACTCATAACTTGGGTATTCAGGAGCCCTTGATGCACAAAGACTCAGTAGCTTTATCGCTTCCTTTTTCTGATTGACTTTAAGGTAAGCTATCGCTAGAGAAAGTTGTGCATCTGGTAGGCAGTAGTGGGGCTTTAGATCAATGGCTCTTTTTAAAACCGCTATAGATTGTTTCCAATGATTTAATTCTTGGAGGCACATACCATAAGCGATGTAATATCTTGGGTCATTAGATGAGGCCGTTAACTGTGCATAAAGCTGAAGAGCTTGAGAAAGCTTCCCAGAAGTTTGGAGCTCACAAGCCCTGCGATAGCTTTTATCTCTGTCCATATTGATAGTGCTAAATTTAATCGTTAATTCCTACATATATTTCAATCCGATCCACATTCCCGCTCTCATCCAACACTGCAATTTGATGCTGCCCACTCTGTGGTGAGAGTGCAAAATTTTGAGTGCCCAATGTTTCATCCTTTGGTTCGCCGTTGATAAACCAGTAGCGTTTCCCTTGTCCTCCTATCGCGCTGAGATTTATACGTGGTAAAGGAGCGCTGTTACCGGTAGGAAGGTATTGGTTACCATTGATGGCACCGACAATTTTCAGTGGGGTACCCGTAGTTGCGGTTGGGGCGTTACATTCGGGCGCTGTCGGTGGGATTTGTTGGTTCCGAGTTTGGTTGGTGGGCAACCAGGACTCCAGCTCCTTTGGCCACAGGGCAAGGCTTCTCTTTGTAGCAGAGGAGTCCATACAGCTGGGTTTTACCCGCAAGCCCTGTTGGTTGGCAAAGAAGTGGTAAGTTTGTGCAGCACGTAAAGGTTCTCCTTTTGGGGGGAGGGTTCGGGGCGCCCGGCCCTTGATAAGCCAGGCATTGCGCAGTTGGTGGCACAGTTCATCTTCGGTTAACGACTTCTGGCCTCCTAACGGCCAGCAGATTTCTGTTTGGATTATTGATTCGGGTCTTGCCAGGCGTTGCTGCTTGTTACCTGGTAGAGATGAAATCACTGCGTTTAACAATGGCGTTGCACTGATGGAGCCGTAGTAGCCGGGGAGGGGGGTGCTGTCTGGGCGACCTACCCAAATTCCTACGGTATAGCTGGGGGTTACACCGATCGCCCAAGCATCGCGGTAGCCGTAACTAGTGCCTGTTTTCCAGGCAATATCTGCTTTGCTTTGCCTTACTAGATTGCGCCAGCGGCGTGAGCCACCACTGTTGGAAGCCAGCATCTCAAATGTGATCCAGGCGGCCTCTGCAGACATCAGGTACCGCTCTCGCAGTGGAGTTTCGGGTAAATAGCGGGGTGCTGCGGATAGCCCGCCGCGTGCTAGGGCTGCATAAAGTCCGGTGAGTTGGTCCAGGCGGGTGCCAGCGCCACCTAAAATCATGGCTAGATTAGGTTTGCCGCCGCTGGGGAATTGCAGTGAGAGGCCGGCATTTTCCAGTGTCGCTGCGAATCGGCCGGGGCCGTAGTGCTCCAGCAATTGCACGGCTGGGACATTGAGAGAGCGCTGCAAAGCGGCAGTAGCACTGACCGGGCCGGAAAAACCTCGATGGAAATTTTCTGGGCGGTAATCTCCATAAATGCGCGGTGCATCACTGAGCAAGGAGGCGCTGTGGATAAGGTCTCCATCGATTGCCAGTCCATACAGAAATGGTTTGAGAGTAGAGCCGGGCGAGCGCGTGGCTCTCGCCATATCTACATAGCCATATCGACGTCTGTCACCGAAATGAGAGGCTCCCACATAGGCGCGTACAGATAAGTCGGAATTCTCCAGTACTATAACGGCGGCAGAAGTTTTCTGCGGATAGCTCTCCATATAATCGCGCAGATAGTCCTCCAGTCCACGCTGAATATTGCCGTCAATGGTGGTGATAATCACCTCTTGATCACCGATGCTTTCTACCAGCCAGCGGGATAAATGAGGGGCATTCTGTGGAAATTCCAGACGCTCCGCATAAACGTTTTCTAGCTGCGCGCGCTCGACCTCGTTTGCGCTCCAAACGCCGTAGACCTGTAACCGGGTCAGAACTTTATCCCGAGCTTTTTGTGCTCGATTTGGGTACCTGTCCGGTCGCAAGCGACTGGGCGCTTGGGGTAATACTGCCAGGAGTGCCGCTTCGGCGTGGGTGAGATCAGCGGAGGATTTACGCAGGTATAAACGGCTGGCGGCTTCCACGCCTTCAATATTGCCGCCGTAAGGTGCCAGATTGAGGTAGAGATCGAGAATTTCCTGCTTGCTGAAATGCCATTCCAATTGCAGGGCGCGCAACATTTGTTTGGTCTTACCGATTAAAGTCCTGTGATGTGGATCTAGCAGGCGCGCTACCTGCATGGTCAGGGTGGAGCCACCGGAGACCACATGCCCATTGCGAAGGTATTGGCTGGCCGCCCGAACGAGCGCAAAGGGATTGATACCTGGGTGCTGATAAAAATAGCGATCCTCATAGGTGAGTAGTGCCTCGATAAATCGTGGCGCTACTTCATCTTGCGTGATGGGGTAACGCCACACGCCGCGATTATCAGCGAAGAAACGCAGTGGCTTACCATGGCGATCAGCCACTACCCGCGCAAAACCATGTGTTTCAGGCAAAGGTGGGGGGAAAATAGTATCCAGGGCCAACAATGTGACTAAAAGAAAGAAAGGTGAGATCAGCAGCACGCGAAACATGCGGCTGCTGTTTTTCCATCGAGCTATTAGTGTGGCTAACAGTTTCAATGCTTGCCGATTACCTGTACTTGCGCCATTGGGTTCTTGCCAATGGAAAAGCGTTCAGGGTTATACATATCCTCCACAAAGGGAGGTGGTACCTGGTAGTGACCGGGAGTTACTGCTCGGGCGATATAAAAGAGGTTGGTGGGTTTCCACTCAGATTGATCCAAGGCTGCCACAAATCGATCATCGCGGAATTCCATGTGTTGTATATTGTCCTGGTCGTCCTGCCATTGGGCGATACTCTTACCGTCGAATTCAAGCTCATCCACTTTGACACTATCGGCGAGGTTCTGGTTTTCCAGCTCAAACCCTGCGGGCAGCAGGTCTACTGCGAGAAGATCGGGCAGGCGTCGGTCCGCGTCGATTTGCAGGCGCACCAGATAGAGTTCACCTTCCCGCACCTGAGTTGGTACTACACTTGAACCATCCAGATTATGGTAGCTGCGCGTGATTTTAACGCCTTTATCCATCACCTCTGTAGGTACCTGTTTGCTGTAGCCATTAATGGTAATAGCAGCGAAGAGTTTTTCTATTTGGCTGGTTACCTCAAATACCTCTGCAGCTTCACGACCACGGAAAAGAGTATTGTGCGGATTATCATCATTCACTTCCCGTAAACCATCAATGGTTTTTAATAAAGCAGACCAATTTTCACCGCCATTAAGCTGTAACTGAACGCCGGCCATAAATATACTGCCTCGTTCCTGCGTGCTTAGGTACTCCCGTTCACGGAGCAGATTCACCATTTCAAACAGCATCTCTTCGGCTTTGTCGGTAGCCAAATTATGCTCCAGCAATAGGGAGATCATCTGCGCAGTATCGCGCAGGTTAGAGCCATAATCGCCGTAGTAACTAAGGCGCTTGCGCTCAATGGAAAGGGCTTTTTGTAAGGCCTCTTGAGACAGGGTGTTATCGCCCATGGCCTGGAGAGCAATTGCCATATGTAACTGTGGTAGAGGGGATCGGGTTAAGTCAGCACCGCTTTCGTAAAGGCTGCGCAATTGGCCGAGCGAGATTTTTTGCACACGGGATAGCACATAGGCGGCATAGGAGCGGGCAGCATAAGCGTAAAAGTCAGGGTCACTACTATAGCGCTGTTGATAAAAACTCCCGCGCTCGCGGGCATATTCCTGCAGACGCTTGAGGGTGGACTCCAGGCGTGTGTTATCGAACACAATACCTTGATCACGAGCGCGCAGAAGTAAGTCGGCCACATAAGCGGTGAGCCATTGGTTCTCTGCTGATTCCGCACTCCACAGGCCAAAACCGCCGTTGCTTTTTTGCATACTGAAGATACGTTCGATACCTGCATCAATACGTCTCGCACGCTCGATTTCGTCCAGGGGTTCGATGCCCAATTTTTGTTGCTGTAGCGGCGTTGCCATCACCAGTGGATAAACACGGCTGGAAGTTTGCTCCAAGCAGCCATAGGGATAGCGAAGCAAATTTGCTAGGTGGTCCTGAAGTTGCAATTGCGGGCGGCTATCCAGGGATACTAATGTTTGTACCGTGTCCGGCATCAGAGAATCCAGGAAAGCCTTATCCGGGCTGAAACTCTCATCCTGCTCTAGAAGACGGCGCTGGGTGTGCGTGGTGGCGGGCCAGGCTGGGCGAACACCCAGGCGCCACTGGCGTTCGATGGTGATATTCTGGCCATCTTCATCTATTGCACCATTTACTATCAGTTGGAATTCCGCTTCACCAGTGGCGTTTTTGGCAGTAATTGGGAAGCGCAAAGTCTTGCGTTCGCCATCGGCCAGTTCTAACAAACGCTCCCTCATTTTCATGTCTACTGCACCGACAGATTGCATTTCCACCGTTAGTTTTTGCCTACGGCCACTCAGATTATTGAGGTCCAGCGCCAGCGTGCTGCTATCCCCGGGAGCCATAAAGCGGGGTAGGGCAGCTTGGGTCACCAATGGAGAGGCTACTGTTAGTTCTCCTTCAGTGCTGCCGAACCCCTCATTACTAAATGTCACCGCCATTAGGCGCAGGCTGCCATTGAATTCTGGCAGTTGAAGGGAAACTTTCGCTTTGCCTTGCTGATCGAATTTCACTGGCCCGGAAAATAGCGAAACGATCTGCACATCGGAATTGGGCTCTTCTCCACCACGCGCCAGTTCAGCATCTCCACCGAAACGTTGCTCCAACAGCTTGCCATTACCAGACTCAATAATTCGGTGATAGATATCGCGGACATCAACACTGTAGCGGCGCTGGCCGAAAAAGGCTTCAAAGGGATCTGGTGTTTCAAAGCGGGTGATATTGAGCACGCCCACATCTACCGCTGCCAAGGTGGTCCAGGCTGCGCCGCCATTTTTGCCGATGGAGTCCAGGTCCGTGATTACGGTGACTTCTATCTCTGAGCCGGGCAGGGCGCGTGCCGGGGCTTCCAGGCGCACAGGCAAGCGTCGAGCTTCCCGGTCCAGTGGCAAATGAGCCAGTCCGAAAGCGCGATTAGGGGCGATACGCTCATTCTTATCGGCCGGGCGTAGTGCAGTTACGGAAATATAGGTATCGTGACTGTCCCAGTCTGCTGAAATGGGAATTTCAACTTTGGTGCCCGATTTCTCTACCGATACACGCTCGGACCACAGCAATCGATCGCTCTCTACCAACACCAGCGCTTCACCGTCTGCCGGTGGCACTATAGTGAGCTGTGCTAAATCTCCAGGTGCGTATTTGGGTTTATCTAAAGATAAAGCCACGGTATCCGGGCGGGCTGCCTGGCCTTTCGCTACTTGGTCCTTACGCCACCAGTAATACCAGTCGCGCCCAGCATGGAAGCGCAGGCTGCTGGTGGCTCCGCTATTAGTATCGGTAATTTCCAGACGGTAGTGGCCATATTCGACTGGTACCGTGAGCTTTAGGGGAGTCTCTTCATTAAAATGCAGTTGGCGGCTGAAAGATTCGAACTCGGCAGTGGAGTATTCATAGTGCCAACCCTGGTTAGCGGAGTACTCCCAAAAATATTGACGATCCTCTGAGATTAATACCGCATTGAGGTTGCGACCTATGACGGGTTCACCCAGTGCATCGGCTACAACAATTTCGAATTCCGGTCGGCTATTGGCCGAGGGGTTCTCCTTGCCAAAGTTAGGGCGAATGCCGACTACTGGATGCTCGGGCCAAACCAGAACGGGATGTTGCCGAGTTACGGGGCGGCCGCCGGACTCGAACAGGCTTGAAACCAGATTAATTTTCAGGGGGCTCTTCGCGTGATTCCAACGGGATCGCAGCGGTAATTTGCCAAGCCCTTCAGCATCCAGCTCAATGGTGGATGCATTAAACTGGCGCGCGGGCAATCGCTCAGTGGCGTCCCCAAACAAAAACCCTTTCCATTGAGGGAAGGGTTCCCGGTAGTGGCTGACTTGTACTAGAGTTTCCAAGCGGTTGTTGGCGGCCGGAGCACCGTACAGATAGCTACCTTCAACTTCCAGTTCCAAGGCTTTATCGTGCCCCTGAACCAGGCTGCGCTCTTCACCATCCTGTAATACCAGCTTCATACGTTCCGGTAGAAACTCCTCCACCTTGAATGGGTAGCGCACTTTGCGTCCATCGGTCAATTCGACATCCAGGCGCCAGTCACCCGTCGGAGCATTTTGAGGTAGGGGAAGCAGCTTCTCGTAGTATCCCGGCGCGCTGGCGTGCCAAGTGAAAGTACGGGCACTGGTGTTATCGGGTTTAATCAAGTCCGCCTTGATCGGCAGGTCTTTTAAATAGCGCCCGTCGTAATTGCGTAGCAGGCCGCTAACTTGTATGGATTCTGTGGGACGGTACAAATCCCGGGGACCATAGATAAAGAACTCCATCGGCCTGGAAGGGCGTTGGCCCAGCTTGAAGTCCGACAGGTCCAGCGCCGGTTCGCGCAAGTCTAACAGAGAGAAATGGCCTGTATCTGGGTCTCGCGCAACAAAGAAGCGCTGGGAGTCCTCCTGCTCCTGGCTGAGCAGAAAACGAACATGCCCTTCTTTGGAGGTCGTCTGCTGCTTGATCAGTCCTCCTTTGTTATCCAGTAGCTCCACCTGGATGCCTTTCAATGCTTGACCCTCATCCAGAGAGGAAACATAGAGGTCAACGCTTTCCGGGTAGTAACGGGCATGTAAACCCAAGTTGGAAATAGAAAAGTGGGTGACATCGAAAAGGTTGGTGTTGTACACACCGGCCGGTTGCATGACTGCAACATAAATGCCTGGCTGCTTTAGAGGCTCAATATGGCCGATGGAGAGATCGAAATCCCGTTGAACATATTTTTCCTGGGTAAGATCAAAATGTGCACTGTAGATTAATTCGGCAACATTGTTCAGTGCTCTTAGCTGGTAGTAGTACCTCAGGGACTGATTGTTGACCAGGCTAAGGAAGGCGGAATAGTGTTCAGGCTTCACTCTGTGAAAATGGATTTGCACTGCTTCAATGCTGACGGCAGTCACTGGCAAGCCAGGTGTTACCGTAACTGGAAATATACTGCCGTTACTGGAGAAGCTGATACTGGGTTCGATACGCCGAGTGTGAACAGTTTCCTTCTTTAACTTTCGTAACTCGAATCCATCCTTACTGGGCAGGCCGGGGTGTATCGCTACACTGTAGCGTGTATTTGGTTCGATGTTGGTGAAGTAAAGGATCTTTTGGTTGTCAGATAAAACCCAGCCCCCATCGACATCTTCACCATTTTCCTGGGTGAGGGTTAGGTAGGAACCAAAATGGGCATTCCCCAGCAGTGGCTCAGAAAAGATCACCGCAATAGCTCGCGCATCTTTGTAGACCCGCTCACCTATATGGAGCACCGTAAGAGCACTTTCCGTTGAATCCGCAACCAGCGGCATCGTGTCGTTGTTGGAAGTAGCAGCCTGCGAAGGAGCTTCTTCACTGAACTTGCTTAGGGGTTTGGTATCGGAAGTTGTTGATCCAGTCTCACTACTAGCCTCTTTAACACTAGCCTTTGGGGCAGAGACTAATGGGGGTGTTTCTTCCTTTGAATTTTCATCACCGCTTTTGAGTGCCCCATGGGTAGATGCCTTTTTAGTAGAGGGCTCGCTCAGCTTTTCTGGCTTCTCAGGCGTGCAGGCTATAGCAACAAGACAGAGAAGAATGACCGCAATCCAACGCGGTAAGCGGTGAGGGAACATGGATATTTCCTAGTTGGTAAAGAAAGTGGCGGACAATTTAGTTGGTCTTGAACGTTGTCTCAAGCTTTCGTATTGCTCAATGTGAGTTAGTAAGGGTATTGAGCTTGGAAATGAGTATTAGCGAAGGTTGGATAAGGAGCCAAGGAGATATCGGCAATAGGAGAATATGGTTCGTTATTGCTAAAAGAAGTCGCGCAAGTAGGGTCGCTTAGGCTCGACTAAACTGCCAACACGTCTTTGCCTAGGTAGAAATAACAAGATACTAATTATTAGACTGACTTTCTCTTGCGTTTGAACAGTTTTACCCAAAAGATCCCCTCAAAAACAACACCCAAAGCGAGAAAAAAGGCCCCGCCAACAGGCACACCAAATACATAGCAGGCAATGGCTGCTAGTAAGAATAGTAGGGCGACGGTGATCCTCTTCAATTTGGTGCTCCTTTTTGTTTTGTGTGTGGGCACAGGCTCAAGCTTGGCACACTTCAAAGACTATACTGAATGCCAGACCGAAACCCAACATAAATAATGCTTAGGCAGAGAACTGCAGAGCAGAATGCTAAAGGTAGATAGAGTTTGTGGGAACCATGTTTGATTCTATTAACTGTGACCAATACGAATGAGCCTAAGGCCAGGAGAGTCGATAGACACAGCGCCATGAAGATGACTCGAACTTCTGTAATACCGCCATTGCCAGCAACTAAAGTCGGTTCTGGATAAATTAGGTCTGTCTGCCCGACAGATACCATAGCTGAAACACTTCTGGCTAGAAACAACTCGTTACCATCTAGGCCTAGCCAGTATTCCATAGTGGCAATAAGAATTGATATTGAGCTTGCTATAAGGCAAAGACAGATTTTTGAAACAGTCATCATTTTTTATGGTATTCGCTGCAATTTTTTCTAGCACTTAGCCTGTTAAACTTATGGGGATATTTTTTATAAATAAGAACTTCTTAAGAAGTAGTATCTATTTGTGTGGGAAGCCCACAGGGTATTTTTAATGTCTAGTTCATTTTTTGTTAAAATGTCTTTTCGTATCATGGTACTGCCAGAGAACGTTAATAATCTTCCAGTCATTTTTTTCATTCTTATATAAGTGCATATAATCAATCCAATCATCGACTGTAAGCTTTACCGAGGCTACCCGGTTATCAATATCAAGTATGTTGATGTCAACCCTGGGGGACTCTGTAAATTTATCGCCTTCCTTATTGTAGTTTTCGGCCAACCAAACCATGGTTTCATAGTCTGTCTCCATGATGAATTCTGAGCCGTCTTTGGATTTCCAGTAGGTTCGCTTGGCTAGTTTCGTATCTAAACCTCTTTCCATTAGGCTTGGTTCAACTTTTTGTTGTGATTCAATGTAATCGAGTACGGCTCTGCGTATTTTGGTGTTGTCCTCAGCGGAATTGGCATATACATATGAATTTAAAAAAGTTAACAGGATTAAAGGTATTAATTTGTACATCATATTTCCTTGGATAACTCTTGTTGTGGGGTTTGTAGAATAACGGTTTATTGGTTAGTTGATGAGCTATCAGATTCTGCTTTGACAGATTGCTGAGTAGATGAATCATTAGAAATCATTGCGTCAATCCAGCTTGCATAATGACTTAAGCGAATGGAATAGGAAGTCTGGCCATAGGTGCCAGGGCGGAAGGTTCGTATATCAACGTTTTCCGCGTGCTTCCAGGATGTGAGTCCTGCGAGTAACCACTGGCCATCAATTTCAATTAGTACTGGGCCGCCACTATCGCCATTTGTAGACATACCTTCAAGTGGCAACGCATTTGGGGCCTGATCAAAGTCATAGCCAAGCCAACGATTTTGAGTTGATGAGATAATGTTAAATGCTCTGCGGAGTTCTGTTCGATTGGGGCCTTTGGGGTCATGGCCGAGGTCAGCTGTACCCGTTGCTCCTTTTCCGATCAGCTTTACTATTTTTCCTTGCTCATCACTTTCACGGTAAATTCCTACCGGATTAACACCAATGATAGGCTGAGAGAGTTTAATTAAGGCAATATCATCGGATGTGGCCAATAATGCTTCAATTTCACTGGCATCTCCCGTTTCTAGTGCCTCATCAATCATTCTTTGAGGTATTTTCTTGTAGCCGGGGTGTATCACCAGCTTATCGATCCTTCTGGAAGTGCCTTTAATGGTGACCTCTTCAATACAGTGTTGCCAAGTAACGGCATGCGCAGCTGTAGCAATCCACTCTGGGGAGATAAGTACACCGTGTCCTTCTCCCGGTAAATCTACAAGTGCGGGGAGTTCAGAGGCATCTATACGGTATCTTGAGTCACTCACATCATCGCGAATGGTTATTGCTATTACCACAGGTGTTAATACTAATTGGAAGGAAAGAAAAAGATATTGAATTGTGCGTATCATGAGCGATCTTTCTGTAAGTTATTGGTTATATAGATCATTGATGTCTGAAAAATTAGATCTGACGTAGAGGCCTTGGCCTAGTTGCCACTAGTGAATCCTATCGCCAGATATTGTGCTGTAAATTAGAGGCTCCATTGAATTTAATTTCGGAACCTCGTATCCCTGAATTGAAGCTAACTAGCAGTAAAAGCTATATTTTACGGAATCTTTCAAAATAGGCACTAATTGTTGGTTAGGGGATATCACTTCCTTAGTTTGACGGCAGTCCCAAAGACCATCATTTCACAAGACCCTTCCATAATGGCACTTGTTGAAAATCGGATACCTACTACGGCATCGGCTCCTTTCTGCTGGGCACTATCAATCAACCGTTGAAGGGCCTTATTTCTGGCTTCGGATAGCATTTCTGTATAGCCTCTTATCTCACCGCCAACGATACTCTTTAAGCCCGCCATAACATCACGACCAATATGCTTGGATTGAACAACGTTACCGGTAACCACTCCGAGTATCTCTTTAATTTCATATCCTGGTACGGTTTCAGTGGTTGAGTAGATCATGATACATTTCTTAATGTTGCTTGGTATGGTTCTTACTATGATTGCATGGGACATGCCTTGAAAAGAAGAAAGTATTACATTTTGATGAAACTAAAAATACGCCTTATTATTGGTGATGCTTGGAATTAGACTGGGATTTTGACACCCAGCTTCTTGCCATCATGATCGCAATAGAGAACTATCTAAGATATTCAAGAAAGCATTAAATGCTCTTTTTTCTCCGCCTCTACGAAATTTAAGTACGCACTTACCACATGATCAGGCGCCTCCCAATGCGGATAGTGCCCAATCTTTCCCAGCTCAATAATGTCTGCTGCCCGATCTATCAATTGACGAAATCGATCCACCATATGCTTCCCTGAAACTGGATCCAATGAGCCATTGATTAGCAGTAGGGGGCCAGGGTATAGGTTTAGCGCGTCGATCCAACGCTGACGATGTTTGCGCCTGTCGTACATGTAGGTGATCAGTTTATAGAGGAGCCGGTTGCCATTCTTATATTGGAGAATTTGCCACAAGTCTCGCAATTCTCTGTCGGAGGGTTTTGTCTCTGGTCCGAAAATGGCACTGAAGCTGCGGCAAAACTGCTGGTAGCGTATTAGTTTATTGATTAGAGAGCCAATAGGAGAAAGCAGGAGTTTCTGCACGAGGCGAGCTTGATGAGTTTCTGGGAATAGACCGCCATTCAGCAGGCATACCGAGATATACCCTGTAGTGCCGCCGTTGTTGGCTCTGGCGAGTAACTCCTGTGCTACGGAATCCCCATAGTCATGCGCCAACAGGTGGACCTTGTTGATGTTTAAATGTTGCAGAAGAGCTTCATGTAAATCAGCTTGCTGGTGGATACTGTAGTTATGTTGTTTGGGTTTGTCTGAATAGCCAAAGCCCAGCATATCCATAGCAATACAGCGATAGTGCTCTGTCAGTTGGGTCCATACCTTTTGCCAGTCATAACTACTGGTTGGAAAACCGTGAATCAAAAGCAGTACTGGTTTATGTCGACAGCTTGGGTTGCTATCGACATAGAAGAGTTGGTGGTTTTGATAATCAAATATCTTTCCATTTGATAACCATTGCTGAGGTTGCATTGGCTGCTCCATTTCTTATTGTTGTACTTGCTGTAAAGATTGCACGATGAGCGCGCAACCTCAAGCAGCGGCTATCAGATGGAAAGTATTTATCTTGTTCCTTGCAATGCGTAAATCGCGGGCTTGTTGATTATTTTCCATACAGAAAGCAGGGTAACCGAGGCGGTCAGGCCGATAATAAGCAGTGGTGGCAGCAGCCAGCCCCAGAGGCTGGTTTCAATGCTGAACTCGCTTTGCTCAAGCCAAAGTGCCAGTGGGACCACTACCAAAGTCGTTACAGCGATACCGATAACTACGGGAATCAGGCTATCGATCAGGGTGTGATAGAAAATCGTCGCTGGGCGGGCGCCGATTGCCATGCGCACGCCAAGCTCAGTGCGCCGCAGTTGTACACTGTAACTGAGCACTCCAAAGATACCGATGGCAGCGAGGCTGAGTGCCAGTAATGTTAGGGCGGTGGTTACCCAAACTGAGACTCGGTCATTGCTTAGGAGTAGGTCTCGCGCCTGCTCCAGGGAGAATAGCTCGGAAACTTTGTACTGCCTGTTTACGTGGGCAAATTCCCGATTTATTTCTGTGGTGCTGAGCGGTTGGTGAGGCTTATGTCTGAGTACGAGTAGGGGATAGCTCACGTTGATACCGCGCACAAATAAGCGGGCGGGTTCCTTTTTGCCTGGCAGGCTTGCATTACGCACTACACCGACTACTTGATGGGGCAAATCACCTCGCCAGTAGTAGCGCTTGCCTAATACTTCTCCATCGGGTTCCAGCTGCTGGGCCAGGGTTTCGTTAACGAGCATCATGCGATTGTTATCGGAAAACTCAGCCGCATTGATATGGCGGCCAGCTACCAGTGGCATACGCAAAATGGAAAGGTAGTTTTCGTCGACTACTGTGGTCTTGGCCATCACCGGGTTTTGTCGGCTGGCATCATGACTCAGGGAGGTGGTCCAGAGTGGCCGGCTGATAGAGATAGGAGTGTTTAAGCTCAGGCTGGCATTTTGTACTTTAGGGTGCTCCAGCAACCTCTGCCTGATGGCCTTTAGGTAACTCTCCCGTTCGGTAGTGGGGGCGCTCCTAAGATTGCCGATATTCAGAGTCATCACTTGAACGTTGTCCAAGGGGAAGCCAAAGGGCTGGTTAATCAGTCGGTTAGCTTGCAGGAAAATCTGTAAGCTGGCGATGATAAGCAAACTGGTCATTGCCACTTGGCTGCTGATGAGGACTTTGCGGATCAGTGGTGAAATTTGTACACCGGAGCCTTTGCCGCTGCTCTGCAGCATTTGATTCAGTGCGCGGTAATTAACCTGTCGACTGACTATGGCGGAGAAGAACAGGGCGAGAAGTAAGGCGCACAACAGTGCGAAAACCAATGTCTGCCAGTTTAAGGTGAGCTCTTGAATGCGAGGAATTTGTTCCGCAGCCATCACCTTTAGTACTTCTGTCGATCCCAGGGCTAAAAGTAGAGAAAGTAATGCAGCCCCTAACATTAGTAGGCCGATTTCACATAGCAGGGCCAAAAAGATATGTTTTTTGTGTGCGCCCAACGCGACCTGTATCGCCATATTGCGTTGTTGTTTGGCTGCGCGAGAAAGAATCAGGTTGGTAACATTGGCGCAGGCAATTAACAGAAGCACCAGTGTTCCGCCCATTACCATTAGAGTTCGCGTGGCGCTGTCGCCAAGGATTTTATTGGCGAAGGGGGTGAGTCGGTATTCAACGGACCTCTCTACCGAAGAGGATCTTCCCGCTAGGGCCGCTTGATACTGGGCATCCATTAATGTGCTCAATTCATGCCCTGCGCTGGTGGGGTCAATGCCCGGCTTCAACTTCCCTGTGAGCATGCGAAAAGGTAGGAAGCCTCTCCAATTATTTCTGCGCTCTACTTGTGTATCGTTAAAGTCCCAGGGCAGCCAGACCGCCGTTTGCCGGCCCTGTTTATAGATCTGGGGTTCAATGAAGTCTTTGGCAGTGACGCCGACAATACGAAAGTCCACCTCCCCAAATTGCAGGCTTTGCTCCAAGACATTTGGGTTGCGCCGGAACATCTGCTCCCAGGTTTGATAGCTGATAACCACCACGGGAACCCGGCTGTCGAGCCCTTCATCGGTATTGAATTGTCTGCCCAGGGCCAAGGGTGCTCCAGCCAGCTGGAGATATTCTGGAGAGACATAGGAAACGTTAACCCGTGGTGATCCGGATAAATTGCGAACCACATCTTCCCAGAAGTACACCAGGGCGCTGGACTCGAAGAAACTATCGTTCTTATAGATTTCAACCAGGGCGGGGTATTGGCTGTTGTTTTCCAGCCGCAGCTGCTTGTTCTGGTAGAGATTACCATTCACGACATACAGCCGATCTTCGTCAGGGTAGGGTAGGGGTGCGGCTAACAGTTGGTAGTTGAGATTAAATAGTGTTACCAGGGCGCCGAGAGTGATACTCAGGGTCAGAATAATAGTGGTGGCGTAGCTCCGCGCCCGGTTGAGGGACTGGAGGGCAATGGACAGGTCCCTTGTCGTGATCATAGGGCCATCTCATGGGGCGCTAGTATGGGCTGCGGCGTTGAGATTTTTCCATCCAGCAGATGCAATTGACGGCTGGCCATGTCAGCGTAACGAGGATCATGGGTCACCATGCACAGGGTGGTCCCTTCATTGTTGAGCTGCCGCAGCATTTCCATTACCGCATCGCCATTGTGGGAATCCAGATTGCCGGTGGGCTCGTCCACCAGTAGCAGGGATGGATTGCCAACTAGCGCCCGGGCTATGGCGATTCGCTGCTGTTGGCCACCGGACAACTGGTTAGGTTTGTGAGAGGCCCTGTGACCCATCCCTACCTTCTCCAGGCAATGTTTCACTTTTTTGTCGGCTTCAGACTTGGGAATGGGATTGCGGCGGTATCGCAGGGGCAGGGCGATATTGTCGTAGACAGAGAGTTCGTCAATCAGGTTAAAGGACTGGAAGATAAAGCCTACTTTCTCGTTGCGAATAGTCGCCGCCTCACTCAGCGACAATTGAGCGACTTCAAAGCCTTCAATCTGATAGCTGCCACTGGTGGGGAGGTCCAGCAGGCCGAGAATCGAGAGAAGTGTGGATTTACCGCAACCCGAGGGGCCGCAGATAGAAACAAATTCCCCCGAGTAAATACTCAGGTCAACGCCCCGCAGGGCGTGAGTTTCCATTTCTTCGGTGCTGAACACCTTAGTGATCCCGGCCATATGAAGGATTGGCTTGGACATAGCGAACTCCCTGTTCTTGCTTTGGGGAGGCTCTGAATAACTCCGTGATGCCTCTGGCTTGCAGAGCGGTTCACAATCAAGGCGCGGCTTCGCAGGAATGTCTGGACCTTTCAAGAAGTCGCAACGCGGAGTGTGAATCGCTCTGCAAGCCCCGAAGGGCGGGTCTTGAAGGCCGCATCTGCTGCGTTGCAGCTCTTGCAAAGGGCTACGGCCATTCGCGGCGAGCTGCGCCTAACATCTACAGTCTTCAAGACCCGCAGAGGTATTACGGAGTTATTCAGAGGCTCCCTAGTTTCAGGCTTTAGTCAACAATCTGGATATGCTCAGCTTCATTAAAATTGGCTATATCCGAGAGGATGATGCGGTCCGCTTCATTGAGGCCTTGGGTGATCTGGATATATCGACCTGACTCCTCGCCGAAGCTGATGGGTTGGAGTGCCGCTTCCTCCCCGTTTTCGTTAATCAGGAAGAGATTGGCCTCACTGTGCCTCTGCACATTGATAGGTCTCTCGACGAACAGTGTATCTTCCATAGTGGCGGTGAAGATCCGGGCATCGACGTTGAGTTGTGGCCTGGCAGACTCTGGGGCGCCTGCGCTAAAAGCAATTTCCACTTCAATATTGCCGTCCCGAACCTCAGGAGTAATACGGGTAACCACACCTTCGACTTTTTCCCTGCGGGTATCAATTTCAGCGGGCTGGCCAACCTCCAGTTGCTCTGCTTTGGATTGTGGGACTTGAACCAAGGCGAGTAGATCTGTCTCGCTGCCGATCAGCGCCAGCTCCTGGCCGGGATCGACACCTTGCCCCAGCTCTACCGGTAGTCGTTGCAGTATGCCGTCCAGGCCGGCGCGTACGGTCAGTCGGTCTGCACGTTGCTGGATACTCTGCAGTTGGGTCTGGGCTTGGTTGATTTGCTCGCGCTGGATTAACTCTGATTCGACGGCGACTTTGCGCAGGTGGTTGATACGCTGTTTTTGCAGGTCCACACGTTTTTTCATCTGTTCCTGGCGTAAGACGGTGGTTTGATAGGTGAGCTGGGAAACCACTCCACTTTTTACCAGCTCGTCCTCAGCTTCGCGACGCAACTTGATCACTTGGTAATTGGAGTTCAGTTCCGCGAGTATGGCTTCCTCCGCGAGAACATCGCGCTGGTTGTTCAGAACAAGCCGGCGCAGATTAGCTTCCTCTTGCTCCAGGGAGGTTTCGGCTGCATCCAGGTCGCGCATTAACTCTGGATTACTCAGCTGCATAATGATGCTATCACTTTGTACTTCTGCACCGGGACGCAACATGATTTTTTCAACATTCGCTGCGGTTAGTGCGGTAATTAAAGTCTGCTTGTCTGAACGCAGCCTACCGTAGCCATCTACCACAACCTGCAGGTCTCCCCGTTGGACGGTACCTAGCATTAGCTGTTTCCGCTCAACCTTATAGGCGCTGTCAGGAAGTAACAGGAGGGTGCTGGTAAATGCCACAAAAGCAAGAGCAGCACTACCTAGCATTAAAGGGTGCTTAATCAGGGGGCGTTTCTTAGGTTTAATAATATCCATATTGCGGCATTTCCTTGGTTAAGCAATCGTTGCACGCTTTTCTACTGTGAAACCTTGATGCGGGGGCGAGTTAGAGGTGGAAAATCATAACTATTTAAAACGAGTGTATTCCTGTTGGAACTCCGAGGGAGGGCGGGTTTTTATCTTGTAATTAGTACTGTCGAGCATATTTTTGTGATCAAAACTCAGGGCTTTAAAAGGGTTGTAGGTGAGGCTGAAAATGCAGGAAAATTGGCACAAGAACCAGTTGCTTGCGGTGAATGGTGGGGAAATACAGGACGGTTTGAATATTATGAGGTGGGCAGTCACTTGAGAGGTTTAACGATTACCCAATGCATTTTGAGGATAGGTTCACAAGTAAAATTGTGGATATGTAGTGGGAATAAAGGTGTCGTGGCTTAGTGAATCCGGTAGATTGTCTTAACCACTACACCTTTAACAAAATATATTTGCAAAACGGGAGGCTTGATAAGCCTTAGTGCAAATTACAAACCCAGGGTTATCCCAGAGCTTTGACCAATAGCGCCTGTTGAAGCTGATCGTCATCGACTCCTTCTGGTCGAGGTATCTGCACGATATGCCCGGATCCTGGAGCTACATCGATCGCTTTGCCTTCCGTATTCTCCATTTGCTCCAAGGGGAAGAACAAGCTACCGCTGGGAGTCATTAACTCCAATTGATCACCGCGTTCAAAGCGATTTTTAACATCAATCGTCAAATACTCAGGACTGCCGTCAATAAGCTCGCCTACGAACTGTTGGCCCGGAGTTGATATCAACCCCTTTTCATATTGCTGGTATTCTGCTGGTGGATGGCGACGGTAGAAACCTTCCGTGTAGCCTCTGTTCGAGAGGGTTTCCAATTCGTCCATCATCTTCATGTCGAAGTCTTTTCCTGCTGCAGCGTCGTCTATGGCGCGACGATAAATCTGAGCAGTACGAGCCACATAATAGTGGGACTTGGTGCGACCTTCGATTTTTAAAGAGTGGACCCCCATTTCCGTGAGGCGCTTGACGTGCTGTACGGCCCGCAGATCTTTGGAGTTCATGATGTAGGTACCGTGCTCATCTTCGTAAGCCGGCATATATTCTCCAGGGCGACCTTCTTCCTGTAGTAAAAAGGCTTGGGAAGTACTGTCACTGGCGGAGGTGGGTTGCTGGATGGGTTTTTGGATAGATTCCTGATTTTGCACATGAATCAATTCGCCAACTTCATTCTCTTTGGCTTCATGGGCTTGGTATTGCCAGCGGCAGGAGTTGGTGCAGGCGCCCTGGTTGGCATCTCTATGGGTCATATAACCGGATAGCAAGCAGCGCCCGGAATAGGCGATACAGAGTGCACCGTGGACAAAGACTTCCAGCTCCATCTCAGGCACTTTCTGGCGAATTTCCTCAATCTCATCCAGGGACAGTTCTCGAGAAAGTATCACCCGAGATAACCCCTGGCGATGCCAGAACTTTACGGTCGCGTAGTTTACCGCATTGGCCTGTACGGATAGGTGGACTGGCAGATCAGGCCAACGCTCCCTTACCATCATTATCAGGCCTGGGTCGGACATAATCAGGGCGTCAGGTCCCATTTCAACAATTTCTTCCAGGTCCCGCAGGTAACTGCGAACTTTATCGTTGTGAGCGGCGATATTGGAAGCGATATAGAACTGTTTTCCTTGCTGGTGTGCTTCTTCTATACCCAGGCGCAGGGTTTCAATATTTTTAAATTCATTATTGCGCACACGCAAGCTGTAGCGGGGCTGGCCTGCATAAACGGCATCGGCACCATAGGCAAACGCATATCGCATATTTTTTAAAGTCCCTGCGGGGGACAGTAACTCAGGTTTAAACACGGAAAAACTCATAGTGGAATAGTCGGACGCGGCCGCATGTTAACGGTATTCAAGATCGCGCTAATTGATATAAATCAATTAGCGCTGGGGTGGGGGTGATAAGCTGATCTGGAGGGAATCTATGCCTGTTACTCTAGCCGAATAAAAGACCTCTAACCTCTAATTTTTGCTGCTTACTTTTTAGTTCTGTAGGACCTGTTGATAGCCTTGTGTATAGACCCAGTCATTATTCTTGGCTGGTAAGTGGCATCCAAAACAGTTGTTAAGCCCGCTGCCCTTCCAGGTTTTGGTTTCACTTTTTGCTACCCCTGGCTTGAATAAAGCCCATCCCCAACCTTCTGCCCAGGCCTCATTCTTGGGAAATCTCCCTTCTGTGTCCTTTACCATCATAAAGGTGAACTCGAGATCAGTAGAGTAGTAAGCCAAGCCTGTGGTTAATGGTTCTGATTTGGTGCTGTTGACATCTTTTACCAGGACTGCGCCATCCGGGAATTTTCCATTTTTGCGAAAGGCTTTAACTGCTTCAGGTTGAGTGTAAACAATGTGAGTATCCCAGCCCTTGCCACTGGATGACTTTACTTGGTAAGAGCCGAGAAATGTCCATTCTTGGCGGTAATCCTTGGGTAATGTGATGTTTCCCTGTGCGTCAACGAAATGACTGAAAGTGGACTTTAGATTCTCTTGGGCTATGGCCTGTAGGCTAAACAGTATTCCCAGTGTTACTAAGCAGATTGTGCGCATAATGCCTCTTCCTATGTTGATTCCATGGAGGTGGGGACTAGGTCTAGCCCTCATTTTTTGGAAGTATAGGGAGGAGAGGGACGATCAACTGTCAGCTAGCTGACACTAAAGCCAAAATTAGCCTTGCGCTAAGCCTTCGAGGGCGCCTTTGTTTAGTAGGCAAATATGTTGGCGTGTGTAATCAATAATGCCTTTGTGTTTCCAGGTGCTAAGTAGTTGGCTAACGGTTTGTCTACTGCCGCCGGCCATAGCCGCTAGCTCAGATTGGGAAAGCTTTACATCTAATTCATGCCCGTGAGCGCAAGGTTGCCCCCGAAAATGAAAGAGTTGGGATAATAAACTTGCCAATCTGACAGCTAGGGGCGCGGTTATATGCTGAAATATACGCTGTTGTAATAAAGACTCTCTGTTGGCTAGATGCTCTATAAGGTCTTGCTGGGTTTGTGACAGTGAATGTAACAGGTTATTGAGATTTTCTGGAAAAGCGACTTCTAGCTCACAACCTATTTTGGCAATTGCTTCTATTTCTTGTGAATTTCCGCCAAGACCTGGGCCAAACCAGGAGCCTGGCCCATACAGGTCTACAAGTCCCCGGTTGCCATTAAAGTCCACTTTATGGATAAGAACATAACCGGCATGTATAAAATAAATATTTCGGGAGGTCACTCCCTGACGAAATAACACTGTGTCTGTGGTACAGCATACTCTTTTTATTTTAGTCGCTATCGTTTGCAATTTAGTGTTTTCTTATTGGAGGTTGGAGTGTATAGACTAATCACAAACCCACTTACCTTTTCAATCTTGGTCGAATATTAGTGAAATTCACAGGATGACAATATACACAAAAAAGCAAGCCATCAATGTCGTAGCGCTCAAATCTTGTTATCCATTTACAAAGTGAAAGATACAGCTAAAAAATTACTAGGCTTATTTAATTTCTTCACAGTACCATCAGGCCTTCTGCTATGCGCACCGACTCAGACCAAACTGGCCATCTAATTTATGATCAGGTAATCCAGGATATTGCCGATTACGTTCTCAATTTTGAAGTTTATTCCAATGAGGCCTGGCAAACAGCGCGCTACTGCCTGATGGATTCCTTGGGCTGTGCTTTTCTTTCACTGCGTTTTCCCGAGTGTACGAAACTATTAGGCCCTCTAGTTGAGGGGACGGTGGTGCCCAATGGGGCTCGTGTGCCGGGTACCCAATTTTGCATGGATCCGGTTAAAGCTGCCTGGGATATAGGCTGTACTATCCGCTGGCTGGATTTCAATGATACTTGGCTGGCAGAAGAGTGGGGGCATCCATCTGACAATCTGGGCGCTATCTTGGCGGTGTGCGATTTCCTTTCTCAGAAGCGGCTGAGTGCAGGGGAAGAGCCCCTGACAATGGGAAAGGTGATGGAGGCGATGATCAAGGCTTATGAGATCCAAGGTGTACTGGCATTACAAAACAGCTTTAACCGCGTCGGCTTGGACCATGTATTGTTGGTTCGCGTGGCTTCTACAGCGATTGCTACTTGGTTGATGGGGGGGGGAAGGGAAGAATTACTGGCGGCGATTTCCCAGGCCTGGGTAGATGGTAGCGCCCTGCGTACCTACAGGCACTTCCCCAATACGGGTTCGCGTAAATCTTGGGCGGCAGGAGATGCCACGGCAAGGGGAGTTCGCTTGGCGGATATGGCCATGCGTGGTGAGATGGGTATACCAACCGTACTTACGGCGAAGCAGTGGGGCTTTTATGACGTGGCTTTCAGTAAAACCAATGCTGATCAGGTAATAAAACCGTTGGAGGAGCGGCAGTTCCGTTTTCCGCGTCGATTCGGCTCCTATGTAATGGAGAATATCCTTTTCAAGATTTCCTTCCCTGCAGAATTCCATGGTCAGACGGCCTGTGAAGCCGCGATAGTTTTACATCCATTGGTAAGGGGCAGGGTGCAAGACATAGAGAGAATTGTCGTGACTACTCACGAATCCGCAATACGAATTATTAGTAAAACCGGCCCCCTCTCCAATCCGGCGGACCGCGATCACTGCCTGCAATATATCGTGGCTGTGGCTCTTTTATTTGGGGATTTGCAGGCTAGTTTTTATGAGGATGAATTCCATCAGTCCCATCCGGAAATTGATGAGCTGCGCGGGAAAATTACCGTTGTTGAGGATGGCTGCTATTCGAAGGATTACCTTGATCCGGATAAGCGTTCAATTGCGAATGGTGTGCAGGTATTTTTTAAGGGGGGCAAGGCAACAGAGAATGTAGTGGTGGAATACCCCCTTGGTCATCGTCGCCGTCGTAAAGAGGGGATACCGCTTTTGTTGAAGAAATTCCATTCCAATCTGGCTGCACGTTTCCCTTCAGGCCAAGCAGAGAAAATATTAGCTTTATTTGCTGATCAACAACAGTTACAGGCAATGCCAGTTCATCTTTTTATGGATAAGTTGGTTATTTAATAAGCTGCCGCATTGCGGCTTTGGAACTTCCAATAAAAAAGGCGACCATAGGCCGCCTAATTCAAGCTCTTAAATCATACGACGGTCAAACAGCACTTCCCAATTCGGATGATCGTCGTTAAAAGCGCTCTTAGAACTTGTATTCAGCACCGATACCGGCATAGCTGCGGTCGTAATCGCCATCAGCTGTTTCGTCGGTGTAGAAGCCGAATACTTTAGCGGCGCTGTTGAACTTGTAGTCAACACCCAGGCTGTAAGTTTCGCCGTCTTCTTTCTTAATGTCAGACTGACCGTACTGAGCTTTCAGAGTCCACTGCTCGATTTTGTAAGCTACAGAGCTCATCCAGCCGTCAGCGTTTTCACCGTCAGCGTTTTCCTGGTCTTCAAACAGGGCACCAACCTGTACAGGGCCGATGTTGTACTGGGCTACAAAGCGCTGAACGTCAACGTCCTGGCCTTCAACGTCTTGGTCGAAAGCGTAGGCCATGTAAACGCCGTTGTTATCGTAAGCAATAGCAGTGGAGATGCCGTTATTGCGCTTGATTTCTTTGCCTAAGATGTCACTGCCATCATCATTTTGGCCAATGATCTCGTAACCAATTACCTCATCTTTATTGCTGATATAAGCAGCAGAAGCTTTGAAGCCCGCGAAAGACGGGGTAGTGTACTGCAGAGCGTCTTCTTCGCGGTTGTCGCTGCTGGTGATCAGGCTTTTAATATCGCCTTCCAGGTCGTTGAACAGGTCAACTTTCTTCTGGGCAACTTTCAACGGGGTGTCGAACTTACCCGCGATTACCTGACCGAAGCCGCCTTCCAGTCCAGCGTAGATGTTGCGTTGAGAGAAAGTGTCATCAGCGTCGCCGTCCATATCTACTTCGTATTCCATACGGTAGATACCCTTGATGCCGTCGGTCAGGGCGATCTCACCCTTAACGCCCAGGCGGGAAGCGTTGCTTTGAACATCGGTTACAGAGCCGTCACCTTCGTCAGCAGACTGGAAGGTAACATTGGCTTTGCCGTAAAAGTCGAGGACATCGCCTTCTTCTTGGGCGTTGGCCAGAGTCGGGATCATGGCAACAATGGCCAGAGAGAGAGCGGTCTTATTCATAGTCGTCTCGCACAGTTTATGGTTGTGGGTTGAGGGGAAGCCTTCCGTTCAGTCTGTTGGTTGCCCCTCGATTTGGTGCGGATTCTGCGACCTGAATATTACAAACATGTTAAACATGGCATTTTTCTTAAAAAAATATGACCAGCGGGTGCCATGTATAGCAGTTAAGGCAGTCACTATGCGGCATGGCGCGCCGGTTATAGTCATCTTTTGGTTCTATGGTGCCTGTTTTGTGTGCGGTGTCAAATTTTCTGATCTATTGCTATCACGGGGCTTCGGACAAGGATGAGAACCATAAATCCTGTACAAAAAAAGTGCAGGCTGGATGTGGATTGGGACCCTAAGACTACTCTGTGGCTATGGAGCCCTACGCTGGCCCTTTGGGTCTTCTCTCTATCAGTTGCTGCCATTGGTTTGTTGCCGTCTCTACCAGAAATAGGGGGAGTACTGTGGCTATATATTATTGCCTTCCTATTGTTGGTTTCCCTCCCTCAAACACGCGCTCTCTGCCTATTACTTGTCATCTCGTTGCTCGGTGCTCTCTGGGCTTTATCGAGCAATAAAGCCGCGCTTGAGCAGCGTTTATCTGAATCGGCTCATGGCATTGATCAACGCCTAAGGGTTGAGGTTGTATCCCTCCCCGAGGTCAGGAGTAATCCAGCGTTACAGAGGGGTGCTACCCGGGATATACGCTTCCAGGCGAGAATACTGGAGCCGGGGCCGGGGGAAGTTCATTCAGGTAGCCTTCTTTATCTCACCTGGTACCGCGCAGATGTTGAGGTGCAAAGGCTGCTGCGAGGTAATAGCCACTGGGATTTACCGGTGCGGTTAAAGCGTCCACGCGGTAGTGTAAATCCCCATACCTTTGACTATGAGGGCTGGCTCTTACGGCGGGGTGTTTATGCAACGGGGTATGTGCGCCCGCAAAATGGTGACCCACAGTGGTTGAGCCAGGGCATGGGGCTATCCGCCCTGCGAGATGCTTTTAGGCAGAAGCTTCAAAGGCTACCGATAAACCAAAGCGCCCTGGTTACAGCACTGTTACTAGGGGATCGCAGCGGCCTTTCCCGTGCCGACAGTGACCTGTTAAAGCAGACAGGGACGGCACACCTTTTGGCAATATCGGGCCTGCATGTGGGCATGGTGGCTGGGTTTTTACTGCTGTTGGGGCAGGTATTGGCGAGGGCTCTCGGGGTATTGATGGGGACCTGTCCCAGGTGGATTCCGATGTTGTTGGCGCTTATTGGCACTCTAACCTATACCTTGTTGGCTGGCGCTCCTCTCTCCGCCCAAAGGGCCCTGGTGATGACCTGGGTATTGCTGCTGGCTTGGCATTGGCGGCGACGGGTAGGCGCTGGCTTGGCTTTTTCTCTCGCTTTGGCATTAGTGCTAATTATCCAGCCATTGGCTTTCTTCGGAGCCGGGTTTTGGCTGTCATTCGCCGCTGTGGGTGCGCTTCTCTTGGGGTTTTCTGGGCGTAGCTCTGTTAGGCAAGAGAGGACAACGGAGAACGGTGTGGAGGGAAGTGAGGCGAGTGCTCATGTGGGGATGAAAAGGCACGTGGAAGCTTGGTTTTTACGCTGGTTCTCCACCTTTGTACAATTATTGCGCAGCCAATGGCTGGTGGCGCTGGGTTTGATTTTACCCTCGGTAGTGTATTTTTCTGGGTACAGCTCTGGCGGGATGCTGCTGAACCTGATGGCAATTCCCTGGCTTGGTTTGATAATACTGCCGGCCTTGATGCTTGGCACCTTACTGTTAGGGACTGGCCTTGGAATCTGGTGCTTTAAATTTGCCGACTGGCAACTGACTCTTCTCATGGAAATGCTGAAGTATGCCCGGGATTTTGTTCCTACCTGGCAGCCTTTGATAACGCCTCAAAGCACAACCCTGCTTGTCTTATCTGCACTGGGCGCCCTGTTATTAATCTTACCCAGGGGTGTGCCGGGACGATATCTGGGCTGCTTGTTTCTGCTTCCTTTGCTCCAATCTATGCTGCCTGTTTCGACACCAGGTCGTCAGGGGCTTACTTTCACCGCTTTGGATGTTGGCCAGGGTCTGGCTCTCTCGGTCCGCTCCCAAGAAGCGCGCCTTGTCTTTGACACCGGACCTCTCTCGCCATCGGGTTGGAGTGCTGGAGGGGCCATTGTTGCTCCTTATTTGAGTGGAGTCGGGGTGAGAGAACTCGATGTGTTGGTTGTCAGCCATGGTGACAGGGATCATGCGGGTGGGGTGGCGGCGCTATTGCAGTCACTGCCCGTCAATAATTTCTATGCTCCAGGGCAACTGGGAAAAAAACTGGTGGGGGATTTTGATATTCGAGCAGACTCCTGTGTCGCGGGTGAAAGGCTTTATTTCGGTGAGCTCTCTGTACGTTGGTTATGGCCACTGCAAAGAAAAATTGATGGAGAGGAAAATGATCAAAGTTGTGTGGCTCTAATTGAATGGCAACAAGTGCGTATTTTACTTACTGGTGATATTACAAGCTCGGTAGAACGCCGTCTTGTGGAGCTTTATCCAATGGAGAAGCCAGTAGATTTATTGGTGGCGCCTCATCATGGTTCTAAGACTTCTTCATCCCAGACTTTACTGAGCTGGGCAAGGCCTGAGCGAGTGATATTCAGCGCAGGCTATCGTCATCATTTTGGCCATCCCCATGCGAATGTAGTCGCACGTTATCGTGCGATGGATACACAAGCTTTTAATACAGCACAAAGTGGAGCTGTCGAGCTTTCTTGGAAAAGAGGCACCTCGGAGCCTGTGATCAGCTGGGGTCGTTCAGCGCCACGGTTTTGGTATGCGGATCACAATGGCGAGGCTGAGCCGAGTGGAAGACTTAGCCGCCGAGAGCAGCTGTGATAAAGTGCGACTCCTGCGTCTAAGATGCAGAAGAAATTCCTGAAATCCCTCTCGCTGTTTAGGGCCAAGAAAAGTGTTTGAAATAATAAAATCTGGCGGCTGGTTGATGTTGCCGATCCTGTTGTGTTCCGTTGCTGTTATTGCTATCAGCATTGAGCGTTTTTGGACGCTGAATCCCCAGCGTATTGCACCGCGCACTTTACTTGGAGAAGTGTGGGGGTGGCTAAAAAGCAACCAGGTCAATAGTGAGAAACTTAAGGAGCTACGTGATTCCAGCCCACTCGGACGAATTTTTGCCGCAGGACTTTCCAATTCCCGCCACGGCCGTGAAGTAATGAGAGACAGTATTGAGGAAACTGCAAGCCAGGTAGTACACGAGCTGGAGCGTTTCCTCAATGCCCTCGGCACCATCGCCGCGATTGCGCCATTGATCGGTTTGCTTGGGACTGTCATCGGTATGATCCAGGTTTTCACGGCAATTATGCTGGAGGGCACCGGCAATGCGGGTATTTTGGCCGGTGGTATCAGCCAGGCTCTGATTACTACAGCGGCGGGTTTGACTGTGGCGATTCCAGCGCTAATGGCGCACAGATACTTCCAGCGCCGAGTGGATACTATTGTGGTAACCATGGAACAGGAAGCCGTGAAGCTGGTGGATGCCTTACACAGTGACCGCAAAATTGAAAAAGCGGCCTGAGTGAGGTAGCAATAGATGCAATTTCGCCGCCAAACCAAAGAGCAGGATGGGGTAAACCTTACGCCATTAATCGATGTGGTCTTTCTTCTGCTGATTTTCTTTATGGTGTCGACCACATTCACCAAAGAGAGCCATTTGAAGTTAAATTTGCCCGAGGCCGCTGGGCCTCAGGCAGAAGAGCAGCCTCGTTCTGTTGAAATTCTGATCAGTGCCGATGGTTCTTATTCGGTAAATGGCCAGGGGTTGATCAACAAAAAGTTGACCACTTTGAAATCTGCGCTGTCGGAAGTTTCTGCAGGCGAGTACAATCGCCCGCTTGTGATAACCGCCGACGCTACAGCTCACCATCAGGCTGTGGTGCGGGCAATGGATGCCGCTGGACAGCTAGGCTTTGTCAACCTAAGCATTACTACACGGCAACCAGAAGAGAACTAGCGCGCTGGGCTTTGCTTTAATGCCAGGGATGGACGATTAGCCTTGCGAGCGTACTCGCCCCACTGCCTAAGGGGTTGGGGCGAGTCCAGTCATTGGTCTGTATGAAGAAAGTAACCATGCCCCCCCGTAAACCACAGCACGGGGCGCACACCTATCGTCGTTTACTCGCGTACGCTCGGCCGCACCTAGCGATTTTTGCTGTTGCAGTGCTGGGATTTTTCCTGTTTTCCACCATGGGCGTCAGCTTAATTGCCGTTACGGAGCTGCTGTTAGATGCGGTGGGCGCTGGCATCCAAGAAAGCAGAGGTTTTCTCTCGAAATACGTAGCCTCCTATTATCCCGATGGGGTAATGCCACAGGAGACTGCGCGTTGGCTGGTACCTCTGGCCATGCTCATCATTATTCTGCTGCGTGCGATTGGTAACTTTGTTGGCAGTTATGGTCTCGCCTATGTGGGGCGCGCAATTATTCACCAGTTGCGCTCGCAGTTGTTTGAGAAGATTGGCCAGCTGCCTAGTGCCTATTTTGATCGTTACACGGGTGCCTACCTGATTTCCAAAGTCTCATACAATGTTGAGCAGGTTACCAATTCCATTACCAAGGCGGTTAAGGTTTTATTTCGCGAGACTTTTACTACCGTTGCGCTGCTGGCTTACTTGTTGTTGGTGAACTGGAAGCTGACATTGACCTTTTTCCTTTTTGCCCCCTTGATTGCTCTAATCGTGCGTACGGTGGGCAAACGATTCCGTAAACTGAGCCATCGCATCCAAAACTCCATGGGTGATGTCACTCATGTTACCCAGGAGGCGATTAATGGCTATCAAGTAGTACGGATGTATGGTGGCCAAGAATATGAGAATTCACGTTTTGAATCTGCCAGTGACAATAACCGCCGACAATTTATGAAGCTGGTGGTGGCCAACAATGCCAGCGTGTCGGTGATTCAGATTCTGGTTGGCCTATCTACTGCAACTATTGTGTGGTTTGCCCTGGCTCCGGGTATGGTGGAATCCATGACCGCGGGGGTCTTTGCCGCTTATATTGGTGCCGCAGCTTCTCTGGCCAAGCCTGTTCGCAGCCTTTCAGAAGTTTTTGCAGATATTCAGAAGGGAATTGCCGCCGCGGAAAGTATTTTCGAAGTAATGGATACCCCCAGTGAGCCAGAGGGCGGCCGCGAGGTGTTGCCCAAGCCGGTGCGTGGTGCGGTTACCTTTGAGTCTCTCGATTTTAGTTACGATGAGGCCGCTCCCCAGGTGCTGTCGAATATTAGCTTCTCGGTGGAGCCGGGCGAAACAGTTGCGCTGGTAGGGGCGTCGGGTTCTGGTAAAACAACGCTTGCCAGTCTGCTGGCGCGTTTTTACGAGCCTACTGGCGGGCGCATCCTTCTTGATGGAGTCGATATTTCAACGGTTCCCCTACAAGATTTACGCCGACATATCAGCATGGTGTCCCAAAATATCGTCCTATTTAACGACAGCGTCTATCGCAACATCGCCTATGGCGATTTGGAAGGGGCACCGAAAGAGAATGTCTTGCGGGCTATCGAGTTGGCGCATGCGGCTAACTTTATTGAGGAGCTACCTCAAGGTTTGGAAACTGTATTGGGAGACAATGCCCAGATGCTTTCCGGTGGCCAAAGACAGCGATTGTCTATTGCGCGGGCGCTATTAAAAGATGCACCGGTATTGATTCTCGATGAGGCAACTTCAGCACTGGACAATGAATCAGAGCGCCATATCCAGTCGGCTCTGACAGAAGTTATGAAAAATCGCACCACCTTTGTGATAGCCCACCGTCTCAGTACGATTGAAAGTGCCGATCGAATCCTGGTTATGGAGAAAGGGCGTATCGTAGAGAGTGGCAAGCACAGCGAACTGCTCGCCCGCGGTGGGCGATATGCCACATTATTACAACAGCAGACAATGGGTTAGGGCACTGGATGTCACTGGAAGACTGGTTCAACAAGCGCTGGTACAAGAAAGACGGTACAAGCCCTGCCTTATCTCTGCTTACGCCTTTGGAGTTGCTCTATAGCGGAGTGAGTAATCGGCGCAGGGTGATCAGTTCCCGCACCCCACCGGAACCACTATCGGTACCTGTTATTGTTGTAGGCAATATCACCGTCGGTGGTGCCGGTAAGACGCCATTGGTGGCAGAGTTGGCTCGCTGGCTAAAAGAGCGGGGTAAAAATCCCGGGATTGTTAGCCGTGGCTATGGCGGTCGTGCAGAGCAATATCCCTACCAGGTAACTGCTCAGTCTCACCCTCTGGAATCCGGTGATGAGCCGCTGATGTTGCATTTGATCACCGGGGTACCGGTGATGGTTTCTCCCAATCGCAGCGAAGCGGCGAGGGCGTTAGTTGATTACCACCAGTGTGATGTGATCCTCTCTGATGATGGTTTACAGCATTACAGCCTCTGGCGAAGCTTTGAAATCTGCGTGGTGGATGGCAGTCGCGGTCTCGGTAATGGGCATATGCTCCCTCGTGGCCCTTTGCGGGAACCCATTAGTCGTTTACAGAGTGTCGATTTGGTGGTGAGTAATGGCGAGCCTGAAGCCAGTGTGAAACAGCAGTGCGGTGCGCTACTGGAATACCAGATGACTCTGGAGCCTGCCTGCTGGCACCAGTTTAACCTTGATCAGACCTCTACGCTGCGCCTGACCTCAGGCCCTGAGCCAGGCCCCTGCCATGGGGTGGCAGCGATAGGAAACCCCAAACGTTTTTTCCGCGCACTGCAACGTATGGGCTACAAGGTGATGGAGCAGCCCTTTGCGGATCATCACCAGTTCAGTCCCCAGGAGCTGCATTTCGATGGCGAGACACCAGTGATTATGACGATGAAAGACGCGGTGAAGTGTCGCGATTTCTGGGAGAGTCACTGGTGGGCGCTGGAAGTGCGTGCCAAGTTGTCAGATCTTTTTTATCAGAAGGTGCACCAGCACCTGCAACAGTTCTCCAAAGATGAAAAATAAACACTCATTTGATGTCATTATTCCCGCCCGCTTTGGCTCCAGTCGTTTACCGGGCAAGCCTTTGGCAGATATTGCCGGCAAACCCATGGTTCAGCATGTCTTTGAGAGGGCTTGCGAGAGTGATGCAGAGAGGGTCATCGTCGCCACCGACGATATGCGAGTAGCGGAGGCAGTTCGAGGCTTTGGCGGTGAGGTGTGCATGACCTCTGCTGATCACGCATCGGGCACTGACCGCCTACAGGAAGTCGCTGTTAACCTGGGTTTAGCCGATGACCGTATTCTGGTGAATGTACAGGGGGATGAACCCTTAATTCCCGCTCAGGTAATTAATCAGGTAGCCGCTAACCTTGCGGAAAATACCCGCGCCGGTGTGGCTACCCTGTGCGAACCTATTCTTGCGGTGGAGGATTTCCGCAACCCTAATATTGTTAAGGTGGTTGCTGCACAATCCGGGTTAGCCCGCTATTTCTCCCGTGCGCCGATACCTTGGCCGCGCGATGCCTTTGCTGTGCACGCAAATGAGTTGCCGCAGGGGTTGGAACCGCGCCGTCATATCGGTATCTATGCTTATCGTGTAGCGCTGCTGCAAAGTTTTGTTACTTGGCCAGTGGCGCCGCTGGAGCAGTTTGAAGCCCTAGAGCAGCTGCGTTTTTTGTATCACGATGAGAATATTCATGTGGCTGTTGCCTGCGCGGAGGTGCCCGGTGGTGTAGACACCGAGCAGGATCTCCAGCGAATGCGTGAGCTTCTCGGTTAAAGTTACCTGCATGATAGAAACTGATATTGACCTGCAGCCCCACAACACCTTGGCAATTTCGGCTCGTAGCGCCCACTTTGCCAGGGTGCAAAACCTGGATCAGCTGCGAGAGGCATTGACCTTTGCCAGAACACAGAAACTACCAATCTTACCCTTGGGGGGGGTAGCAATGTTGTGTTGACCGATGATTTCCCAGGTCTTGTTATCCAGGTCGACTTGCGAGGACTTTTAATAGAGCCCAATAGTCAGGGGCATACTATTGAAGCTGCGGCTGGGGAAAATTGGCACCAGCTGGTTATGGCTACTGTCAACAGTGGCATAGGTGGACTTGAAAATCTTGCACTGATTCCCGGTAAGATTGGTGCGGCACCGATCCAAAATATAGGTGCCTACGGTATCGAGTTGTGTGATCGCTTTACAAGCTTGCAGGCTATGGAAGTTGCCACAGGTGAGCTGCACGATTTTACTAAAGACGATTGTGGTTTTGCCTATCGGGATAGTGTTTTTAAAGGGCGTCTGCGCGACCAGTATATTATTACCCAGGTGAATTTGCAGTTGCCACAAGACTGGCAGCCGCGCGTAGACTACCCGGCACTGCGCCAATATATTTCGCAGCACAATTGGGATGCAAACCACCCGACACCTACTCAGATTGCTCAAGCGGTTACTGATATCCGGAGTAACAAACTGCCTTTGCCTACTGAGATCCCCAATGCCGGGAGTTTTTTCAAAAACCCGGTGGTAGATACGGATCTCTATCAGAGTCTAAAAGCAGAGCATCCCGATCTAGTTGCTTTCGCGGCCGGCGAGGATTGGAAGCTTGCCGCTGGTTGGTTAATAGATCGCGCTGGCTGGCGTGGTTTACGGCGCAGTGCGGTTGGAGTCCATGAGCGCCAGGCACTGGTGCTGATTAATCCTGGTAGGGGAGCAGGCCGTGAATTAGTACAGCTTGCTCAGGATATTGCTGCCGATATACATTCAAAATTTGGTGTTTCCCTCGAGCCGGAGCCACGCTTTTACCCTTAAAGCTCAGTAAATAAACTGCCTTTCGAGTATTCGCAAAGTGCGAGCCCCAAGTCCTGTTTGGCTTTGATGACAGCACTTTATACTGGTTTCTATAAAGAATTCTGCTATAGCTGTTAGGAATATAAAAATCTATTGACTATTGCAAAGTACAAATTTTTTTTTTATTTCTTGAATTTTCGTTTCCTCAAGTCATGCGGCAAAGGCCGGCTTGAGTGCAGAATGATTAGCTGTTACGTTTCTAGGTTATAATTAATCGCTATATACAAGCCAAGATCCTGCGGCCAAACAACAGTTAAACAGCATTTGAGACGGTTGTGGCGCTTTGCAGTAGCGTTTTTGTCTGGTATGTTGCGACTGGATTCTTGGGGAGGATCTGCGCGGAGTAGTTTCTCCGTGAGTAAAAAGAAGAACGCAGTTCAAGAGCACGCGCGAGGGGATTGTACGCCGCGTAGCCACTGCACTTATCCGTAGTTGGGGATAGCTTGATCAAAGTCTTAGTGGTGGATGATCACGACCTTGTGCGAATGGGGATTTCGCGCATGTTGAGTGACGTCGAGGATATTGAAGTTGTTGGCGATGCGAATTGTGGCGAAGAAGCGCTGGAATTCGTGCGTGAGACTGCGGTTGATGTCATCTTGATGGATGTAAAAATGCCAGGAATGGGTGGCTTGGAGGCTACCCGCAAGCTGTTAAACCGCTGTCCTGAAGTCAAAGTAGTGGCTGTTAGCGCCCTGGATGACGACCTGTTTCCTGGCCGCCTAATGCAAGCCGGTGCTATGGGCTATGTGACCAAGGGGGCAGATCTTGAAGAGATGGTGCGTGCAATTCATACAGTAATGAATGGTGGAGTTTTTATCAGTAACTCCATGGCTACCAAAATGGCTCTGCGCAATGTCTCAGGTCAATCGGATAACCTTTCTCCCTTTGAAAAACTTTCTAAACGTGAGTTGCAAACTGCGGACATGATTGTGAATGGAGCCAAGGTTGCTGAGATTGCCAAGTCCCTTTCGGTCAGCCCTAAAACCGTAAATAGCTACCGTTATCGGATATTTGAAAAGCTGAATATTAACAGCGATGTGGAATTGACCTTGCTTGCCGTCAAGTACCAGATACTCGACCCCGAAGCAGCGCTCTAATATCCGTGTATTTACTGAAGCGGCAAGACCGGTTGTCAGATGTTCGATAGCAAGCGTTTTCTCTCTACAGTTACCCGTAAGCCTGGCGTCTATCAAATGTTCGATGCCAGTAACCATATACTTTATGTGGGTAAGGCGAAAAATTTACGCAATCGGCTTGCCAGTTATTTTCGCAGTTCTGGGCTCACAGCCAAGACCATGGCGCTGGCGCAGAAGATCGGCAACATCGAAGTAACTGTTACTCGTAGTGAAACCGAGGCATTAGTACTCGAACAAAGCCTGATTAAATCCCAGCGTCCGCCTTACAATGTGATGCTGAAAGATGATAAGGGCTATCCTTACATCTTTCTTTCCAGTGTTGACACTTTTCCTCGTATTGCACTCCATCGTGGAGCTAAGCGAAAGAAAGGCCGCTATTTTGGTCCTTTTCCCAATGCCTCTTCTGTACGTGATAGCCTGAATTTTTTGCAAAAGACCTTTCGTATTCGCTCTTGTGAAGACAGCGTGTTTCGCAATCGATCCAGGCCCTGCCTGCAATATCAGATTGAGCGCTGTACGGCACCCTGTGTAGACTTCATCAGTCCCGAGGAGTATCGCCAGGATGTACGCCACGCAGAAATGTTTCTCACTGGCAAGAGCGATAATATTATTCGTGAACTGGCCGATGAAATGGATGAAGCCTCAAGAGCGTTGGAGTTTGAAAAGGCCGCGCGCTTCAGGGATCAAATATCCGCACTACGGCGTCTTCAAGCGGATCAAGTGGCAGAGGGTGATACGGGGGATGTTGATGTCCATGGTGTTGCCACCGAGGGTGGTAGCTGCTGTGTGCATGTACTCTTTATCCGACAGGGGAGAATTCTTGGTAGTCGCAGCTTTTTCCCCAGTGAGCGATTGGGCTTAAGCCACCCTGAATTGCTTTCGGCCTTTGTGGCTCAATTTTATCTCGGTAGTCCAAGAGAAATTCCCCGTGAAATTCTAGCCTCGGAATCTATAGAAGATGTGGTTCCGCTGCAGCAGGCACTCGGTGCTCAGGCAGGGCGAGACATTTCAGTTACCCATAAACTGCGAGGCAAGCGCGCTACCTGGGTGGAAATGGCCCAGCAGGCGGCTCAGCAGAATTTAAGTAGCCGCACTGCAGCGCAGCAGAAGTTGTTTAGTCGTTTTGAGGCCCTTCAAGAAGTGCTTGGACTGGAACAGTTGCCTGAGCGGCTGGAATGTTTCGACATCAGCCACTCCTCGGGTGAGGCCACGGTTGCTTCTTGTGTGGTTTTTGATTCAGGCGGTCCAGTTAAGTCAGATTATCGTCTCTTTAATATTGATGGCATTCAGGCTGGTGATGATTATGCTGCAATGGGGCAGGCACTTAAGCGTCGCTACACGCGCCTATCGGGAGGTGAGGGTAAGTTCCCTAATATCCTGTTAATTGACGGTGGCAAGGGGCAGGTCAGTCAGGCGGTGGACACCCTCAATGGCCTGGGCGTTGTAGGTGTTCAGATAATCGGAGTGGCCAAGGGCACTACCCGTAAAGCAGGTTTTGAGACCTTACATATCGTTTCCAGTAATCAGGAACTGGTACTTTCGGCGGACTCCCCGGCATTGCACCTGATTCAACAGGTTAGAGATGAGGCCCATCGATTTGCAATTACCGGGCACCGCGCGCGGCGTGACAAAAAACGAAGGGAGTCTCCTCTGGAGGGTATTGCTGGCGTGGGCCCTGCACGTAGACGCGCATTGCTTCGCCATTTTGGCGGTCTTCAGGAAATTAAGAAGGCTACAGTGACAGAAATTGCTAGTGTAGATGGCATCAGTCGCAAGCTTGCGCAGGATATATACTCGGCACTACATCACGAGTAAAAATGCAGGGCACAGGCGGCGGATTTTTTCTCCGGGTTTCTCATTGAGCGTTTCAATTTGTCCCACAGCTTGATAACGTACGCCCTCCGCAAGAACAGAGAAAAGTATGACACTCGCCAACCAACTTACACTGCTTCGCGTCGCACTGATACCTGTCCTGGTTTTGGTTTTCTATTTACCTTATAAGTGGAGTTACATTGCTTCTGCAGTTATTTTTTCAGCTGCCGCAGTTACCGACTGGCTTGATGGCTACCTGGCAAGGAAACTTAATCAGAGCACTGCCTTTGGCGCCTTTCTTGACCCTGTTGCAGATAAGTTAATGGTGGCTACTGCGCTTGTATTACTTGTGGGCCTGCACAAAAGTGCCTGGTTCACGGTGGCTGCAGCCATTATTATCTGCCGTGAGATCGCGGTCTCAGGTTTGCGCGAGTGGATGGCAGAACTGGGGCAGCGCAGTAGTGTCGCTGTGTCCTATGTCGGGAAGATAAAAACAACCGCACAAATGGCGGCAATCATAGTTCTTCTTGCTTTTGATGTTCGCGACTTTCCTGTAATGGAAACGCTGGGCTATCTACTGCTGTATATTGCCGCGGCTCTGACCCTTTGGACCATGGTGATGTACTTACGAGCAGCCTGGCCTGTATTGATGGCTGATAATCATAAGTCTCTGTGATCTAGATCCCTGTTATTGCCAATCTTGTTATTTTAGGTGCCCTTCTGCATCCTGTGGGGCACCTATCCCTCCACGACTTAAATTCTTTCCACTCTGGCAGAACCGCAGGGCCTCTGTAAGTCCTGGCCACTCATAAAAACTTTCTAGTTGTCGCCACTTATAGCGCTCCTATGACACCTTTCTTCTAGAGTGATGCATTGGGGTTGTAACACTGTTAATAAAAGTATTGCACTTCCAGCCACACTTACTGAGGGAGGATGGACTGTGAAAGTGAGGCAAATCTTGATCGGGTTACTGGTGTTTCTGAGCTGGATGCCTGTGCAGGCACAGATAGTACATGACGCTGAATACTATGTGTTGAAAATGCAAAATGGTGAGCGCTGGCAGCAAGAAGACTCAGAAATAACCAGGCGGTTACAGGCTCTACGGGATAAATATGGGCAGCCCCCCAATATTGTTTTCCTTCTCTGGGATGACACCGCCTTTGGCGCTGTTGGATTTCCTGCATTACAAAAAAATTTCGGTTACTCAACACCCAACTTAAATAAGATGGCCGCAGAGGGTATCAACTTTACTCGCATGTACTCTGAACCTTCCTGTACCCCAACCCGCGCTGCTGTGCTTACCGGTCGCCATCCGGTGCGTTATGGCATGGGGGCTGTGGGGATGCCCCATGAATTTTCTGGGCTTCGTGCTGAGGAAGTAACCATTGCGGAGGTGCTGTCCAGAGCCGGGTATGCCACTGGGTTCTTTGGGAAAGGCCACTTGGGAGATATTGAGGAGAGCTACTTGCACAACCAGGGGTTTGATGAGGCGTTATTTACCCCAATGAACCAGATAACCTCTCTCTTTAACCCTCAAGCTAATGCCGTAAATGCGGTGCTGGGTATGTTTCCTGAGATATACCCTCCCGACCCTTATCGCCTGGATAATCCCGGTTTGGTTCCCACCGGTTGGGTCATGAATATTGAAGGTGAAAAAGGACAGCCTGGTAGGGAGTGGTGCGGCACTTCCAATGAGTGTTTCAGCAAGTTCGACCCCGAGGCGGAGCGTCGTACCATAGCATTCATTCGTAAGAACGCCGAAGCCAACAAGCCTTTCTTTGTGGCCTACTGGCCTAATTTTTTGAATTTTATGGCTGCCTTTATGCCCAAGCCATCCGTTTCTGGTTTGATGGTGGCGGATTCATTTCCCGCAGTGGATGACTTCGCCGGCCAGTTAATGGCGGAGCTACAAGCGCTGGGTATCGCAGAAAACACTCTCTTTGTAGCCATGGCAGACAATGGTCCCATGGTGCACAGTCCCCCTGCGGGTTGGGGTATGCTCCCCATGTTATATCGGGGAGGCAAAGGGGATTTCACTGAAGGAGGGGTAAGAGTCCCAGCCTTTGCCTGGTGGCCAGGTATGGTTCAACCCGGCCAGGTAGTGGGAGATATTATTCATATCGCCGACCTGTACACCACATTTGCCAGGCTTGCTGGCGCCTCTGAGTATATTCCAACCGACAGAGTGGTGGATGGTTTGGATCAGACTGCACTGCTGCTAAATGGCGATACCCATAGTCGTCGGGATTATGTCTTTATCTATACCGGCAACCAACTAGGAGCTACGGTAAAAGGGCGCTATAAGCGTCACTGGATAGGCGCTGGTGAGGTTGCGTCTTCAGGGATGCCAGAGGCCTACTACGATCTTTACATGGACCCGCGTGAGGAATATCCGCAATTAGTGCCTTTGATATACACCCAAGGGCAGTTCAATCATATGGTTGCACGGCATCGGCTCTTTAAGAAAAAGTATCCTGATGTGCCAAGCGGAAAGGGTATCCCCTACACCGGGCTTGCCAATGCGCGCCCTGAGACCAAAGCCATTGGCCAACGAGTTCGAGCAGTCGTGGAAGAAATGCCATTTAGCATTGAGGAATACCTGGAGTTTCAAATCCCTGGGGCCGATAAGGTTGGGGATTGGGGGCATTAATCACCGGATTTTGATCTGGACAAACTGGTTCAATCATTCGAGAGGCAGGTTAAGGGTGCTTATTAATAGAAAAAAACTTTCAGCTTCTATTGTCGGTTTGCTGTCTGTCTGCCACGCCTCAATGCTTTGTGCGGATGACTCACCAAAAGGGAAGTTACAGCTTGAACTAGTAAATGATGCACTTTTCCAGACAGACAGAGACTATACAGGCGGTTTCTTTGTTCGTTGGAGCCCTATAGGAAAGCCCTACACCTTGAGGTTTGGTCAGGAGATTTATACTCCAGATCATCTTGGTAGATCTGAACCCATTAATGAAGAGCATCCCTATGCAGGTTGGAGCTATTTAGGCATAAGATACAAATATCAAATTTTAAATCAGTGGATGATTGATTTAACACTTGATGCCGGAACAGTCGGCTCTAGAGCGGGCGCTCGCCAAACACAGAAATTTATGCACTGGATTGTCTCGTCTTCTCCCCCCAAAGGATGGGATTCCCAGGTCTTCAATGAATGGGGGCTGATGCCTGAGCTTAAGTTAGATTATCACTTACTCCAGAATGTCATATGGGGCACAAGCTATCGACTAGTGCCTTACCTTCGTTGGAAAACAGGTAATATCGTCAGGGACTTTGGTGCAGGGGTGCGAGTTTTATTGGGAAGCTCTTTACCCGCCTTTAGTGCCGCGTCCTCCCCCCTTGAGGGTGGGCGTTACTGGTATTTACAGGCTGGGTTAGAGCATAGAACTGTTCAAAGGAATGTATTGATGGAGGGCAATTCAAAGACTAAGGGAGGAGTAAAAATCTTCAGCTATGGTGTCACCCCTGAGAAGGAGGTGACGTTTGCGAATATCGGCGCTTTCTTTGGTCGAAACTCTTACGAATTCGGCTTGAATATCAGGTATAACACAAAAATTTATGAGTCCCAGTCCCATCCTGACGAGGGGTTCCTCAGTCATAACAGTGCACCAATGGGTAACTTTGTAATGTCCCTGATCCTTACCAAGCAAATTTAGCGGGTGAGTATTGAGGAGGGCAAGCAGGCGGCCCTCCACAGACCGACAAGTAGTAAATCAAGCGAAAGAGTTACCGATATTGGTTCAAGTGAATGACCCCACTTCTATTCACCTTAATTGAGGGAAGTAGTGATTTACGCAAGCCTATTTTTGCTTCTAGTTCATAGGGTATTGAGTGCTGATTTAAGTTAATGAGGTTTACAGCGGCAAAGATTGAGCCGACTATGCTAGCTGTTGCATCCACAGCGATATCATCCTGGCCGTAGGGGGCGATGGGCATCAGGTTATTTGAGGTTCCCGTCAAAACCTTATGCCCACCTAGCCGCAGAGTGTAGAAAAGACCGGAGAGTGCCAATTCACTATTGTTTGGGTTGAAAACGCGAAGGTGAATTCGAAATCTGAGATTATTGCCATCTCTTGTAGGAAGAGGTTCCACGGCGACCACTTCTACTTCAGGTTTTTGGAAGCTCGGTGAAAGTGCCGCACAGCCACTAAATAGTACTGTAATCAACAATATTAGAATAAATCGATAATAATTTGTCACTATGATTCCTTGGTTTTCCTAAATATTGACCTGGACACCAGATTAAGGTGATGTTGTGTGTGTATTTTGAGCGTATTGACTTTTAATTGATCGTTGAGTGTTTCCAAACCTAGCTGGCTCCTGACATGCCGCAACGTCTCAGGTTATAACCCCAATCGTGTACAAGACTACTGGCATCAGGAAATCATAATGAAGACTTGGCTTATAAGTTTGACAGCAGTGGCATTAATATTGTTCGCGAGCTGGAAATGGCTTTTGCTGCCAGGAATTGAGCGAAGTTTAAACAAGATTAGTGTTGGTGAGCCCCCTAAAATTCCCGAACAAGCTGAAGCTTTGCATAGATCACTCATTGTTGGTGATTTGCATGCAGATAGCTTCCTCTGGTCTCGTGATTTGTCAAAGGAGGTAAACTATGGCCATCTGGATCTACCCAGGGCACGGCGTGGTAATTTGGGAATGCAGGTTTTTACCTCTGTCACTAAGTCTCCCCGGGGCATGAACTTAAATGAAAACTCTGCTAGTGCTGGTGACAATATAACCTTACTGGCAATTGCTCAAGGTTGGCCGCCGCGAACATGGAATAGCTTGTTGGAGCGGGCACTTTTTCACTCTGAAAGGGCTACTAAGCTACAGGAATCTTCTCCCGAGAAATTTCGCATTGTGCGTAATGCGGAAGATCTGAGGCAAATCCTCCAGGCCCGGCAACAAGGCGCTAGCACCCTCGCAGCAATTCTTGGTATTGAAGGGGCCCACCCATTAGAGGGTGAGTTATCCAATATTGACCGCCTTTATGAGGCCGGTTTTCGAGTGATGGGATTACAGCACTTTTTTGACAATGAACTGGGTGGATCTCTGCATGGGCAAAGTGGGGCTGGTTTAACAGAGTTTGGTCGGTCAGCTGTGCAGGAGATGGATAAACGTTCAATTGTTATCGACGTAGCCCACTCCTCAGAGCCTGTTGTGAGGGATGTGTTGGCTCTGACCAAAAGGCCTGTAATTATTTCTCATACTGGCCTGAAAGGTATGTGTGATTCGCCGCGGAATATTAGCGATGACCTAATGAAGGAGATTGCCGATCAAGGGGGCTTGATCGGCATTGGATTTTGGGAAGAAGCGGTATGTGATAATAGCCCTCACAATATTGTTAAAACAATCCGCTATGCCATAGATCTATTAGGGGTTGATCATGTTGCCCTTGGTTCAGATTATGATGGCACTGTTGAAGTTTCTTTTGATGCTGGTGATTTGGGGATTTTGACCGCAGAAATGCTAAGTCAAGGGTTCACTGAAGAGGAAATTCGAAAGGTCATGGGTGAAAATATGCGAGACTTTTTCCTGAAGAACTTACCCCAAGGGGATTGAAATTTACTTTCTGAGGTTATTCGAGAGAGAGTTGTCATTCCAACCTGTAAGAACTGGATCAGAGTTATTGGGATGTATTCGGGAGATGGTGATTCTTGAAGGGCATGTGAATCACTATCCATTTGTTCGGAGCCTGACAATCTCCTAACAATTTAACTTCATCTAGATATTAATCCAGACATCTGGAAATATCCGATCTCGCATAACATTGTAACATCAAGGGTAAATAGGGTTGCTTTGACTTGTTGACTACTATGAGCTCCGAAGTAGTTGCAGTGAATAAAATGACAAGGACTAATGATTTATTCGAGTTATGTAGTATGTTTGTGCTAGGTAAATTGAGACGCTTTCTCTTTGTACGCCCCTCTTTCAAGGGGCGTGCGGTAGAGAAAATTAGCAGCAACTCCCATTGGCGCAAGAGTTATCTAGATTGTGGGTGCTTGCCTTGTTACCTCCAAGAAAAGTATTTTCTGATAGGTAGAAATCTGTAAAGAGCTTTTCGAAATCTTCAGGTACTGATTTTTCTGGCAATCCAGTATTTAGAATGGCAGTTTGCCATGCCTTTACTTTTGGGTAGTCGACAATGAAGTCGTACCCGGAACGTGCTTTGATAATGGCAGCTCGGTGAAGAAGTGGTAGCCAGGCAATATCGACATTACTTAGCGTCGCGCCTTTAAAAAATGGCCCCTGTCCTAAAGCCTTTTCAGCTCGCTCAAAAACTTTGCTCAGTTTTTCGCTGCGCTCAGCCAGTGTTTGCTCATCTTTACTACGCTGAGCAGAGCACTGTAGCAAATAGTTCTTTGCTGCCTGGTAACTCCAGGCTCGGTCGCGCGCACGTTGTTCTGGAGTGAGCCCTGACTCTAGAGGTAGGGCTATTTCATTTAAGTACTCAACAATCGCATCGGACTCAAAGAGGGCCTCCCCAGAATCGGTGATCAGAACTGGTACCTGGCCAGTGGGCGAGATATCCAGGAACCACTGAGGTTTATCATTCAAGCTAATGTATTCAATTTCATAGGGAATCTCTTTTGCTTCAAGAAGGGCGGTTACTCGCTGAACAAAAGGGCATATTTTAAAGCTGACAACCTTGATCATAATTCGTCCTCGTCATTGGTTTGTATTTATATGACGGAGGCTTTTTGAAAAAGACGAAACTATTTAACAATTTTTATGGTGTTTTGATTTCGGCACATAATCGATCACTGTTCCATGGCTGTCGTGAGTGAAATGGCAGCAGTCCTCAAATAGTTTGCGCAGTTGGCTTCTACCTTTTTGTACTCTGGATTTTAAGGTGGAGTAGGGGATTTTATGCTCTGTCGCATAAGATTTTTGTGACTGACCTTCCAGTTCAATAGCCTTTAGTAGAGCAGCTGACTCCTGGGGGAGCGCGTTAACAAAAGGCTCTATACAGGCTGATAACCTACGCTGCGTTTCTGAATCCTCTTCAGGTAACAACAAGTTGTCTTCGAGTTCTACTTCCTTGAGCCTTCCATTTTCACGGTAGAAATCAATAACTGTCCTGTTGGCTATCTGAAATAGCCAAGATTTGATACTTTTTTGATCCCTTACTGTATGGAGATTCCTGTGAATCTTTATCAGGATCTCTTGGAGCAGATCATCAACTGCATCGGCAGATGAAACCTTTGAGCTGAGAAAAGCTCGCAGGGCTGAACGATATTCTTTCCAAACAGAATCAATAGTCATATTTTTTATCGCTCTTGCGTTATGCATTTTTTTGACCAGCTGGTTTCAGCCACTTGTTCGAAATTAGATGATAAGAACCCTTTCGCTTTCATCTAAGTTTAGCGGCGGTGCAAGACACTAATCAAATCCAGTAGATAAGAGTCGGTTAAAGGGTAGGGCCAGGTGTGTAGAGAAATCACTAGAGGAAGGTGGAGTAACTGGATACTTCTCGGGGGTCGAGCTTTGTCTAGAAGTTGCCTTTTTTAATAGTCGCTAATGACACATACTTAACCGTTGATGATTAAAGCCCCGACCAGTGTGAGGAGGCTACCTGGGGCGCAGCCGAACCTTTTCACTGACCGGTGAACTGCGACGCCCCAAACTCTGGTCAGACAGCTTCTAATGCTCTTCCGGCAAGAGTGATACGGTGCATTAGGCGGAACTGTCCCTGATAATCATTTTCGGCAGAATGCCAGGTAGAGCGGTTATCCCAAAATGCGACTGAGCCCGGCTCCCAATTGAAGCGGCATGTATAGCCATTAGTGAGCACGTGGGCAAATAGGAAGTTCAATAGAGGTCTACTTTCCTCAGGTGTCCATCCCTCAAAGCGCAGTGTGAACCCTGGATTTACATAGAGAATCTTGCGCCCGTTATCGGGGTGCTGGATTACCACCGGATGAATCGCTTCTCCAACTTCGTTGACGCCCCCTAGTTGTGATGACAAATCTGTTGATTGGTAGTAACCATCCTCACCATATACGTGGACATTGGAATGTACGGCCCTAAGTGTTTCCAGTGTTTGCTTTAGCCCATTGGAAAGACTTTCGTACGCCTTTTGTAGGTTGGCGAAGTGGGTATCGCCTCCGGATTTGGGTAATTCTCTGGCAACCAGAATCGAGCCGAGGGCTGGTTCCTGATCATAAGAATGATCAGTATGCCAGCCACCGCCTACATTGGTTTCCTGATCTTTCTCCTTGCGTACTTCAGCGATGCCTGGATATTCCTGAGTGTGGGTAAAAAACTTATTGATGACAATTTCGCCCCAGCGGCGGGCGAAGGTCAGGTGCTCCTCAGGGGATAGAGACTGGTTGCGAAAAAATAGCACGCCATGATCAGCGAAAGCTTGGCGTAGGTCGCTTAGCTCGTTACTAGATAAATTAGCTAGCTGTATGCCTTCCACGAGCGCACCACAGCCTGTTGAGAACTGAGAGATATGCATGATAGGTGTCGCATCAAATGAATGTCATCGCATAATAAGATATTCGTGAAGAGGTTCAACCTTTTGTAATTCACTTTTCCCATTGAGTTTGGCTCTATCAAAATAAAAGGAAATAAAATTAATGAGTTACAAAAATTGATATATTTTGCGTCATATTTCTATAGATCTATAGCAACTATCTCATAACGCAACTTTGATGCTAAGCAAAAAAATCTCAATATTTAATAACTTGATGTACTTCCTGAGTCCTGTGCTGGTTGCACATTCATCTGGTGCGACCTTCTCTAGAAATTACTCTGAATGGCGATATCTCCCACAGAGTAATGGCTATCCTGCGGGAATTAGGTGCCAAAGTGGAGGTTTACAGTCTTACATGTATTTCTACATGCCTTACCCCATGAGCCCAATTACTACAGTCGCAGCGCGGCCCCATACTCCACCGGTGCCACGGGGGTGATCGTGCGGCTGGTAAGAGAAGCCATTGCGGATTGATGGCCTCCCGGCTGCCGCTTTATGAAAGCGGCAGCCGGGCTAGGCGTAATAATCCCCCGTGCCCTCAGTCAGGGAAATGGGGCAGGGAAGGGGAAACCATGTAGACGATGGACCGGATCAATAAAAAGCTTGGTCACGGGACGCTGTTTCTAGTAGCCGAGGGTATCCAGAAAAAGTGGAAGATGCGGCAGGCGTTTACATCGCCTGCCTATACCACCCGATAGGGGGATTTGCCGAGGGTGGTGACTTGAGTTGTTTAAGAAATACAACTTAGCCTGGTAATTTCAAGCGTTAAGTAATTAAACTTCAACAGGGGTGTCTATGGGTTTGCTTTCTTGGGAGTGACAATTATTTTCTGGTTTGAAGTATATCCTGGCAGCAGTATCAAAATCCGTACAGTGATGGGTTTTGCGGGCATTAAAACAGTCAATATCAGAAAATCTTCCAAGTTGGATCAATACTTTACTAATTAACCGTCTGTGGGTTAAAGGATCTTCGTTAGAAAATCCTATCTTTGCACCATTGTTTATCTCGACCCCATCTTTTACTTGAAAAAATAGCTGGTCTGATAATGCTGAGTAGATATCATAAATTTCTATTACTTTTTCTTGAGTAAAAGGTACCTCAGAATAGGCAATTTTCATTTCGGCACTTTCGAATTCTTCATCTAAATAGAGCAGGTAAGGTTGGGCGGTATCTTCATTAAGGCCCGCAGGATCAATATTAAAATCGGATTTTTTATTTCTTGGAAAGCAATTCTGATAGAGTGCGCCCGTATCAGAAAATGTAATCTTGAGGTCTGTTTCAAGTTGTGAAAGTAAATCGAAGAATTCCTTTCTGTGGGTAAAATAATTTGAGAAAGAGTTTTGGAGTTCCGCTCTTTTTAGACTCTCGGCAGACTGAGCTGACCTATGGTTTGTCGCTACGAATGCTGTAAGTGGCAGCGCAAGAGCAAGAGCAGCGATAGGGAATTTATAGATTTCGAAGAGTCGATTTAAGCCGACATAAGATGGATCCAAGGGAAGGTCAAGCCGAGCGGCTATCCATGAAGCGGAGATAATCGCCGTGAGCAGGGGAATGAAAAAAACCGTCTTAAACCTGCCTGTCTGCCAAAGAGTGCGCTTCTCAATGGGCCCCTTCGGCGACCACCAGTTTACAAGCCTTGCCCATGCCGCCTTTAAGTCTAATTCAGCCATACGTCCATCCATTTTTTGACATCGGCAAATTATTAAACTGGGCAGTATTGATGTCTAGTGGCTAGATTATTTTACGTCTGTGATTACAGAGTTGGGTGAATTTCAAATAAAGTGATCAAGGGGGGAAGCTCAGTAACACTATAAAAAAGATACATGAGGAGAGGACAATTATTTAAGAATCAATTTTGAGAATGGGTGCACCAAATTTGCACCAAAAGGTATCTAACTTGTTGATTCTGAAGGGATGTGTGGTGCCCGGGGCCGGACTTGAACCGGCACGGCCGTGAAGCCGGGAGATTTTAAGTCTCCTGTGTCTACCAATTCCACCACCCGGGCAGCTCCTTTGCGAGGTGGGATTTTAGCACTTTTGCTCTTCCCTGGATCCTCACGTTCAATGCAGTTCACAGGATTCTGCAATGAAAAGGAAAAATGGAGGCTAGGGTCGGAATCGAACCGGCGTACACGGAGTTGCAGTCCGCTGCATGACCACTCTGCCACCTAGCCTTTGTTCCACATCTTGTGTGGATGAGAACGCTGCGAATTCTATCTGATAAATCTGAAAAATCCTAGCGTTTTCTTATACTTACGTGCCCTTGGCTGCGTAAGTGGGCGCTATTCTATGGACTATCAGAGATTAGTCAAGCGTTGTTTTCAACAAATTGTAAAACTTGAGGAAAAAAGTCTGGAAAGTTCACGGATGACCTTATGGCAATAGACTTAATAACTTTTAGTGCGGTTGCCAATGAAGCTATTTCCATTTGTTCTTAATTTATTGGAAGGGTTGCTGGCAATCCATTGAGGGTGTTCGATACTGTCTTTATCTGGCTAACATGTCTCCCCCCAAACGTGTTATGCAATGCCGGTAGGGCACACCAGGATGGTATTTGCCCGTAGTGTAGCAAGGATGAAATCCTCCAAGTTTCACTCCTAATGGTCTTGGCCCTGACGCTCTCCCCCCCCGTCGTCAGGGCTTTTTTTTATCTGTTGTTTGATGTCCTTAGAATTTTTCTCGGTGAGGTTTTTTAAGGCCAGTGCTTTTACGGGTCTACCAGCTGCTTGTTCTGACAGCTTTCGAAAGCGTTCCAAAGTCACTTCGCCACGGGTACTCGCGAGTGCTTTCGCAACCTCATCAATACTGGCTTTACCGTCGCTTGCTTCACGAATCTCTTTATCGAGTTCCAGCATAACTCCCGCTGCCCGCGCTGTAACTGGCCCTGAGGAGCGTTTCACCAATAGGGTGGGGGCCTTTTTTCCCCAATTAATCAGTTTATCCATTGCCTCTTGGTAGCGGTCATCACTGATGCCACCAGTTCTTCTTAAAATTTCAAGGGAGTAAAATTCTGCAAGGCCCTCCACAATCCAGTCACTCTGGTCATCTCCATGGATACCTGTTCCAACATGTACTAGCTCGTGGATCATGCTACTGGTGCGGTTTCCACTGATCAAAGGCCGATCGGCATGCATAAATAATGAGCGCGTCCCGGATAATCCCCCTCGCCACATAGGGTCATCAGCGGTAACGATCAATAAATGGTCTGGAAATAGAGGGAAAATTTTTTTAAGTTCTGGCAGATTCCAATTGAGAAATGCAAGAATGTCCTGTCGACGGATGTTTTGCCCCTTAGGGCCGGAAATTCTGGTATCTGTGTTGGCAATCAAATCCTGGCGGCTGCCGATCTTACCAACAATCATCCATCCCTTTGGTCTGACAAAACGTCGCTTTTTGTCGGATATTTGATAGAGATTTTCTTCGATTTGAGGGTAGGGCAGAGCGGAAGACCAACCTTCAGGCATCTCTAACTTCAGGCGGGTATCCGTGGCCCGTCCTCGGCTGGTAGCAGAAATTGGCGGAATTAATTTATCGCTGCGTAGAATTGCCCAGTCTTTGGTAATGCGTGAATCATAACCACCGTTTTTCCTTTGGTTATTGATAACAAAACTATAACGGAGTTTTGCCTCGTTGCCGGCGGTGTGCCAAATAGCATTTCCTTCCTTTTCTTCCAAAGGCTGCGCGCTCTTCAGGTCCTTATAACGGCCTGAAGCCAGGTTCAGGGTTAGCTTACTGGGTACGTCTTCACCGCTCAGAGCTACCTCAACCAAGGCCCTCTTACTCTCAGGGTCGATTTTTGCCGTGTATAAGAGCTCATATGCCCTAGAAACCGGTGAAAGGATAAGAACAAACAAAGACAAAGAGAGAAGTTGTTTACGCATCATTATCTGGCAGAAAATCCAACAAGTTCCAATTTGGACAATGAGCAAGCCTACAGGTGCCGAGATGTCGCCATCAAGCAAATGAGTCACGGCACCTGGGTTTAATCATTCGTTCCGGTGCGTCTGGTTAGTGCATGTAGAAGCAAATTTGACTATTAAGTCGGATTAAAGAATACACTTATAAAGACGTTATCAATGTAAGTGGTATATTTTAAGTACAACCCAATATGTCACTAGAGGTTGTGTTATGTAGAAAAGCGCCGCCGAAAAATGTTGATAGGGGAAAGGGTGGTTGATTTTTATTCAAGCTGTGTGTAGGGAAAATGGCCCATGCGCAAGCATTGAGGAATGACGTAGGTACAGAGGCCACAGGTTCCCGTGGCCTCTGTGGATGTTTCTACCAATAACGAATGGAGCGTGGATCCATAAAGGGCATTCCATAGGCAAAGGCGAAGCCGTCTGGGAAAGTACCCATCACTGGTTGTTGGGGGGGCATTCCGCTAACCTCTGCCCCGTAATAGGCCGGGACAAACTGATGGCCGGACCAGTTTGCTCCAGCCCCCGCATACCCTTGCATTGGCGGCACGCTATATCCGGTATAAGGAGAAGTATGTGGGCTTGTGGGCTGGGCGGCAGATACACCAATACCTTCGGTTTTTGCCATTTCTTTGGCTGACTCGAATAGAGAATCAATACCAAATAGCCTGGGAACACCGGCTCCTACTCTATCTGCCCCAAGATTCATTGGTGATGTTAGTGTTCGGATCAGTTGGAAGAGGCCGGTTGTACGCGAAATATCACGCTGTCTGAAAGTGGTTTTAAATAATGGGTGGTGGGCAAGTAGCAGGGCAGCCAGACCAGTGATATGAGGTGCTGCCATGGACGTGCCTGACTGTACATCAAATCCTTTATCTGGTACCGATGACACAATACCCACTCCCGGAGCCGCTACTGATACTTCTGGTCCATGGCAACTAAAGGCGGGTAAGAAAACACCATCTGCAGTAACGGTTGATGGAATAACGGTTTGAGCATCCCAGGAGTCTCTTGGAAATTCATTGAGCATTCCTATCGCCCCTACAGCCATAACATTGGGGGATCTTGCAGGATACTGAACAGGGCCGCCAGAATTGCCAGCGGCAACAATGCAGGCGATACCATGTTGCACAGCATCTTCAATTTGCTGTTCAACGGCTTCTGATGAATCTGTGCTCCCCAGGCTCATATTGATCACATCAATACCTATTTCAATGCAGTGAGCGATTGCATCAATCAGGCTACTAAATTGGCCGCCAGGGAAGACTTTAAATACATAAATTTCGGCTTCTGGTGCAAAGCCACGTATAGCATCAGTCCCAGAGGGTTGGCCGGCAATGATACCTGCGCAATGGGTTCCATGTCCGACAATGTCTTCTGCCCAGCTTTTGCTGTCGTAATTATTAGTGACATCAATGCCATTTTTTAGATGCGAGAGTATTGGATGTTGGTTATCGGCCCCCGAGTCAATGATGGCGATCTTAATACCTTTACCGGTATATTCATCGGGAAGTTGATCTAAGCCCATGTACTTTTGCCCCCAGCCATAGGGAGCGTTATTTGGAAAGCTGGGGATTGCCTCGCTTAGTGAGTGCAATTTGACCAGATTTACTCCTGTCAGAGAAAGTGAGGGGCAACGAATATATTTATTCCAGAAATCTTTAGAGGGGCGGATAAGAAGGGATTTGATCTGGGCCCCGCCACTCTGGGCGAAAATATTGATCGCCACTTCCCCTTTGTTGTTGGTTACGCCCTCTTGTGGGAAGCCCGCACTTTCTACAATTACTTGAGCATCCCGAATCGGTTCACCCTTTGAGCCGACCACTCGGAGCCGGACTTGTTGGGCCTTAGCATGATATTCACGCAAGAGACCGGGCTGCTGGGCAAAAATTGCAGTAAAACTTGGTGCAAAATTAGCTTGCCCATAAGAAAGTAATGAATCCAGTTCAACGGCAATATTGGGAGGGGCCGTTTGGTAGAGAGTAGCGGCAGCATCAACATCCATACGCACTTTGTAGATGTTTGTTGCTTCATCTGCAGTTGAAAGTGTTTTTAGCTTTCTACCTGGCCTAATTTCGCGAAGCACTTCACAACCGGGCTGCCTGGCAATAGTTGAAATTATATTGTGCATTGAGCCAGCGTTTAATAGCTGGACTCCCATAGACTTGGCCACTTGGCTCCGGCGGGGAGAAATAAGTAACTCGACCTTCTCTGCAACCTCGACCGAAGGTTCTCCTGCGGCCTTTTCTTGTCGGGATTCAGTCATGTTTGTGTTCCTTCGCTTTCAGTGCGGTGCTGACTTTTAGCGTGTACTTAACGTCCGAAAGTAATGAATCGAGAGGGTATTCAATATTAGCCGATTGGCTGAATAGGGCTGTCTGGATCTATGATCACTTTCCCGCCTAATTTCCTTCTTAAGTTTTCAACTGCATCTGGTGTAGCTCGTAGTGTGACATTGCTTTTGCGCAAGACGACTTCTTTCACATCTGGGCAGTTTTTTGCCTCGCGTGCCAGCTCCTCCAATTCTATGGCGGTAGCTAATACCTTGCGGTTAGGGACAGCCACATACTGCTCAAATTTTTTCATTATTTTTCTCTGATAACGATCAACTTAAAGAATGCCGGGGCAAGTTATATAAAACTGGTGGCGGAAAATCCGCCACCAAGAATCAGTGTTTGATTAGTGTAAATAGGATTGCTGCTGTAGGGGTGAGTTAGGCTGCTGCATGGCCTGGAATGGGTATGCCTGGCCGATACCACTTAAATTTTGCAATCCTTGATATGGAGTCTGTGGTATTACCTGAAATGGCAATGTATGGCCGATACCCGTCATTGGGTTCATCATTTGAGCAGGGAGGGTCCCCAGCTGCTCTTGAATCTGGGGAACAGGGGTAAACTGATTTAAATAGGGCTGTGTCGTTAATTGTGGAACGAACTGAGGCATGGCCTGAAATGGCAGTAGCTGACCTAGTCGCGCAACATTGTTGAGAAGTTGGCCCTGTGGGCCACCAATGTAGTTGCCAATTACCGGCGCAGCGCGGTTTATCAGTTCTCCTAGGAAACCCTGGGGCGTATATTGTGGCGCAGCCTGGAAAGGCAGCAACTGACTGAGGTTATTCACAGCATTCACAAATTGGTTTTGGGGTGCACCCAAATAGCCCCCAAATTGTTGCGCTGCCCGGTTGATTAATTCTCCAATATATCCCTGAGGAATGAATGGCTGGGTAAGTTGAGGCTGAATTTGTGGTAATGCTTGGAAGGGAAGCAATTGACCAAGACCGCCGAGGGAATTGATCAGCTGGCCTTGAGGTCCACCAACAATACCGCCAATTAATGGCGCCGCCCGACTCACCAAATCACCCAGGAAACCTTGGGGGCTCAGTTGTGGTACAGCATGATGAGGGAATATATTGGTGAATCCTGCGACTGTGTTGATTGGAGGAATAGCGTAGTTAAGTGGCTGTCCAAAAGTCCCTTGAGCGTATGCATATGGCTGGTACATGAACGTACTCCTTGAGTAGGCCTTTATCGATATAAAAATCTATCGTCCAGGTATTTCATGGTTTCTGGGTTGAGAGTATTGAGACTTGATAAAGCCCCATTAACAATTTGACCAGCTAGAAGTAAATCAGGTGCCAATAATAGAGGGAATGCTTTAAGTGTCGAGTATCCAGCTGGCTGAGCAGAGTATAGAGAAGCTTTCGCAGTGTGCTGGAAAAGTTTAAGAATTTTTGTGGCTAAAATCGATTGAATATAAAGGCATGAAAAATGTTTGTACCTTTTTAAAAATGTAACGATTTTTAGCCGATAATTCACTCAATTTTCTATAAGATGGCAAGCCGTGTTGGTTCTAAACTTATACATTATATTGTTCGGAGGAGGCGATGTATTCATCCCCGCTCAAAAGTTTCAGGGTGTGACTTCAAATAGGCAGTCTTATTTAAATTCCTCCTAAATAATAATCATAAAGCATTTCTTCTTTTCTGAGTTGCTTTATGTGTAAGCTTAAAATTCTTCTCTATGGAATCAATGAGGGGTAGGGCGGAGGGCTTTTTTATTCTGCATGTTTCACATGGATCTTTATCAATCTATTGGCTTCGCCGGGTTTAATAGCAATAGGTAGTACTGAATGAAACTCTATGTGTGCTGTGAAAAATCTTGGTGCAGTTAAAAAGGCGTAGTATCCAGGATCAAGGTAGAGGTCACCTGGTATCAGGCTACGAATAATGTGATGGACACCCATTAACTTGGAAGGCACTTAAATAGCGATTGAAAGAATACACTTATAAAGCCGTTAACATATTGTTAGTTCCAAGCAAATACCATCTATTTCTGGTCACCAGTGTTGAGGTGAGCGGTATCTACGCAGCAGATGATGCCCTGCAATTGCAGGAGTTCATTGCTCACCAAGTGCACCGCATGCGGTATTTGCCGTAATGAAGGAGCGAAATCAGCAGGAGTACACTATTGATTGAAATATATCCAAAATAAGACTCCCGAATAGGCAAGCCGGTTATTTCAGAGTGGGCGATAACATAAAGTCAAAGATGTTCGTATAGCGGAGAGATAAAGCCTTCAAAAGCCATAAAGTAAGGTGGTTGGATGCAAAATGCACGAAGATGAAATTTGCGTCGAAAATACTTGACCGATAAAAAGTGGGCGCGTAGTATTCGCGACCTCGGTGAGTAGCGCAGCCTGGTAGCGCACTTCGTTCGGGACGAAGGGGTCGGAGGTTCGAATCCTCTCTCACCGACCATTATTTAAAAAGCCCGCATGCTGCGGGCTTTTTTGTGTCTGTCAGCTTGCTTCTTTTCTCCTGAGTATTTCTAGCACCAACTTTCCACATGGTTCAAAAGCCTTATTAATAAACTCCGGTTATTGTGCTTGAGAATGGTCTGTACTTTTTCCATTTTTTGCTCTTATGGGGCAGGGGTTAAGAGGGTGCCCCACATGTAGATGAAGGTATTTTCGCGAGCCCCTAAAGCGAAATGGCTCCATACTTCTCACACTTCAAAAATGCAGAGTGGCCTGTTACGTATCCTAAGAAGAAAACTGCCAGCTTATGTCGGCGAGATCGCCAAATTGGTAGCGATTGTCTTTGTGGATTAGAAGGGACTATTCACTCGTGGAGATCCTGAAGCTATTTATGAGATTTTCAGGTAAAAAGGTTACGCCGCTCATTCCCGGCTGGGCTATCTCTACCGATACAATGAGTGGCGCTTTCTTGTCTGGCTTTAGTTATAACCTTTCGATTTAGCTTTTAATTTGTCGAATGAGGCCTTCTTGTGCGGTAGAGGCTACCAACACGCCATCGCGGGTATAGATCTGGCCGCGGGTAAATCCACGTGCACCACCGGCAGACGGGCTATCAGTGACGTACAAAAGCCATTGATCTAGACGGAAGTTGCGATGAAACCACATGGCGTGGTCAACGCTGGCTGGCATCAGGTGTGGATCGAATAGGGAAATATCATGTGGCTGCAGAGAGGTGCCCAGTAGTCCCATATCAGAGGCATAGCAGAGTGCTGCTCGGTGCTCGATAGGGTCATCAGACATTTCGCCCTCTGCACGCAACCAGAACATACACTTGGCTTCTCGGGTTTCGGCACCAAAGTAGCTTTGTGGATCTACTGGGCGGAAGTCGATCATATAGCGGCGCTGGTCATACTGCGGGCTAACGAGGCCAGCCTCCAGAGCCAGCTCCTGAGTGTTTTTTAAGCTTTCTGGGTCAGGTATGTCCACAGCAGGCATGTCGGCCTGATGATCGAAACCAGGCTCCTGGATCTGGAAAGAGGCCGACATGTTAAAGATCGCGCGGCCGCGCTGTTTGGCCACAACGCGGCGGGTGGTAAAGCTGCCCCCGTCACGTATTGGGTCCACCTCATAGATTACCGGTAGCTCGCTTGATCCAGGGCGTAAGAAATAAGCATGTAGGGAGTGTGGCAGGCGATCCTCGACGGTACGGGCGGCGGCCATCAGGGCTTGGCCAAGCACCTGGCCCCCAAAGAGTACTTTTCGATAATTTTCGACGTGATGGCGACTGCGAAAGAGGTGACGATCCAGCTCTTCGACGTCGAGAAGTTTGCTCAGCTTTTCCAACATGGACGACTCTACCTGTTACCTATAAGTGATAGTCGGGTTTGCCTGGGCTGGCATTGGAGGTCTGCCCAGAAGAGCGATAATAACAGTAGATGACGTAAAGGCCATTATTAGTCATTAATTTTGCATCAAGTTTCATTGGTGGCTGATGGTTCACTTAGTTGAGCGCTTTGCGTTAGCAATGTGATGTCATTCATGGCGAAAATGATGGCTAACTTGGACCTTAAATGTCGTATTAGGACAAAATTTAGGCGGGCTGCTCTCTCTTTGGGCGTATTTTCTAGGCTAATTTCCCGATTCTCTTTTCCAAGCGACTCGAATTGCCTATCATTCATGAATGAATAGTCAATTTCAGTCCCCAACATTACGGGCAGAGAAGGTCGGAAGTATGGATAAGGCAAAAGAGAAGGTTCAGAGGTTTCGCGCGCGTGAGCAGCGCATCCTGGATGCGGCTCTGGAGCTTCTGCTGGAGCATGGTGAAGAGAAAGTCACGGTTGAGCAGATTGCTGAGCGTGTAGATATAGGCAAAGGCACCATCTACAAGCACTTTATCTCTAAAACAGAAATCTATATGCGGCTGCTGATGGACTATGAAAAGTCCCTGGCAGAGCGCCTGAAGATCGCAGTAGAGAATGCAGAGAAAGGCGACATTACCGCGCCCGCCCGTGCCTACTTTGAGTCCCGTATGGCTGATCCTGGTAAGGATCGCCTCTTTCAGCGCTTGGAAGAAAAGATTATCTCTCTCAATTTGGCGCCTGAGATGATCTCCGAATTACACGCTATCCGTAACTCCAACACCTCGGCTTTAAACCGAGTATTTGAGCGCAGGATAGAGCAGGGGATGCTGAAAAAAGTGCCTGCCTATTTCTATTACTCCACTTACTGGGCCCTAGTGCAGGGCGCAGTAGAGCTCTATCACTCCAAATCCTTTGCCGATGTGATCGAGGATCGTGAGGGATTGATGGAGTTTATTATGGATGTGGGTGTACACATTGGTGATACCTCACAGCGTAAACCCATGGAGAGCGGCCATTCTGGCGACACGGCGGGGTCCTCCTTTGGCTGAGCCACTTTTTCAGCAACTGCAAAAGTTGCAAAAGGAGTTCCACGGGCACCCACCGGTTGACCGGTGGGACCCGGATTTCTGTGGCGATATGGATATGGTGATCAAGAGTGATGGTCGCTGGATTCATGAAGGAACCGAAATCCGCCGCCAGCCACTGGTGAAGTTGTTTGCTAGCATTCTGAAGAGGGAAGGGGATGAGTACTTTCTGGTCACTCCTGTCGAAAAGCTGCGAATACAGGTTGAGGATGTCCCCTTTGTAGCTACTCAGGTTGCGCGCAGTGCCTCAAAGGGTGAGGAGCAGCGGCTATTATTCACTACGAGTGTGGGCGATGTCATTGAGCTGAATCAAGGTAGCAATTGGCAGCTTCAAGAATTCGGCACACCTGCGCAGCCAGTCCCCTACGTAGAAGCCCGAAATGGCCTAATGGCCAGGGTGTCCCGTGATGTCTTCTACCAGCTGGTAGACTGGGCAGAAGAGAGAAGGCTGGGGGAAAATGGTTCTGGGCAGCTGTTTATACGCAGTGCAGGTGGCGAATTTCTTTTGGGTTCTTATTAGCAAATGCCCTTTTCTAAACCTGGGGTTGTTTTCTATTCCCCCAGGTTTATCTAACTACTTAGATAAGCCCCTCTTGAAATCGCCTTTAACGTAAGTTCTCCCTGGATTCATAACTTTCCATATTTCTTTTGCAGTCTTGTGCAAATTGGCAAGATTTAATGGTTTTTATATTTCTTTCATTTTTCTGAAAGCGTATGTAAATCCAAGGGAAATAAAAAATACAATTAAATGTAAAGTTCAAGTTTCTAGTGCAAAAATTACTGAAAACATATAAAAAGTTAACAAATTCGCAACACGCCGTTTCTACACTCCCCTCCGTCCTATTCGCTTAGGCGTAAAAACAAACATAGTGTTCAGGCAGTCAATTATTTGATTTCAAGTTTTTACCTGTAAGTAAAAATCTGAGGTCAATATTCATAGGCTGCTCATATTTTGGATATTAATTCCTTTAGGGGGGAGTATGAAGCGTATACAAAATCGAGTTGTCCTGGCTGCCGTAATTGCGGCTTTATTGGCGGGTTGTGATGGTGGTGGTGTCAGTGTTGAGCCTAAGACCGTAGATAATTCAGTAGATAACTCTGTTGATAATTCTGGAGGCGGTTCTTCAGAAAACCCCTGTGCAATTGTTGAAAGCTCTGGTGTGCAAGGTACCTATGAGAGTGGTAACTGCCGATATGGAACCGATTTTGTTTCTGCATCCAATCCTTTAACTGAAGATTTGTACCTCCCGGCGCTTTCAGAAGGTGGAGCCCATATTTTTGATGGTAGTCTTTTTGTTGGTGAAAATTTCTCTAGTGATGCCGACTTGCAGGCCGCTGGTATCACCAAGGGTGGAGATAGCGTAAAGCTGGAGATACAGGCTGGGACAACCGTTGCGTTCAAGGATAACTCGGCTTTTATGGTCGTGAATCGTGGCTCGCAAGTTTTTGCCCGTGGTACTGAATCCGCACCAATTACCTTCACTTCTGAAACTGATGTTCGCGGCACTGTGACTGCTGATGCAGTATCCCAGTGGGGTGGAATGGTTATCAATGGTTTTGGTGTTACCAATAAATGTAAATATAAAGGCTCTATTGGCGGCGGAGATTTGGTCTTGGATGGAGAGTGTCATGTTGCTGCTGAGGGGTCTACTGACGATAACACTTCATACTACGGCGGCGACAACAATGCGGATAACTCTGGTGAGCTTTCCTATGTCGTCGTAAAACATACTGGAGCTTTGGTCGCTAGTGGCGATGAACTCAATGGTATCTCATTTGATGCGGTTGGAAATGGGACTGTGGTAAACAATTTGCAGGCTTATTCCACTTTTGATGATGGGATTGAGTTCTTTGGCGGTGCGGTAGATATTAATAATTATGTTGCCCTTTATGTGCGAGATGACTCAATCGATATTGACGAGGGTTACCGTGGAAGTATCACCAATGCCCTGGTGATTCAGAGTGAAAATGATGGCAACCACTGTATTGAGGCAGATGGAATCGGTTCTTATAAAGACACGATTGATTACACCGCACTGATTAATCAAGGGCTTAACAGTCGCCCTATGATTGATGGTCTGACTTGTATCGTTTCTGCTCAAAAAGAAGGTACGCATGATCCGGGTGCTGGGTGGCGCTTGCGTGAGGGTATTTACCCAATGATTACTAACTCAATGATCGTTGCCTCATTTAAAGCTGACGAAACGGCTGATGATGGTAGCAACTACTGTTTACGTATGGAGAGTGCTCAAACCCGTAACGAAGCGACCTCCGGAACAGAGCTAGCCCTGACCTCAAACATTTTTGCTTGTGAAGATCGCACTAAAACCGACGAAGCTTCATTCGATTTAGTGGCCTGGGCTGAAGATAACGGAAACCAGTTTGCCCCGATTTCTGGTGCGGTGAGCCCAACCATCGGTATTGATACCAATTTTATTTTGCTAGACGGAACCCCTGCAATCTATACGGTGGCTGCTGATCAACAGCGCATCAATGATGCCGTGCCTACTGTAACTGCGTTTGAACGCGCCTACTTGGGTGCCCTCGATATAAATGGCACTGACTGGACTCAAGGTTGGACTTACGGCCTTCACCAGGGCAACCGTGCACAGCCTCTCTGGTTTGAATAATTAGCTTTAGGGATTGTTAGGAGTATTTCTCCTGAACCTGCAGGGCGCCGCCTTCGCTGATGGGGTTGGCGCCTTGTTTGGTTTTGATGCCCCAAAATAGGAATGATAAGAGGCCCGTGTAATGGCTAAATATGAAAATTTCCAGAGACTGCCGTTGGTAATGGCTATTACCGCGGCCTCTGCTATGGCTCCTGGTGTATTTGCCCAGGATGCGGATCTGGTGGAAGAAAGCACTGGTAAAGCACGAGGGATTGAAGAAGTGGTAGTTCAGGGGCGTTTGCGGGACTCTGCGGAGGCCCTGGTCAGTGAGCGCCTGGAAGAAGAAGTGGTCACCGATATCCTTGGTGCCGAGATGATCGGTCGGGTAGGGGATTCTACAGTGGCGGCTGCGTTGCGTAGGGTATCGGGACTATCGCTCGTGAGTGATAAGTTCGTCTATGTGCGTGGATTGGGGGAGCGTTACTCAAGTACCACGCTAAATGGTGCGATAGTACCCTCACCGGACCTGACTCGAAATGTGATTCCTCTCGATTTATTCCCTACTTCCATAGTGGATTCCCTGGCTGTTCAGAAGAGTTACTCTGCTGATCAGGCTGCTAGCTTTGGCGGTGGCAATGTGGATATTCGCACAAAGGGAATTCCCGATGATCTGACTTATTCTGTAGAGTTCGGCACAGGAAGCAATACGGAAACCAGTGACGAGGTTCTGAGTTATCAGGGTGGAGATGATGACATCTTCGGAACTGATGATGGTACCAGGGCACTCCCAGGAGAAATATCCGCAGCGCTAAAACGCTTTAGGGGAGGCTTGGGTATCTCCGATATCAGAAAAGTTCTGGTTGAGGAGGGAAATCAGTATGCCAGTGAGCATGAAGCCGATGATGCAGCCCAAGCAATAAATCGTGAACTGGCCTTAAATCTCAATCGTGATATTTCTATCGAAGTGGATTCCAGTGATCTGGATAGGGATATGAAAGCGAGTGTAGGCAACCGTTTTTCCTTCAATGATCTTTGGGAGTTGGGATTTCTGGCTGGAGCCTCTTATAAAAGTAAGTGGAGGGAGTCTGAGAGAACCCTGCGCAACTTTGGTGCCCCCAAAGAGCAATTGAATAATCGCAACAAGTCAACTTATTCAGTGGATATCAGTGGGAATTTAAATTTAGGTATACGCTTTGCTGATGAGCATGTGATTCAAACTACGAGTATATTCCTGCGCAATACTGATGATGAAACCTCTATTACGGATTACTTTAATGAGAACCGGCAGGTATCAGACGGTTCAGGCTATCGTGAGTATTTGTTGAAGTATGAAGAAAGAGAGCTAAACCTAAATCAGGTCAAAGGCAATCACTCTCTGGGACCCGAGACCAAAACCCTTCTTCCTTTTGAGTTCTTCAATCTGGTTCCGGAAGAGGTGATTGTTGATTGGTTTTATTCGGATGCAACAGCGACCACAGATATCCCCAATCAGGTCGACGTCATTTCCGATACAGTTACTGATCCTACGACGGGTGAAGTGCTTAGCTCTAAGGTCAGTACGGGTTCTCGAAGTGCAGGTTTCCGATTTACAGAACTTGAAGACGAAGTCAAAAATTACGGTTGGTCAGTCAACTTGCCTCTAGAATTTTCATTTTCAAGTTTGGAGTTGACGGGTGGCTTCGCGAGGATGGAGAAGGGGCGCTCATACAAGCAAACTGAGCTGCGCCTAGATATCTTCAGTGTGGCTACTGAAGATGTACTCGTTGGCCCGCTGGGCGAGGTATTTGGTGATGAAAATATCACCAACAATGGAAATGACTACGTTTTCGACTTGGCGGGAAGTAACAAGCAAAGCTATTTAGCAGCTACGGCTACAGATGCAGTATTTGGTAAATTCGATTGGACATTATTTGAAACCTGGCGAATTTCGGCTGGGGCGCGCTGGGAGGATTACAGTCAAGTGGCACTTGAGTGGAATCCTTATGGCTACACCATAGATGACCCTCAAGTAATAACTGACCCGAAAGAACTGCTGGAAGCTGTATATTCTGAAGATGACATTTACCCATCTTTCTCACTGACTTATATGGGAGAGTTTTGGGCGGAGACTTTTCAGCTTCGTTTTGGAGTCTCAAAGACAGCTGTACGGCCGGATCTTCGTGAAATTACCGATGCGTATTATATCGATCCTATTACTGGAGAGCAGGTCAAAGGTAACCCCAGTGTTCGTCCCTCTGAAATCCATAATTATGATCTGCGTGCCGAATGGTTCTTCGATAGTGGGGACAACTTAACGGTTTCCGCTTTTTATAAGGATGTTATTGACCCCATAGAATTTTTTGAAGCGGCTTCCAGTGACACCAATGTAGCCAGGGAAATTATTAATGCCGAGTCTGGAGAAATTACCGGTATTGAAATCGAGGGCATGAAGCAGCTCGGCTTCCTGGGTGACTCTATGGAGAGTTTCTTTGTGCAGGGTAATGTCACTCTACAGGAGACGGAATTGGTTGCGGGGGGTGAGGCTGATGCGCCTACGAATCCTGAGCGGGAAATGACGGGGGCTTCGGAGTTTGTCGTGAATATGCTTTTGGGCTTTGATAGTCCTGATGGCAACCATTCGGCAACATTGGGGTATAACGTATTTGGTGAGAGGTTGCATCTCGCCGGCCGTAAACTTGATCCAGACTCATATGAACAACCTTTTCATTCTTTGGATTTGACTTACTCCTGGTATCCCATCGAAGAAGTGACAATAAAAGCCAAGATGCAAAATTTGTTGGATGAGTCTATCGAGATTGAGCGTGATGGCGTCATCGTATTCGAAGAGAAGCTTGGCCAATTCTTTGCCTTAAGTGCTCAGTATAAATTCTGATTTTCTGCCTGCTAAATCCTGCTTCCGACTTCTGGAAGCAGGAGTTCATCTAGTTTTGCGATCTTAGAAGAGCGCTGACTAATAACGCGGATACAAAAATGGCGCCCGAAGGCGCCAGAAAGCAAACTGCTTACATATTTGGGTAGTTGGGGCCGCCGCCACCTTCTGGAGTAACCCAGACAATATTCTGGGTTGGGTCTTTGATGTCACAGGTCTTACAGTGCACACAGTTCTGTGCATTTATCTGGAAACGTTTGCCGTTGGTATCTTCAACCACTTCATAAACGCCTGCAGGGCAGTAACGCTGAGCCGGTTCATCATAAATCGGCAGATTGTGGTTAAGCGGAATCTCCGGATCCTTCAGGGTTAGGTGACAAGGCTGGTCTTCCTCGTGGTTGGTGTTAGAAATAAACACAGAGGAGAGCTTGTCAAAGCTGAGTACACCGTCGGGTTTGGGGTAGTCAATTTTTGCGCAGTCCGCAGCCGGTTTCAGTTGTGCATGGTCAGCTTTGGTGTCGCGCAGGGTCCAGGGCAGCTTGCCTTTGAAGATATTGATATCGACAAATGCGTAAGCTGAACCGAGGATGTTGCCCCACTTGTGTTGTGCCGGGCCGAAGTTGCGCTGCATATGCAGCTCTTTCCAGGCCCAACTATCACGATACTTGGCGGTGTAGTCGGTCAGCTCTTCACTGTTGCGCTCTGCGGCAAGGGCTTCCACTACGGACTCAGCGGCGATCATGCCGGACTTCATCGCGGTATGATTGCCCTTGATCTTGGCGAAGTTCAGGGTGCCGGCGTTGTCGCCGATCAGCAGGCCGCCAGGGAAGGTCATCTTTGGCTGAGACTGCAGTCCACCTTTAACAATGGCACGTGCACCGTAAGCGACACGCTGACCACCGTCCAAGTATTGTTTGATTACCGGATGATGTTTGTAACGCTGAAATTCGTCAAAGGGGCTTACGTGTGGATTGCTGTAAGCGAGATCGGTAATTAGGCCAACCACAACCTGGTTGTCTTCCAGGTGATAAAGGAAACCACCACCGTGGGTGCCGCTTTGCTCCAAAGGCCAGCCTGCTGTGTGAACTACCAGGCCTTGCTGGTGTTTGTCCGCAGGAACTTTCCAGATTTCCTTAACGCCAATGCCATAATGTTGCGGATCGGCATCTGCATCCAGCTTGAAGCGCTCAATCAGTTGCTTGCCCAGATGGCCGCGACAGCCTTCGGCAAAAAGAGTGTACTTGGCGTGCAGCTCCATGCCTGGCATATAGGAGTCTTTCTGCTCACCATTTAAGCCAATACCCATATCGCCGGTGGCAATACCTTTTACAGAGCCATCTTCGTTGTACAGAACTTCTGCAGCGGCGAAGCCGGGGAAAATCTCCACCCCCAGGTTCTCTGCCTGCTCGGCCAGCCAGCGGCAAAGGTTACCGAGGCTGATAATGTAGTTGCCCTCATTGTGCATGGTGCTTGGCACAAACATGTTGGGCACTTTGATGGAATTCTCATCGCTGCGCAGAACGTAGATATCGTCGCCCTTGACCTCTGTGTTCAGCGGGGCGCCGCGCTCTTTCCAGTCTGGGAATAGCTCATTCAGAGCAGTTGGCTCAAAAACTGCGCCGGAGAGAATGTGGGCGCCGACCTCGGAACCTTTCTCCACAACGCATACTGAGACATCTTCATTGAGCTGGCGAATACGGCAGGCCGCTGCCAATCCGGCCGGACCGGCACCCACGATCACTACATCGTATTCCATTGATTCGCGTTCCACGGCACTCTCCTCAGCAGTTGTATTCAACTTTTTGCGGCCATTCCGGCCTTATCATTTATATAGAGGGCGGATTATATAGGCGTTTATTCAACCCTACCAATTGCATGACTATTCATTTGCTATGGCAAATGTGCTGTATTTCAACAGCTTAGGGAAGCTGAATAGATGGTCTCTATTTCCTGAAATAGATTGCATGAATGGCAGAAGTCACTTCTATTTGGCTATTGATTTTGCGGTATAGAACCGCCACCATACACGCCGTTCAAACACCTGTTTGACCAGAACACCGTATCCGTTCGCGATGAGAATCGTCAGTCGCGGCTGTTAAAAAGCATATTTGAGACGGGATTTCCATGAAAGTTCTTGTAGCTGTGAAACGCGTTGTCGACTACAACGTCAAGGTTCGCCCCAAGGCGGACGGCACTGACGTTGATACTGCCAACGTCAAAATGTCTATCAACCCCTTCTGCGAAATTGCAGTAGAAGAGGCGGTTCGCTTGAAGGAAAAAGGCGTTGTTAGTGAGATAGTCGCCGTTTCCATGGGTCCCAAGCAGAGCCAGGAGCAAATTCGCACAGCACTGGCGCTGGGAGCCGACCGAGGCATTCTGGTTGAGACCGATGCCGAACTGCAGCCTCTGGCTGTGGCTAAGTGCCTGAAGGCGATTGTCGATAAAGAAGAGCCGCAAATGGTTATTCTCGGCAAGCAGTCTATCGATGGCGACAACAACCAAACTGGCCAGATGCTGGGCGCATTGACTGGTATGGGGCAGGGCACCTTTGCTTCCGAAGTGGTTGTAGAAGGCGACGCTGTGAAGGTAACCCGTGAAATCGATGGCGGCCTGCAGACTGTTGAGCTGAAGCTGCCAGCTATCGTGACTACCGACCTGCGTTTGAATGAGCCACGATATGCATCTTTGCCGAATATCATGAAGGCCAAGAAGAAGCCTCTCGATACTACTACTCCCGATGAGTTGGGTGTAGACATCGCTCCTCGCACTAAAACCCTGAAAGTCGAGCCACCAGCAGAGCGTCAGGCTGGCGTTAAAGTTGCCGACGTGGCGGAACTGGTAGAGAAACTGAAAAACGAGGCGAAGGTAATCTGATGAGCATCCTGGTTATTGCTGAACACGACAACGCCGAACTGAAGGGCGCTACGCTCAACACTATCGCCGCAGCTAAAGCTATCGGTGGTGACATCGCCGTCCTAGTCGCTGGCGCAGGCTGTTCTGCTGTTGCAGACGCCGCTGCTAAAGTTGATGGCGTAAGCAAAGTATTGTTGGCTGACAACGCTGCTTACGAGCACCAGTTGGCTGAAAACGTTGCCAAGCTGGTTGCCGATCTGGGTAAAGATTACGGCCATATCCTGGCGCCAGCCACTACCACCGGTAAAAACATGTTGCCGCGCGCCGCTGCGCTGCTGGATGTTCAACCGATCTCTGACATTATCTCTGTAGAGAGTGCCGATACTTTCAAGCGTCCAATCTACGCTGGCAACGTTATCGCGACCGTGCAGAGCTCTGACGCCATAAAGGTGATTTCCGTTCGTACTACTGCTTTCGACGCAGTGGCTGCAGAAGGTGGAAGTGCAGCTGTTGAGGCTGTAGATATTGCCGATGACGCCGGTATTTCTTCTTTCGTAGGAGAAGAGCTTGCTAAATCCGACCGCCCTGAGCTTACTGCCGCTAGCGTGGTAGTTTCCGGTGGTCGCGGTATGCAGAATGGCGACAACTTCGAGATGCTATACAAGTTGGCAGACAAGCTGGGTGCGGCGGTTGGCGCCTCACGTGCTGCAGTAGATGCTGGATTTGTGCCCAATGATATGCAAGTTGGCCAAACCGGTAAGATCGTTGCTCCAGACTTGTACATTGCCGTTGGTATTTCCGGTGCCATCCAACATTTGGCTGGCATGAAGGATTCCAAGGTTATTGTGGCTATCAACAAAGATGAGGAGGCTCCAATCTTCTCCGTTGCTGACTACGGCTTGGTGGCAGATTTGTTTGAAGCAGTCCCCGAGCTGGAAGCAAAGCTGTAATTTCTGATTAGTATACTGATCAGTACTGGAAAAGGCGGCGTATTGCCGCCTTTTCTCATTTTTGGCTTCTGGACTACGGAACTAGTGTGCAATTTCGGGGACGAAGTGTTGGTTTGCAACGTTTAACTGGGCAGGAGCGTTGCCTTTCGAAGGCGAAGGCAACAAAATAGGCGTCAAAAACCAATAACCTAAGAAAGTTGAACTTGTATGTGGGTATGTTCATGTCCCCATTAAAGCGAGCCATTAGCTCAGTCGGTAAAGGCTTTAGCCAGGGCGATTCACGCAGATCGCTCTCTCGTGGCACCATGGCGGCATCTGCGGTGGGGTTGCTGTGGGTATCTGGCAATCTACTCGCCTATGGCTCTTTACTGATTCCTGCAGAGCCGGAAGAGTCTCTGCTGGCCGAGCGCAATGATAGTCGTGTGAGTGCCCCCCAGGCAGCTTCAATACCGAACACTCCCTTCTTTGGTTATGCCGAAGCCAAGAAGCAAGAAGCTGTTCCCGAAGTTGATCTCTCCAACCTCCCTATAACCCAGCTGAACATCGTCCTCTCTGGCGTTTTGGATAATTCGGACAAGAGTAAAGCCAGCGCCCTGGTTGCCGAAAAAGGCAAGCCTGCAAAGCGTTTGTATGTGGGAGATTCCCTGCCTGGTGGCGCAGAACTTTATTCTGTTGAGGTAGACCATGTAGTTCTTCGTCGTAATGGCAGGATGGAAAAGCTGACATATCCCGAGATGGATGGCCGCCCCAATGTCCCGCTGAAAAACTACTCAAGCCTGTCACGCAAATCTAGGCAAAGTAGTAGTGCGGGAAGTTCCTCAAGACGTGAGGCGAGCCAGGAAAGTATTCGAGAGCGGATGGAAAAGCTGCGTGAACTGGCCCGTGAGCGTCGTGCTCAGCGCCAGCCCCAATAAAAACTGTCTAACTAGATTGTTTTGAGTTTTTTGAACATTTACTAGAGCCAGATAAATAATGATGAAGATGTTTTATCGACGGCTGATTGCGGTCGGGTTTAGTTTTTTTGTGTCTACTGCAACGCTGGCTCAGGGCCCGGAGAGAGTTACCCTTTCTCTCGACAATGCCGATGTTCGCGACCTGATTAACTGGGCAGCGGATTTCACCGGAAAAAATATAATTGTCCACCCCAATGTAAAGGGAAAAGTCACCGTTGTTGCCGGTGACCCTATGACACATGATGAAGCTTTCGATGTTTTTATGTCGGTGCTTCAAGTAAATGGTTTCAGCCTGGTAGAGCAGGGTGGTACCTGGAAAGTGGTACCCGATGCCCTTGCCAAGCAGCAGGCGATACCGGTTGCTGATGAAAATACCCGTGCGCCGGCCGAATCATTAGTCGTTCGTACTGTTCGAGTTGAGAATATCTCAGCTTCCCAGTTGATCGCTATGTTGCGCCCGCTGATTCCTCAGACTGGCCACCTGGCAGCTTATGCTGATACCAATACCCTGATTATTGCTGATCGTGCGGCGAATATTGACCAGATTGTTCTCTTGGTAAAACAGCTCGATCGTGCGGGTGCCATCGATATTGAAGTGGTGCCACTGATGTTTGCTTCCGCCAAAGAAGTGAAGCAAATTCTCAATGACTTGCTGCAGGCGTCTGGTGGCAAGGGCGCTGGCCGGGAAGTTCAACCGTTGCGAATCGCAGTGGACGAGCGTTCCAATAGCGTTCTTTTGACCGGTGACCCAGTAACACGCCAGCAGATCAGAACCGTTATTGCCCGCTTGGACCAGCCGCTGGATGGTGATGGCAATACGGCTGTGGTTTATGTCCAGTATGCCAATGCCGCCGACCTGAAGCCAATTCTGGAAGGCATGAGCGGTAGTATTCAGAATACAGAAAAAGACCAGCAGGCTGCGAACGTTGAAGTCAGTATTCAGGTCAACGAATCCCTCAATGCGCTGGTCCTCACCGCGCCCCCGGCACTACTGGAAACAATGAAAGGCGTGATCGCACGCCTGGATGTACGTCGTGCTCAGGTGCTGATTGAGGCCATTATTGTCGAGGTTAAAGAGGATACCAATAATAACCTTGGTATCAGCTGGATCACGGGTGATGAAAACCTTGTTGCCGGCTGGAACAACCTACCGGCTGAAGACGGAGATGGGAATATCAATCCGTTCTCCCTTCCTTTCACGAGTATCACTGGCGCGAATGCATTACATTTAGGCTATTTGAGTGGAAGTGATATCCGAGTTGCAGTGAATGCGCTTGCCACTGCAGGCAATACCAATATTCTGTCTACGCCGACCATTATGGCTTTGGATAACGAAGAGGCTGAAATCCTCGTCGGGCAGAATGTACCCTTTATTACTGGTGAGCAATTGTTGTCCGGTAGCAATGACGACCCTTTCACCACTATTCAGCGGGAAGATATTGGTACCACCCTCAAAGTCACTCCACGTGTAAATAACAATAACTCGGTAACTTTGGAAATTGAGCAGAAGGTTGAAAACCTGCTTTCCGCTGCAGCTGATGCCGCTGTGGGTGCCTCGGACATCGTTACTAGTAAACGTGAAATTCGCACCAAGGTATTGATTGATGATGGTGCGATTTTGGTTTTGGGTGGGCTGATAGAAGATAATGTTACTGACTCCGTGCAGAAAGTGCCTTTGTTGGGGGATATTCCAGGAATAGGGCGTCTGTTCCGAAACAATACCAAGAAAGTCGTAAAAACTAATTTGATGGTGTTCCTGAAACCCAAGATCCTGAGCACCCAGTTGGCTGGCTATGAAGAAACCCGCAAACGCTACATGGATATGCAGCAGAAGCAGATTTTCTTGAAAGACAGAACGAGCCTGCTGTGGGATTGGCACCGCGGTGATGCGCTACCTGACCTGATGCCGCCAACAGGAACTTATAACGAAAGCCCAGCGCCGGTAGATGGCTCTATCAATGCCGTTGACAACCTGGAAGACGCCCTAGAGGGAGTACCTGGCGAGGTTGAAGTGTTGGATGGTGAGGTTGAGGTGCTGGAGGTAGAAGAATCTAAATGACGGTTGATACAGGAACAGGGACTCCAGCAATTCGTCGCCTTCCATATGCTTTCGCTAAGCGCCATAAGGTCCTGCTACTGGAGCAGGAGGGGCGCCCGCTGTGCCAATACGTTGCACCGCTGAGCCCCTCTGCGATTGCTGAGGTGCAACGTATCAATGGTGGTGCGTTAAGCCTGGAGTCGGTAGAAGATGAAATTTTCCAGGTAGCCTTGCAGCGCCTCTACGAAAACCGTGAAGGGGGCAACCTCTCCGAAGTAGAGGGGCTGGGTGATGACTTGGATTTGGCCGCAGTTGTAGATTCGCTACCGGAAACAGAAGATCTACTAGAGCAGGAAGACGATGCGCCCATCGTTAAGCTGATCAATGCGATTTTTGCGGAGTCCCTGAAACAGGGGGCTTCGGATATTCACATTGAGACCTTTGAAAAACGCTTGATTGTGCGTTTTAGGGTAGACGGCGTGCTGCGCGAGGTGCTGCAGCCTCGGCGCGCCCTGGCTCCGCTATTGGTTTCCCGTATCAAGGTAATGGCCAAGCTGGATATCGCTGAAAAGCGTATTCCCCAGGATGGCCGTATTTCACTACTGATGGCCGGGCGTGAAGTCGATGTACGTGTTTCCACCATGCCGTCCTCGGCAGGTGAACGGGTGGTGATGCGCCTGCTTGATAAGCAAGCAGGTAAAATGGACTTGTCCAAACTTGGCATGTCCGAGCGGGACCACAATGTCATGACTGAGCTTTTGGCTCACCCACACGGCATTATTCTGGTTACGGGCCCGACGGGCTCAGGTAAAACGACCACTCTCTATGCCGGCCTCGGCAGCATTAACAGCCGCGAAAAAAATATCCTGACGGTGGAAGACCCGGTCGAATACAACCTGGAAGGGGTTGGACAGACTCAGGTCAACACCAAGGCAGATATGACTTTTGCACGGGGCTTGCGCGCAATTTTGCGTCAGGACCCGGATGTGGTGATGATTGGTGAGATTCGAGATCTTGAGACTATGCAGATCGCCATCCAGGCGAGTTTGACAGGTCACTTGGTACTCTCAACCCTGCATACCAATACTGCACTTGGTGCTGTTACCCGTCTGATGGATATGGGCATCGAACCTTTCTTGCTGTCCTCCAGTTTGATTGGAGTTCTGGCACAGCGCCTGGTCAGGGTGCTTTGCCCTACCTGTAAGCAGCCCCATGTTCCCGATGAAGGGGAGAGGCTAGTGCTCGGCGTCGCTCCCGCTGAGGATGCTCTCATCTACCGCCCCAATGGTTGTGATGAATGTAACCATAGCGGCTATGTGGGCCGAATCGGTATTTATGAGTTGGTGCCGCTCAATGAAATTATGCGCCAGCTGATCCACGATCGAGCCTCCGAGAGCAAGCTGGTGGCAGAAGCACGTAAATTGGGGCCGAGTATCCGCGATGACGGTATTGCCAAGGTCCTGGCCGGCAGGACTTCCCTTGAAGAAGTCATGCGGGTAACCCAGGAGTCTTAATCGTGGCAGCGTTTGAGTACACAGCCCTCGCGGCATCCGGTCGAAAAAGCAAGGGAACCCTAGAGGCCGATAGTGCCCGTTCGGCGCGGCAGCAATTGCGTGCTAAAGGCATGGTGCCTCTGGATGTTACCCCTGCCGCCGAGCAATCTGAGAAGAGTGCTGGCGGTTTTATGTCCGGAAGTCCCGGGCTCAGCATTAAAAATCTGGCCCTGCTTACCCGCCAAATTGCCACTTTGTTGCGCGCCGGTATTCCGTTGGAGGAGACCCTAGGGGCAATTGCCAACCAGACTCGCAACCAGAAAATCCGGCGGGTAGTGCTGGCGGTGCGTGGAAAGATTTTGGAGGGCCACAGTTTTGCCCAGGCCCTTGGGTGTTTCCCCAAGGCTTTCCCCAAGCTCTACCGGGCTACCGTGGAGGCTGGTGAGCACTCCGGACACTTGGATGCGGTGCTGGAACGTTTGGGAGATTACACCGAGGGGCAGCAGCAGTTTCGTCAGAAAGTGCAATTGGCACTTATTTACCCCATGGTATTGGTCTTTATCTGTGTCCTCGTGGTTACTGGCCTGATGGTTTATGTGGTGCCGGATGTTATTGAGGTCTTCACCGGCACCGGACAAATTTTGCCGCTGCCCACTCGGATACTGGTCTCAATGAGTGACTTTATTGCCGCCTGGGGCTGGCTGGTGCCTCCAGCGCTAGGGGCCATTATTGCGGGTGTGGTCATTATGCTGCGCCGCCCGGCGATCAAATATAAGTTTCACCATCGCCTATTGGACCTGCCGGTAATTGGTTGGATGGTTCGCGGTGCGCAGAGTGCCCGTTATGTGGGAACCTTGGCGATCCTTACCGGTAGTAGTGTCCCACTGGTGCAGGCAATGGGTATTGCGCGCGGGGTAATGACCAATGAGTTCTTAAAGGATCGTCTGGAAACTGCACAGAAGACGGTACGTGAGGGCGGTAGTTTGCACCGAGCCATGGAAGATATTGGGTATTTCCCGCCAATGATGATCTACATGATCGCCAGTGGTGAGTCTTCTGGCACCCTGGACGAAATGCTGCAGAGGGCTGCGGAGTCCCAGGAGCAAGACCTTCAGGGGGCGGTGACTGCTTTTGTGAGCTTGTTCGAACCGCTGATGTTGCTTGTTATGGCCGCTATCGTACTATTTATCGTGATGGCCATCATGATGCCAATTATGAGCATGAACGAACTGGCTATGTAGAGTTCAAAGTAGTGAAGTCCACAGATTCAGGATGCAGGTTATTTAGGAGGGGAAGATGAAATCCTTACTAAACAGCCGTGGCTTTACCCTACGCGAGGCCTCAAGGGTACTTATTGGACTCGGCTTAGTAGGGGTGCTCGGCTTCTTACTGCTTTGAGAGTGTAGATAGATCTCTTTTTACAAAAACTGAATATTTTTAAATTGGGGCCACGATTCCCTTCGTGGCCCTGGGGGTTCCCAGCTTTCAGCTGAACTTGGAGAAAAAAATGCGAAACCTACGCAGAAGTGGTGGCTTCACCTTGATTGAAGTCATGGTGGTGATTGTGATCCTCGGTGTTCTCGGCGCCATGGTGGTTCCCAGTGTTTTGGGCAAAACTGGTGAAGCCCGTATGAAGGCCGCTCGCGTTGACCTTCGTGCTATCGAGACTGCCCTCGACATGTACCGCATGGACAACTTTGTTTACCCAAGTTCTGACCAGGGTCTGGAAGCTCTAGTTTCCCGTCCCTCCGGTTTTCCCGAAGCTAAAAACTGGACTGAACCTTACTTAAAGAAAGCACCCAAGGACCCTTGGGGTAATCACTACCAGTACATCAGCCCCGGTAGTGCCGGCGCATTTGATCTGTTCTCCCTGGGTGCGGATGGTAAGCCTGGTGGAGAGGGTGAAGCCGCCGATATTTTTGCTGCTGACCTGTAACTCGGTTCAATCAGCAATCGATGTATAGGCGATCAGCCCGCAGTAGGCTCAAGCGTAATCAGGGTTTCACGCTGGTCGAGATTCTGGTGGTGATTGTTATCATCGCCAGCTTGGCTGGCATGGCCATGATGTCCCTGGGCAGTTCCGGGGTGCGTGTTTGGGAAGGGGAGACTCAACGTCTCTCCGCCTTGTTGCAGCTTGTCGCGGACCGTGCCCTAATTGATAAAGCCCATTACGGCGTAGTGCTTGAACCCGAGTCTTATACGGTAGTGCGATTTGATCCCACTTCAATGACTTGGCAGGCTCCCGATATGGCTGCTGCCGGTCGGCGCAGCCAGCGATTTGCGGCTCATGAGCTTCCCGCTATCGTTCGTTTGGAGGTGCTTGAAGAGGCGGAGCTGCCTTCCACCCAATCCACAGAGTTTGCTGAAGAGCAGAGCGATGAGGAAAAGATCAAGCCGCAGTTTGTCGCTTTATCGAGTGGTGAAGTACTCCCGATCAAACTAGCCGTTTTTCTGGTTGAGGATGGCGACTTCTCTCGTGGCGCGACAATTTCTTACAGTAGCCTCTATGGCTTGCAGCTAGAGTGGCAAGCCGATGACCTTTAAGCGCAATTCCCTGGCCCGACAGGGCGGTTTTACCCTGGTTGAGGTTTTGATCGCCCTGGTCATCTTTGGGGTTATTGCCGCCAGCGTATTGCGCACTATGCAGAGCAGCGTGCAGCGCCAAAGAGTTATGGAGGAGCGGCTCGCAGCTAACTGGGTCGCTCAACAGGTACTCTCGCAAATTAGAGTACAAACTCCCTGGCCTCCGATTGGTGAGAAAAAAGAGGAAATGTCCTTTGCGGAGAGAGACTGGGAAGTGACCGCAAAGGTAGAGGCAACCAGCGAAGAGCGCCTTCGCCATATCGTGATTCAAGTGGGTTACCCCGATGCTGAAAACCCAACTTTGACACTGGATGCCTGGGCGGCGCAGGAGTAGCTTCTATGCAGATTTCTCCAATAAAGGGCCAGTCAGGCTTTACTCTGGTTGAAGTGCTCGTCGTACTGGTGCTGGTGGCGATTATCAGTGTTGGTTCGTTTTCCCTTCTAGAAGTTTTCCATAATTCCGACAGTGTTGTTGAGCGTCGTGCAGAAGAGTTGCGCCGTTTTTCCATGGCTCTCTATCGTCTGGAGGAGGACCTGCGCCAGGTAACAGCGCGACCGATTAAAAATGCCTATACGGGCTATGAACCCGCTTTGCGCGGTGATCAGGACGAATTCGAATTTACCCGCCTTGGGGCGGCAAACCTTATTGGTGAGCCCCGGGGTGAACTTCAGCGGCTGGGTTACAGTATCGGCTACCCAGAAGACGATGAGAGAAGCAGCTCCTTTACTGAAGAGGAAGATCCTGGGGCTTTGTTATTGCGCAGTCGCTGGCAAGTTTTAGACCGAGGCCCTGACTCGGAGCCAATTGTTGAACCTCTGCTCGCCGGTGTGGAGAGCCTGACTTTACAATATTTTGACCCTAGCTCAGATGCCTGGGTTGCCCAATGGCCGCCAGCCGGTACTACAGCATCTACTACCAGTGCAGATAGCCGCCTGCCAAAGGCTATCGAGATCGTGTTAATGACCCGTCAGTACGGTGAAATACGCCGCGTATTCTCCTTCTCAACTGTAGAGTTCAGTCCTCCTGGAGCTAATTCCGGCAACGGTGGTAATGGAGGTGGGAACAACTCTGGAGGTGGGAACAACTCAAACGGCGGCAATTCAGGTGGGGATGATTCCGGCGGAGGTGGTAACGATGAGCGGCTCTAAGTCGATAAAGACTTTTCGCCGCCAGCGGGGCGTGGCCTTGATTACGGTTTTGCTTGTAATGGTGATTGCAATTGCCTTGGTCTCGCACGCCATTACCCGAGATCAGATTTCCATCACCCGAAGTGGTGCTCTTTTAGCTAATTCGCAATTAGCCGAGTTTGTCGCTGGGGCTGAGGCCTGGAGTAGGGTGGCGCTACTTAAGGATTATGAAGAGGATAAAGACGCTGCCCAACCTGCCGATCACGCTCTTGAGGCCTGGGCAGCACCGGCCTTGCAGTTCAATCCTGATAACGGAAAAATACGCATAAATATCAAAGACTTAAACTCTTGCTTTAATGTAAATAATCTTGTCGATAGCGGTAACGGCACCGATCAGTTTGATATTTTTCGCCGACTGGTGAGCAATGTCACAGGAAAATCAGACTTAGCCGGGACTATTGCCGACTGGATGGATGACAACGACACACCGCGTTCTTCAGCAACCGAGGACGATGGCTATCTCGGTAGGGATCTTGCCCATCGCACCCCAGATACCTTAATCAGTGATATATCGGAACTGTCTTCTGTACAGGGTATGGAGCCGGAAGACTGGCAGAAGCTGGCTCCATTCCTGTGTGCGCTGCCGGAGACTGGAAGCAAGATCAATATCAATCTGGCTTCTCAGGAGCTTTTGGAAGCGGTGGACCCCTCCGCGAGTGTGAGTAAGTTGCTGCTGTTTCGAGAGTCTGGCGGCATCCTTAGCCAGTCGGGGGATCTGTCCTCTCATGGCTTCAACAACACCAACCAGTTTGTGTTTCATAGCCAGCACTTTCTGGCGCGTATTGCTGTCCAACTGGGAGATAGTGAAGACTACCGCCAGTATTGGGAGACGTCTCTATGGCTCGATGAGGCCGGGGACGGTGAAGTCAAAGTTGTACAGCGCCAGCGGCGCACTTTTTCTGGTGCAATGATGCAGGAATTACTCGACTACAAGGCACCGTAGCGAGTCTAGATAGTAGATAGCCAATAAGATTGTATGTTTAAAAAGAAAAGCGTAAATGAAATCGGCATGCCTGCAGTGCCACCCAAGCCAGCTTTGGTCTTGCTGCGGCTCTCTGAAACTGGCGCCGGTGGGCTCACCTTACATCAGTGGGAGAATGGCTCTTGGTGTGAAGCTGCTCTGGATGATGAATTCCTTTCAGCCTTCAATCCAGAGTTTGAGGCATCGGCTGTACCCGACATCCACCCAGCGTTGAACTTGCCAGAGGGCAGTAAGGCGCTGCTACTTCTGCCTGGTAACTGGGTTTGGAGTGGCGTTGAATCTATCCCCAAAGCAGCTAGACGTCAGGCCAACGCTATTGGTTATATGGTCGAAGAGCAGCTTGCAGAGGATGTAGAAGATCTGCATTTTGTCTGTGCGCCTCGCAATGGTGATATCTGTAGCATTTACGCGATTTCCAAAGACAAGATGGAAATTTTGCACAGTCAGGTGGAGCGACTCGGCTGGCCTTTGGCTGAGGCATTACCAGAATATTTACTATTGGATCTACTCGATATTGACCTTTCCCTTTGGTTGGATGGAGAGCAGGCTCATTTTTGGCAGTCGACAGGGCAGGGATTGTCGATCCGCCGCGAATACCTCCAGCCTCTGTTAGGCTCCCTTCTTGGCGCAGATATTACTTCTGAAGAAGGTGCTGATGAGGAGGAAGGGGAAGAGGGCAAAGAACTCCTATTACTGGGTGGCGGTGAAGAGGACGGTCTTGTTGTTGCCGAGCTGGAATCACTTTTTGCCGATCGCCTACAAGTCAATCAGCGCCCACCTGAAGAAGTTTTTCTCGAGCGTTATAAGCCCGGCAAACTTAGTAATTTGCTCAGTGGCGATTATCAACTAGCCAGCGGCAAAACTGAGTCGGTATGGTGGCTAAAGCCGGCCAAAGTAGCCGCCTTCTGTTTTGCCGCACAACTTCTGTTTTTTGTCGGTGCTGGGGCCTACTACCACTGGCAGGCCGAGCAGGCAGAAGAGCAGGCTAGAGCCATGTTCACGGAGATGTTCCCCAATGTACGTCCCTCGGCCCAGCTGCGTAGGCAGCTAAATGGCTTCTTAAAAAATGCGGGGAATCAGGGCGGCGCCTTTACCACCCATATGCAACAGCTCAGCAAAGTATGGACTCAACAGCGAGGTAAAGAGTTGCAACTTCAATCACTTCGCTTTGATGGCCAGCGCGGTGAAATGGTATTGCAGCTTAAGGCACAGAACCTCTCAGATTTGGACACTTTTGTCAGCAAGCTGTCTGGCAATGGTTTGCGTGCAGATTTACTTGGTGCCAATGAGTTGAAGAAGGGCGTATCCGGGCGGGTGCGTGTGCGCTAGAGGCGCAAGGTATAAGGCGAAAGAATTCGGTATTTAGAGCAGAATGAAAGAACAAATCGAGCAGTGGAAACAGAAGTGGCAGGCGCTGTCACCCAGTGATCAACGCGCCTTAAGCATCCTTAGTCTTTTTGCCGGGGTGCTTTTTATTGTCTATGGCCTTTACAGTCCGGCCAAAGGTTTTTTCGATGAGTCGCGCGCGCGAGCAGAGGAGTCACAGGAGCTGGTTCTGTGGATGGAGTCCCAGCGACCCGTGCTCTCCCGTGTTAAACCCAATAGTGGGGGCGGCCAAGCTTCCGGCACTTTGTTGCAGCGGGTAACCAATGCGGCCAAGCAAAACCGGGTCACGATTAAACGATTTGAGCCCGAAGGGGAAAATCGTATTCGTCTATGGGTTGAAGAGGTGCGCTATCAGGATCTTCAGCCATGGCTAAACCAGTTGATGAAAGAACAATTGGGTGTTCGCACCATCAACCTTGATGCTTTGCCGGAGCAGGGTATGGTTTCCGCTCGTCTGACTATTGAGGGCTAAAGGAGCCCTATCTTTTTTTATAGAATTTGGAGAAGTCCGGATAAGATTAGGCTTCTCCTTATCAATCCATATGTGTTCTGCAGATCACAAGCTCTTTACAATTATGTGCTCCTCCTTGCCCTGTAGCTGCATTTCTTTTTTACATCATTTCAATAAACCCTAATTTAGCCAGAATTGTCGCCAAAAGCCCTATACTGAAGATGGGAAGTGGAAAAAGGTGCCACTATGCTTTTTAAAGATGTAACCACCAAGCACTTGGTTGAGGTGGCAGATGTTGTCACGCTCTCGAATCCCTATGAGCTCACGGTAGTTGGCCGCTATCTGTGGGGGGAAGAGGTACAAGACCCAGAAGTTTTCGATAAAACAGACTTGTGTTTTCTGTCTGGTGAGCCACTACCAAGATGTTGGCACGATAGCCGCTATCGTGAGAAGGAAGTGCGTCGTTTGCGCTGTGGAACCCACGCGCAGGAAGATGGTGACTATTATCAGGGTGCTTGAACTGCCAGTCATGTTAATGGGTGAGCTGACCGACTGTATTCGGCCAAGTCTTACCTGTAGCTGTTAAGCGCTGTACAATGCGCGCCAATTTTTACAAGCGAAGATTTGCATGACTTTTGAGCAGTTTGAAGAGTATTCCCTGTGGTTGGGAATTGGCGCACTAATCTTATTTATGGTGTTTATCGTCTGGAACCTGGCCAAGGATTCTAAAGCGGGTAGGTTTGGCACCTTTATCCTGTTTCTGGCACTCGGTCTTGGACTGCTCGGCTTTATTATAAAAACAGTACTGGTTGAAGTACTTGGGATAGGCTAGGGACCTCTATGTCACCGGATACCCAATGCTCCAGGGAAGGTCGCTATGACATTATTTGATCGCCCTGAACTCAAGGTGCAGAAGGATCGGCGTATTTGCCGTGCCACCGATATGCGTATCGCCAAATATAGCCGGCGAGGCATGGTGCTCTCATTCTGTGCATTTTTGATCGCGGCCACCATCGGTGATATGCGCCTGGAAGCTCCGCGCTTATTGCTGATTCTAGGGGCCGGGTTAGTGGTTCTCACGCTGATCCGCGGTTACTACGTTTTTCGTTTTGGTCATTTGTATAGTTCGGGACCCAATCGCTGGCGTAATCATTACTTTTTTGTATCGATTCTTGGCTCTATCTGGTGGGGCCTGACTTTATTCTATTTTGTTTACTATATGGGGTTTGCCCCAGAGACCCACTTTCTGTGGATCTATACCGTCATCTTTTGCTCCAGCGTGACCACGGTATTCTCGCCTTATCACCGTTTTCTCACTTGGTTTACGGTTACTTCTCTACTGCCAGCGGCATTGATGGCTCTTTTCTCTGGCATGATCCTCGGTACTATTTACGGGACGCTCACTCTGGCCTTTATCTGGCTGACCGCTCACCAGGGGCGGCGAGAGTCGGAGAATTATTGGGAACGCCTGTCGGCTATGCAGGAGTTGCAGCAGCGTGCGAGCAGCCTGGCTGCAGCACGAAAGCACTCTGAAGCGGCCGTTGAATTGACGAATGAATTTATTGTTAATATTGGTCAGGAATTCCGCAGCCAGCTTTCTGATGCCTTGGGGGCCTTGTCTCTTTTGGAGGCAGAACCGCTCAGCGAGCGTCAAAAAGAGTGGGTGGGGCTGGCCAAAAATGCCAGCAGCCAACAGCTTAAGCTAGTGGACAATGTGGGGCTCTTTACCCGCGTTGCTCGCAAAGATATCCGTATGCGCCAGGGGCCATTTAACCTGGTCAAAACCATTGAAAAGTCCTTCAAGTTCGCTGCGCGAGCAGCCCATAGTCAGTCTTTGGAATTTAACTTTCAGATTGATGACAGCCTGCCGGTGATGGTCACTGGCGATAATCGCAAAACAGCTCAGTTGATTCGCAATCTGGTGGACTCGGCTACGGGAATTGCCCAACGGGGAGAGCTTTGGGGCGAAGTGAGTTTTACCCCGATCACCTCTGTAGAAGGGCAGTTGAATATTACTCTGAAAGATGACGGCCGCGGTGAAATCCTGCCCGATGAGAGCGAGCTGTTTGGTGCTTTTTCCAGAATGGATACCAATCAGGTAACTACAGGTTTAGGGCTGTCTATCGCCAAGGGTCTGGCGGAAGCTATGGGGGGGTATCTACAACTGCACTCCAATCAAGACGGTAACCGCTACCAGGTCGTAGTCAAATTTACTATTGAACCTAATCAGCGTACTTACTTAACCCCGGACCGCCGTTTGCAGGATAGTGAGGTTTTACTGATACACCAAAAGGGCCTGTTTATTTCCGGCTTGATGCAGATGCTGCGCTCCTTTGGTATGGACGTAAAGTCCCAGCGCTGGTGTGAAGGTTGCGAGTGTGAAGTACAGCAGCTCCTTCAGCAGGCTTTGGAGCGAGGGCAACTGATCATGTTGGTACCCGCCATGGGCGATGAGATACTCTTCGAATCAGTTACACCATTCTTTGAAAAGACTCATGCTGAGGACCGTGATTGCCCATTGATATGCCTGGGCGGCTTTGGTCAAAAGTCCTCTTTTGCGGAATTGCAAAGACTCGTACCTTCAGCTCTCTACCTGGGACGACCGGTAACCCGTAAGGAGTTGCACGATACTCTGGTGGAGAGAATCTTTGGCGGCGCCAAGCGAACTACTCGGCGTGTAGTAAAAGGTGGTGCCGACCAGCCGCGGCAATATTCCCTGCTGTTGGTGGAGGACTCCCGTCCACATCAGTGGGTAACGGAAGAGATGTTGCAGGCACTCGGTTACCAGGTAGATATCGCCAGCAATGGAGAGGAGGCCTTGCTGCGTTTATCAGAGGGGCATTACGACCTGGCCCTGGTAGATTGTCAGCAAAATACCGATCACAGTGCCGAGATAATCGAGATACTGCGCCGATGGGAAACAGAGCACAGGCCTGATGATCGATTACCAATCGTTGCTTTAACCAGTACCACAGAAGAACAATTCGAAGGGCGTTGTTTAGCGGCAGGAATGGATGATTATCTAACCAAGCCCCTGAGCAAGGATCTGTTACGGGAAACCTTGGCCCGTTGGTTGGGTAGCGCCTAGAGTTGCTGAACTAGGATTATTTAATAATTGGATACTAGAAAGCCGCGGCAATTGCCGCGGCTTTCTTATGGTTAGAATTCGTAGCGAACGCCTATACGAGCGCTCCAATAAGACGGTTCAGCAACCCGTGTCTGGCCTGATGGCTCTAAGAATTTATTGAAAACGTAGCGGCCTTGATCATCGATATCAGCCTCTACAGCGGCCTGATAGCGCGGGAAGTCTCCTTCATACATCACGCCCCAATCATCGTTAATCAAGTTCCCCAGGTTTTCTACGATAAAGTAGGCGTTGATCCTGTCATCCGCGCGCCAACCGGGTAATTCCTGGTCAATACGTAAGTCGAACTTGGTCCACCAATCACTGTGGATTTCATTTCGCTCCATAATCTGACCGCGATCAAGATCTTCAGAATCAACAAAAGCGAAAAAGGCTTCGGTATCGAAGTCTTCAGCAAATACTACATTTGCGTCATCGCTACCGGTTGGGATGTACAGTAGGCTGCGGCCGGAGCCTGCATCGCCAAATAAGCCGCCGCCAAAGGTATAGCTATAGGGTAGCCCTTCATTTGCACTGCCAAACAAGGTAAAGCGTGTTTCATAGCCTGCAAAAAACTCGTGAGCGTAGTCCATTTTGAGAGTGAAGCGGTGGGGTACCACATAGTTGGAGGTAGCGGCCCCCGGATTCTCAGCATCGACAGTTGCAATTTTGGTGTAGTTAGACCAAGCCACAGAACTGGTCATTGGATTCACATCCTCGGCTTCTGTGTAGGCATAGCCCAAGGCTACATTGAGACCAAAGTCGAAGGATTTGCTTAGACCCAGGGATAGAACGCTGGAAAAACCGGAATCTCCTTTTACGTTAGTGAGCATAAAGTCTCCGCTACGACCATTGGCGCTTTCATAAATTGGGCGCCCATCCACAGCAGTATCCACTTGTTGCAGGGATATATCGCGGACAATGGCTGCATCTTTATAGTCGCTATAGAGGTAGTCAGCAGAAAGCAAATAGCCGGATTCAAACTCGTAACTAGCGCCGATGGCATACTTCCAAACTGAAGGGATTTCGAAATCCGGGTCCATTAGATTGACGCCACCGGATCTTCCCTCTCCAATGGCAACCTGGTCATATAGATTTTGCGGTATGCCATAGATGGGGCGGCCACTGCCAGTCCAGTCCATATCGAAGAGCGGGGTTCCACTACTATCGGTGGTTTCTATCTGCAATACCCCGTTGTTGGAATAATTGTTGGAAATCCAAACGTTGGGATTGCCACCAGAATATAGGCCCAGGCCACCGTGTAGCTCCAGGCTGTCATTGACATTCCAGTTGAGACCGAGACGTGGCTGTAAAAGGTCTATGCCATCCATATTATGCTGGTTACTGAAACCGTACGTTTCTTTGATATCCAGATTCTTCACCGGCCTATCGTCGCTGCTGTAGCGGTCATAGCGCAAGCCTGCTACGACTTTGAGATCAACTTCGGCAAAAGTGTATTCATCCTGCAGGTAGAAAGTATCGATGTCATAAGCAAACTCTGCTGCAGCATCCAAGGGATTATTGGTGATGGCAGCATTTTCATAGATAATTTTGCTGGCAACGCCGTTTTCAAAATCTTCGATACTAGCAAACCGGTACTCCCCCTGTGCTTCCTGAATAAACAGGTTAAATACATCGAAACTATCATGTTCATAGCCGGCGGTGAGATTGTGCTCACCCAGCAATAAGCGCCCGGCGAGTTTTATGCTCAAATTATCGTAACTCAGCTTATTGGCATGGCGGGAGTCATCAGATCCCAAGTAAACCGTTGCGCTCTTTAGGCCTTCTTCGTCCTTACTGGTGACCTGGACTTCACCAAATTCAGTACCACCGAGAGAGAGTTGCCAGTTATCCAACTCTGAATAACCGATCTTCATTTCTGTAGAAAAGATATCGCTCCAATCGGAAAACAGCTGAACAATATAAGAATTCAGTTCGGCACCGCGCTCATAATAATGATTGGATAGCTCTAGCTCATTGTAGTCGTCGTCGGATTCGGCAATAGAGTAGCCATCGTTGTAGTTATAGGTAAGAGAGGCTCGATGATTATCGCTGATATTCCAGTCTAGCTTGATCAGCAATTTCTCATCTTCTTCCGGCAGGCTTGAGGGGAGCCCGCCAGGGTTATAATCGTACACATCATTCGCGATGCGCACGATTTCCTGCAGCTGCTCCTGAGATACGCCCTCAACCTCAGAGGGAGAGTTACTACCTGTTGGTCCACGGTCAAAAGTAGCGACACCTTCTAGCTTTTCGTAAGCGGTGAAGAAGAACAGTTTGTCCTGGATAATGGCTCCACCTAAGGTAGCGTTGTAGCGCTTTTCATCAAAGCTGGCTACAGGGAAGTCTTCACCCTCAAGAGAATCTCCACGGAAACCATCATCGGTATAGTCATAAAAGAATGAACCATGCCACTCATTGCTGCCGGACTTGGTCACTGCATTGATGTTACAGGCGCTGAATCCGCCGTACTGCACATCGAATGGAGCCAGCTCTACAGCAACTTGCTCGATTGCATCGTATGAGAAGGGCATGCGCTCTGTTGGATAGCCATTGCTATTCAAGCCAAAGTTGTCATTCATGCGCACCCCGTCAACAGTAAGGCTGTTGAAGCGCGGGTTGGCGCCAGTACATTGAATAGAGTCATAACTGGCTTCGTCGATGTAAACTCGTGGGTCCAGACGTAGCAAGTCCTTGATATCGCGGTTTACTGCGGGTGCACTGGCTAGGTCATCGCTATTGAAGTGAGATGCCGGGCCTACCGCTAGTCGGGAAGTAGTGATAGCTTGGCCAAGCACGCTGACTTCCTCAAGGTTACTTGTGTCGAGGGATACCATCAGGGGCAGGGTATCGCCTACTGAGAGATAAATATCTTCAAAGGTACGATCCCCCTGTTCGGTTTCAATTTTGACGATATAAGGGCCACCCACACGCAAACCACTGAGATTAAACTGTCCTGATTCTCCTACCTCGGCCACTCGCCGACTATTGGATGGCGTGTGCACTACAGTAATTTTTGCATCGCTGATGGCTTCGCCTGCGCTACCAGTAATAGAGCCGCGAATGGCTGCGGCAGTTTCCTGAGCGTAAGAGATATGTGTTGAACCAATCGCGGAGATAATCGCGGCGGATAAGCACATGCGCCGGAAGATAGAAGGTTTCATAACTAAATCCTGGTCTTTAAGTGGGCCAACAGCGTGGCTTTGAGAGAACTGGTTGTAATCGGCTCCCGAGACTCATCCCCAGGTCTCGGCCAGAGTGCTTTTTAGCGGGTGAAATTGAAGGGCTGGTTAACGATTTGTTGCAATTTTGTAACAGGTTCGTGAGATGACATTGATGCATACCAATTTGTCACAAATGTTTATTAAGCTTGCCGCAAATTTCTGCAGTGGATGATTGAGATGATTAACCTAAAAAAAATAATTTGTATAAATATTCTATTGGTTGGGCTGCTCAGCACCCTAAAAGCCCATGCTTGGGGAGATGATGGCCATAGAGTGGTTGGAGAAATCGCTTGGTATTATTTGGCACCTAATGTAGCCGCAGAAGTTGAATTGTTACTTGATGAGGTTGGGGAACCACATCTGGCAGAGTCAGCCACCTGGGCGGATCGTATTCGTTCCAACGAGCAATATAATTGGGCAGCGCCCATGCACTATATCAATCTATCCCGTGACTGGAACCGCTATGACGCGGAGAGGGATTGCCCTCCAACAGGGTGTATTGTCAAAGCCATTCAGCAGTTTGAAGAAGTTCTTGCAGATCGCACCCGGTCAGGGACAGAGCGTGCCGAGGCCTTAATGTTTATTGCGCACTTTGTAGGGGATCTTCATCAGCCGCTACACACAGGTCTTTATTCGGATCGTGGTGGCAACGATGTATTCGTGCACTTTTATGGAGAGGAGACCAATTTACACGCTCTTTGGGATATCCATCTTGTCTCAAGAGTGGTTACCGATTGGCGGGGTTATGCAAAAGAACAGACAGAAAAAATTGGTGCAGTCCAGAGCCAGCTTTGGCAGTCTACAGATGCAACAGACTGGGTAAAGGAGTCCCATCAGTTGGCTCATAAACTGGCATATACCAATGAAACTCAATTGGGGGAAAAGTACTTCTTGCGCTGCAGGGATTCCTTAGAAATGCGTCTACAGCAAGGTGGTGTGCGCTTAGCTGCCGTACTTAACAAAGTTTTGGGTGGAAGATCATTGAAGATGATCGATCGATAATTAATCTAGTGGTTTTATTGTGGTGTTAGCCTCCACGAAATAAGGGAAACTAGCATCCATCGCTCATTGCGTGAAGGAGTTTTCCTAAATACCGGCTTAAGGATGGCAGATTCTAAATAATGCAATTCGAGCTCTTTTGACAATTAAAGTGCCCATCCAAGCCCGAATTGCTTCTAAAAACTGGACATTAGTTTAGAGCTACTTCTCCTTGAGTATGTGAGTGCAAAAGCAACTGTTTGGAAGTATTTGAATACATGTTATCTCCCAAGCTCAACCTGGAAGAACTCCCAGGCTAACTGATTATCTGAAGCGGACAGGTTACGATTTGCGTCCGCCATCACATATTTTCCGTGGGCTGTTTTCAAAGTGATTTTGTCATTTTGATTCAAACAGGCCCATCCGTTGGAATGGTTGTAAAGGACAAATTTCTCCCAGCCTAAAAGCACACTGGCTCTTACATCGACATTATGGTTGTTATGTGGAGTGGCACGTAAGTAATGACCGTTATGGGCGCGCAGTGAAACCGTGTCACCACTCTGAATACAGCGGTGATCCACCCACTGCTGGGTGTTCCCTTTTTGCTCCAGCGCAAGAGTAAAAGTCTCCCATTCTGCAGCCGCAGCAGGCATATTTTTTGCCTCATCGTTACCACCGTAGACAGCCTGAATGCGTGTGTTGTGGTGGGTATTAAGCAGGGAAGCTGTATGTGCCCTCGCATACGTGGATGAATAGGCGGCAGCGTGATTGGTCCAACTTAATGTTGCCGTAATGGGGTTGTGATCACTGATGCTCTGGTGGACTTCATCATACCGGTTGGTAGAGAAGCTAATTTGCGAGTTGCCGCGAAAAGCAATATGGTCAACTCCCTTACAGGGTCCCTTTACATCGTTAATATTCGTATTACCTGCGGCATAACTTACCTGGCTACAGGACCAGGTTAAGCCCAACTCGGAAGCCCAGCGCCCCAACTCCGACTGATTAGGGCCTGGCTGCCAGCCGCCGTTGTCAATCCATGCATTAAAGTCGCCCATTACAATCACTGGATATCCGGCCGAATTTTGTTGAATAAAATGTTTAAGCTGGTTGAACTGGCCTGTTTTCTCCTGGCCGTTACTGGTGTCCATGTGAGTATTGTAAAAGTGTACTTTTAGGTCCTTGGCTAGCTGAACTTCAGTGAAGGTGAAGCCTTTTTCCGTCTCACAATCGGGACTTGAGCCGTTTGTGATAAAGTCTGAGTAGGTACCCTTACAGCTTGAATACTCAACATGCAGCTGCCTTCCATTAATAGGGTGTTTGCTGATAGTGCTTAAACCATCGCCAAAACTGAAGACCCCGCCCTGGAAATGATCACTTCGATAAGGATATTCTGTTTGGCTAAGGGGAGACATCACCGCGTAATTTCTGACCCAGTTTTCCTGGAGTCCGACAATATCGTAGGCCTGCCCAGCAATATAGGTGGATGAAAAAAGAGATGCCTGGCCATCAGAAATACCCTGTAAACCTTCAGGAAAGCCCTTTATGTTGGCTGCCATTACTTTAATCTGGCCACTTTGCCCAGCCAAGCTTCCCGGCCTGCTATAGGCTTGATTGCCCACAGTGCCGGTAAAACCTACCTGAGTGCTGGAACTAACCAGAATATCCCATATTTCTGACAAAGTTATTGCTGAAGCAGAAGCGCTTAGGCCCAGGCTTCCTACGATAAGAGCTGATCTTAATAGTTTGTTTTTCATTTATTGTTATCCGTTATTTAAATTGTCCGATTTTATTTTTCTATCAATGGTGTATCTCGGATATCGGTCTATTGGTTGTGCGTGGTAAGGGGAACGATTTTTAATTAATTATGAGGCCTCCTTAATTGACAAATATTACTAGCAATATTTAAGCGATTTTATTTGGCGCCTACCGGACGGATAAAAGACTTCAGTAATAGATACTAATTGTCATTTCATCAATAAGTAAGATAGAAAGAGCTTTAACGGGCTATGGCCAAAATAAAAGGTTGGGCAAGCGTACTAGAAAGCAATTGCCGGAATAATAAAGGATTGGTGATATGAGTGGATACTGGATTAGTAAATTTTAAAATCAATAATAGACTGGGCAGTTCCGCTTGTTGTCTTAGCTGCCAGCCTGATTAACAATGGTTGCAGTTTAAGTACACAACGCCCACCTCAGGCTCCAGAGCCTGGGAAATATTAACAATAATGTAGTAGGTGTACATACATGGAACTGGTAGGACCTCACCGGAGCCTAAGGCTCTTCTGCGCCCCTCTTATTGTGGCTTTACTGACGAGTGGTTGCTCGGAATCCAGCGACAGTAGCCCTAAAAACCGTTTGGCCTTAGCCCAACAAGCGCTGACTTTGGCGCCCGCTGATCCAGAAATTGCTGAAATCTATCAGCGAACCTGTCGCAGCTGTCACAGCACTGGGGTCAGCGCTGCGCCACTCACTGGGGACATTGCCGGCTGGGAACCGCGTCTCGACAAGGGAATGGATGTATTGGTTGAAAACGCGATTAATGGTTTCCAGGGGATGCCGCCACTGGGTCTTTGTTTCGAGTGCTCACCGGAGCAGTTTGAACAGTTAATTGCCTTTATGGCCTCTGCGGAGTAAGGGATTATGCAGCAGTCACGTCGCCGCTTTATTACAACTATTGCCGCTGGTTCTACAGCTATCGCTGCTACTCCAATCTCCTCTATGGCACGCACCTTGGTACAGGCGAGTGGCCCAGTAAAGCGTAAGGGTATCCGCTGGCGCAACTGGTCTGGTTCGCAAGACTGCCTGCCCAGTGAACGTCTGGCACCAAAGACAATCGCCGAACTACAGCAACGTGTAGCTGATGCTAAAGGTACTGTTAGAGCTGTGGGGGCTGGGCACTCCTTCACGGCCTTGGTACCCACCGATGACACCATTCTCTCGCTCGGGCGTATTAGCGGTGTGGCCGATCATAGTAGCGAAACCACCCAGGCTACGATTTACGCGGGTACACGTATAGCCGATCTTGGCCAGCCGCTTGAAGATATTGGTCAAGCCTTGATTAATCAGCCGGATATTGATGAGCAAACTCTCGGCGGATGCCTGGCCACTGCCACTCATGGCACTGGGGCCGGTTTAGGTTGTATGTCCAGCTATGTAACGGGATTGGAGCTGGTTACGGCAGATGGCAGCACTCTGTGGTGCGATACAGAGCAAAACCCAGAGACTTTCATAGCAGCCAAAGTTTCCCTGGGTAGCCTGGGGTTAGTGACCAAGGTGCGTATGCAGAACCAGTCCAGTTACAAACTCCGGCGAGAATCCTGGGTGGCTCCCATGAGGGAGGTGCTTGAGCAGGCGGAGACACTTGCGGAGTCAAGTCGCAATTTCGAGTTTTACTATATTCCTTTCTCCGGAATGTGTATGGCTGATAAGCACCAACTAACGGATGAAGAGATCTTTACTACCGCGCGTGAAGATACTAACGAAGCTGTAATGACCCTTAAAACTGTTCGAGACTGGCTTGGCTGGTCGCCCAGATTACGGCAATACGCCTTACAGTCTGCAATGGAGGATATTGAAAAGGAGGTGGTTGTGGAGTCCTCTTGGCGAAACTACGCCAGTGAGCGAAATGTTCGCTTCAATGAGATGGAATACCACCTTCCCAGGGAAGCCGGACTGGCCGCTTTTGAGGAGCTACGCCGTACAATCGAAGAGAACAATCTTAATGTGTTCTTTCCTATCGAAGTGCGCTTTGTAAAGGGGGATGATATTTGGTTGAGCCCCTTCTACCAGCAGGATTCCGTATCTATTGCGGTACACCGTTACTTTGAGGAGGATTACCAGCCCCTTTTTAAGGCACTGGAACCCATTATGCGCAAGCATGGCGGCAGACCGCACTGGGGGAAACTTAATACCTTGCACCGGCAGGACCTGACTGGTTTATACCCCCGCTGGCAGGATTTTCTTGAGGTAAGACGTGAGCTTGACCCTAAAGGAAAATTTTTAAACCCGTACCTGAAAAAACTAATTGGTTGATAGGGCCCTTATTCATCTCAGGGCTGAAGAGAGACTAGGGGAGCTAACTGTGCAGAAAACGCGGAGAAAATTTTTACTGGGCGGAGCGGCATTGGGGGTTGCGGCCGCATTTCCTTTGTTAAGGCCTGAAGCTTTGGGGCAGGGGGGGCACACTAACTATTTTCAAAGTCTCTCTAAGGCTCTGGATTCCGCAGGTTTCTCTGGTCCCACAATGGTAGTGGATTTAAACCGCCTGAGAGCCAATGCGACTGTGCTTTCTGGACATCTAAATGGGCACTTTGACTATCGAATTGTTGCCAAATCGTTACCAGCTCTGGGGTTACTGGAGGCAGTTGCCAAACAGACTGGTACGCAGCGGTATATGGTTTTCCATCTACCTTTTTTGCAACAGTTGGCGCAGTCACAACCACAGGCAGATATTTTGCTGGGTAAGCCTCTTCCGATTGCTGCGGCCAAGAGCTTTTATAGCCGCCCAACAACCAGTGGATTTGACCCTAGAACACAACTTCAGTGGCTGATTGATAGCCCTAGGCGGCTACAACAGTATGCGGCACTAGCCGGTAGCCTTGAGCAAAGGTTACAAATCAATATCGAGTTGGATGTGGGGTTGCATCGCGGTGGAGTCAGCGATGCTCGGGACCTTACTGAAATGCTCAATATTATTAAGGCAGAACCACTGCTTACTCTGTCGGGATTTATGGGCTATGACGCCCATGCGGCTAAGATGCCGGGTATTTTAGGTGGCCCAGAGAAAGCCATTAATCGCGGTTTGGAGATTTATACTCAGAGGCTTGAGCAAGCTAAACAATTGTTGGGTGACCAGTATCCTAAAAGGTTGACGTTGAATGGCGCCGGCAGCCCGACTTACCAGCTTTATAAATCACGCTCAGATAGTGCACCCTGTAATGAGCTGGCGGCAGGTTCCTGTCTTGTTAAACCTACAGATTTTGATATCCCCACCCTCAGTGATCACAAGGCGGCTGCATTTATCGCCAGTCCAGTATTGAAGAAGTTACCGCAGACTCAAATTCCTGGTTTGGAGAAACTAACGGGTACGATGCGCTGGTTAAACCCAAATCGCGAGCAGACATTCTTTATCTCTGGGGGGTATTGGAAGGCGCTGCCCGAATCTCCAGAAGGTCTTTCGATCAATCCTATTTATGGGCGCTCTACAAATCAGGAAATGCTCAATGCTTCCAATCAGGTTGTCCTACAAGAGGATGACTGGGTTTTCCTGCGACCAACTCAAAGTGAGTCTGTATTTCTTCAGTTTGGGGATATAGCTGTGTATGACAAAGGGGAGATCGTGGAGCGCTGGCCTGTATTAAGTAACTCCTGAAAAAACATCTTTACATGGTTCTAAATAGATGACGCTGTACTGTATATAGCCGTATGTAATCACAAGTAATTATTATAATAAATTTGGAGAGTAACGTGATTTTTGAGCTGGTTTTAGTGCTAAATACTATTTGGTTTTTAATGGGTTTCAATGTTTTCTCCTTGCGGGGAAAGATTTTTGCCAAGCTGGTTGTTCCTAGAGAGCATAGGGATACCCCTGTCTTTGGAATACTGGCTGAGTCAGGTAAATTTCTAGGCGGGTTTAATTTTTCATTGGCGCTAATGAGTATTCTTTTATTGGTTAATCACGCCTCCTTTTCTGGGGATATTCAAAGATCTATATTGCTTTTTGTTTTTTCTGTTACACATGGTTCTCAGTTTATTTATAACTTGCCAGTCGCGCTAAAGAACCGAAAAGGGGGTGGGCCTTGGAAAGTGAAAGGTGTGATGAAGTTTATATTTATTATGGACTTTATCATGATGATGATTAATTTAACCCTGGCGCTTTGGTATTGGTTGTAATGAGGCTGGTCGTTCGGTGTCGGCTAGTGTTGCCATTGCTGTTATGGGTGGCTTTTACGGTTTGATAGGTGATGCGATATTGAGTGATATTTTCCATATGAATATGCTGCGTTGAAGGGATGTGAAATAGGTGCTTAAATTAACAGATGTACCTACTGAACAAGTTTCGGCAATAACAGACTTGGTATTGGCTGTATTGGCGTTGTTTATATTTCTTTATTTTATTAGGCCGGAATTCAAGTCTGGCTGGAAGAGAAATTGCTGGATTTGTTTCTTTGGGGTGATGTTTATCGTTGGCCTATTGGGTTCGGTAATTCATGGTTTTCAGATTGCCGGGCCTGAAAGAATATTCATGTGGCATGTTTTATTTTTTTCCCTCGGTCTTTTTCTGGTGTCGTTTACACTTGCTATTATTGGTGATCTTGCCGGTGAGCGAATATCAAGAAAGTTATTGCCCTACATATTTTTAATTGGCCTGATATTTTATTTCATTGCAGTATCTAGAATTGATGGTTTCATAGTCTTTGTGGGTTATCAAGCGTTAGTGATGATTCCTGTTGTTATTGGTTATACGTGGATGGGGTTTAGGGGGCGTTTACCCGGGGCTTGGTATATGGTTGTCGGCGGGCTTATTTCTCTCCTGGCTGTGGTATTACAAGTCAGAACGGCTCTGGAGTTTACGTTTGTTTGGACGTTTAACCATAATAGTCTTTATCATCTGGTTCAAACAATAGGCGTGTTGTTCTTTTTTGCAGGAATAAGAAAGTCATTACGGGCATCAATATAATTTTCCGTAATTTAATCCAAAAGGTTTTTATGAATAGAAACCCTCTACTCAAAGTGGTGCGATCTATAAGGGTGGGGCTGAGAAAAGGCGCCCACACCCCCCCTAAGTATTGATGATTGAAGCTTTATAATAAGGCCCCTGGCCAGCTTTAGGTTTATAGTGTTTTAGGCTGCAAAATTTATAAAGAAGGCATTCTATGGGCGCCCGAAATACTATCTATGAATATGGGGCAGTAGCTAAGTGGCTTCATTGGATAATAGCATTCTTAATTCTAGGATCTTACGTCAGTGTCTATTACCTCCAATGGTTTACTGAAGAGGATACCCCAGCAAACTGGATTGCCTTACAGCTGCACTTGTCTATTGGCATAACGATTGGTGCTTTTGTACTGTTACGGATATTTTGGCGTTTGACTAATCCCACTCCGAAACTGGAACCTGGCTCCAGGCTAGAGCACTTTGCCGCGCATACAGGCCATTTTCTGTTATATGTAGTCATGATACTTGCACCATTAACCGGATACCTAGGAACTGGGGTGAATACTGAGTACTTTTTCCTGTTTGAAATCCCTCAGTTTGCTGACACTTCCCTTTTTGCCCACCTTGTTCAGAATAAAATGGGCTTGACCTTCAAACAGTTCGAGGAACCTATCGATTTCATTCATAAGGAAGTGCTGGGTGAATGGCTTATCTGGTTACTTATTTTAGGACACTTCTTGGCAGCCCTTTATCATCACTTTATAAAGAAAGACCGTACACTGATTAGGATGACTACGGGTAATCAGTGAAACAAGTACTCTTATAAAGTCATTTACCTTGCCCGTGATTTAAATGGCTCTACTATGTGTTCGTTGGTCGATAACCATAAAGCCAGAGTGCTCTGTTTGACCCTTGATAATGTTGCCGAGACCAGGAATGTATTTTTGAAAATCAGTTGTGCCTGCATTAAGGTTTTATTTATGACTCTAGTGAGGAAATTACTTTACCTAATCACATCCTCAAAGATCTAAAAGGCTTTACTGGCGATTAAGTCCAGTATCTGAAAAGTTGCAGGGGGCTGATAATCTTGGTCTTTCATACCTATGTAAGCGCTATTGAGCTAAAAAGTTCTCCGCACCTGACAGAGTTTTGAGACTAGTATTGGCGCCAGATTTCCGTGCCGTTCCCGCAATTGATGTTTATATAAATTTTGGAGATCCTTCTAAGGAAACCTGAATGTTTATTGTACTGAGTAATTTGCATATATAACCCCGCCAAGATTTTACCCAGGTGTATTGGCAGAATTTGATGCCAATTTGGCATAGAAGTTTGGCGCTCGGTTTTCTAATCTTCTGCCCATAACAATGTACCCATCCATAGAGATGGCCTGATAGTTTGGAGTCTAAGTAATAACCGGTATGGTCGTTTACTGCGGGTCCTAAGTGGTAGCTTATGTGTAGTCGTTTATCTTGGATATTGTGGTCCGGAGCTCTCTTGTTATTGGCTGGCTGTGATCCCCCCGGGGAATTCCACCCCATAGCGAGGGTGGAACCATTGGTCATACTTTCAATTGAAAGCCTCTAATCAGCTATCTGATTAAGTTACTGCATTGATCATCGGGTTGTCTTCTTCGTTGTGTTTTGGCAATGCAAGCGAAATGAAGGTTGCCAAAAACAGCAAGCACGTGGATACCAACAGGCAAGCTTGTAAACCGGCAATCTGGAAAATCCAGCCCGACAACAGAGTTCCGGTAAGGCGGCCCAGAGCGTTTGCCATGTAGTAAAACCCCACATCCATAGAAACGCCATCTTCTCTGGCATAAGCGACGATCAAGTAGCTGTGCACAGAAGAGTTCACTGCAAATAACACAGCGAATACCATGAGGCCCAACAAAATGCTGAGTTGAGGGTGGAAGCCGATATAGAGTGAGAAGGCAATCAGCGCAGGTATCAGAGTTAATGCGCAGCCCCACAATAGGGCGGTTCGCCCATCAGGCAGTGCCGAAGAAAAACTTCCAGTGATCCTTGGGGCAAAGGCTTGTGCTGCGCCATAACCGATGATCCAGCAGGCTAGGAATGCACCGACTTGCCAGTGGCCCCAGTCGAATTGGCTCGCCAGGAAAACGGGCAGGGCGACTACAAACCAAACATCACGAGATGCAAAAAGGAACAGTCTTGCTGCCGCAAGGATATTCACCGGGCGACTCTTAGAAAATACATCTTGAAAGCGGGCTTTCACCTTTGCTTTGCCCAAGTCTTTTCGTAAAAATTTCTTACTCAATAGCAATACTGAGGCGAGAGCGACTGCCATTGCGAATATAGCCCCACGAAATTCCAGTAATGCCAGTAGGCCTCCCCCCATAAAGAACCCAATGCCTTTCAGGGCATTCTTGGAGCCAGTCAGTAGTGCAATCCAGCGATAAAGAGTTCCTTGGGTATTGTCGTCAGGTAGTAAAAGCTTGATTGAGCTTTTCGCGCTCATCTTGTTTAGGTCTTTGGCTATGCCAGATATTCCCTGAGCGGCCATAACCAAAGGCACACTGAGATAGCTAGAAGGGACCAATAACATAGCTAAAGCGCAAACCTGTAATATCAGACCAATATTCATGGTGCGATTAAGGCCTAGCCGGGCACCGAGCCATCCGCCCACCAAATTGGTGACCACTCCAAAAAACTCATAGAAAAGAAACAGTAGGGCTATTTCGAGAGGGGTGTACCCCAGGGTATGGAAATGCAGAAGTACCAGCATGCGTAGGGCACCATCGGTTAGAGTAAAAGACCAATAGTTACCAGTCACCAATAAATATTGGCGTACCGAGGGCGAAAGGGTGGAGAAAAACTGCATGGGTTTTGGCTCTAACTACTAGGGGCTCCTGGCCTGAAGATCAGGCCAGCCCCGCGGGTATTTATCAGTTTTTTATTGGTGGGATCTAGGACATTGGCTTATCCAATCAGGCGAGCCAGCTCTGCAGTACGGTTGGCATAGCCCCACTCGTTGTCATACCAGGTATAAATTTTCACTTGAGTGCCATTGACCACCATGGTGGACAGTGCATCAACAATGCTGGAACGTGGGTCGGTTTTGTAATCCACAGATACCAGAGGACGTTCCTCATAACCGAGAATATTTTTCAGCTCGCCCTCTGCTGCGGTTTTCAGTAGGTTATTAACTTCATCCACAGTTGTTTCCCGTTCTACTTCGAAAACACAGTCCGTCAGGGAGGCATTGGCCAGCGGGACTCGTACGGCATGGCCGTTCAGCTTGCCAGTCAACTCCGGGAAGATGGCGGTGATTGCTGTGGCTGAGCCGGTAGTAGTGGGTATCAGACTGGCTCCACAGGCCCTTGCGCGGCGCAGATCTGCATGGGGCGCATCAAGGATTGTCTGGGTATTAGTGATATCGTGGATAGTAGTGATAGAGCCATGCTTGATGCCCAGTTTTTCATGTATCACTTTTACCACCGGGGCTAAACAGTTCGTGGTGCAGGAGGCTGCAGTAACAACTTGATGCTTGGCTGGATCATAAATGTGCTGATTCACCCCCAAAACAATATTTGGTACCCCGTCTTCTTTTACGGGAGCCGAAACCAGCACACGCTTTACCCCCTGCTTTAAATAGCCCTCCAATTGCGCGCTAGTCTTCATTTTCCCAGAGGCTTCAATAACCAGGTCGCAAGCACTCCAGTCTGTGTCGGCAATGGCGAGATTATGGCTACAACTTATTTCCTGGCCAGCAACCGTAATTGTGTTGTCCTTAGCTTCTGCATAATGCTGCCAACGCCCGTGTACCGAATCAAAATTCAGTAAATGAGCAAGGGTGGAAGCATCTCCAGCGGGGTCATTGATTTGCACAAACTCCAACTCTGGCCAGTCCCAGGCTGCGCGCAGCACAAGCCGACCGATACGACCAAATCCATTGATTCCGACTTTGATAGCCATGTTGTAACTCCTGAGTAATCTGAATATATGAAAAATCGCATATATCCAGGTAAATTTTTTAGCGACTTAGTGATATTACTTGCCAGCAAAATACCTACTGCCGTGACTTAGCAGCATAGGCTAGCTCTTTGGGGCCTATCTCCCATTAGGATCAAGTTGCGAAGATCTTCGGCAATAAAGTGCTGATTTGCCTGCAAAGTGTCTTGAAGGATCGATTTGGCCCAGCTGCCCAGTTCAGGGTTGATGCGGTAAAAGATCCACTGTCCCTGGCGGCGGTCCCGCAATAAATCAGCGCCGCGGAGTAGGGCTAAGTGCCGAGATATTTTGGGTTGGCTCAAACCCATAGCAGCAGTGAGCTCGCACACGCAAAGTTCTCCCTCGTGGGCGATCAGTAGAAGCGTACGCAGGCGGGTATCGTCTGCCAGGCACTTGTAGAACTGAACTGGGTTCAAGGCTTACCCCAAATCTTGTTTATGCCGCTTTAGCGGCCTTGTTATACACCAGTACAAAAAGTTTGATGCGGGTACTCAGTTCCAACACCGTTGTGTAAAAGGGTTTGAAGCAATGCCGACTGGCAGGGTCTTCAAAATTCCATGAGATCAATTTTCCGTGCCCAGCGGCAGGCACATATTCATTGTGGCTTTTATCACATAAGGTAATGACTAAATCAAAATCCCGGTCAGCTACCTCTTGTAAACTCTTGGAATAAAGCCCTTTGATCGGGATACCAAAACGTTGGAGAGCCTTGATGGCACGAACGTCCACCGGGGTGGGGTCTGTCCCTGCACTTGAAACCTCGAAGAACTCTCCCCCATAGTTACGCAGTAAAGCCTCAGCTATTAATGAACGAGCCGAATTCCCCGAGCAGACAAACAAAATCTGCCTCTTCATAAATTGCTCCCGAACGGTAAACCGTCCGACTTAGTCCGCATTATATATGGAAAAACGAATATTCAAAGGACCAAAAAAACCGGGAGCAGATCCCGGTTATTCACTAAATGCTTAGAGCTTGAACTCTGCCCAGACCGGCGCATGGTCTGAGGGGCGCTCCATAGCGCGGATATCATAATCTACCCCTGTGGCCACACAATGTTCCATCAGAGGGCTTGTGGCCATAATCAAGTCGATCCGCAGCCCACGCTTGGGCTCGCGGTCAAAACCCTTACTGCGATAGTCAAACCAGCTAAATACATCATCTGTATCAGGATTCATCGCACGGAAAGTATCCGCCAAGCCCCAGGCCTCAATTTTCTGCAGCCATTCGCGCTCTTCTGGAAGGAAGCTGCACTTGCCGTCGCGCAGCCAGCGCTTGCGATTGGGCTCGCCGATACCGATATCTTGATCACTCGGAGAGATGTTCATGTCGCCAATAACCAGCACCGGGGCTTCGGGATCGCAGGTGGTTTGTAGATAGGTATCAAGGTCAGCGTAGTACTTTTGCTTCGCCGGGAATTTTACTGGGTGTTCACGATTCTCGCCCTGGGGAAAGTAGCCGTTGATGACGGTGAGAGGTTTACTGCCGCCAATATCGAACTTTCCCATGACCATACGGCGCTGGGCGTTATCGTCGTCGGTAGGAAAGCCATATTCGCGATCGATAAATGGTAGGCGTGAGAGCAGGGCAACACCGTAGTGTGTTTTTTGGCCAAAATAGATTAGCTCGTAACCCAGGTCGCGAATGGCATCTACAGGAAAGTCCTCATCGGTGACCTTGGTTTCCTGGAGACCAATGATATCGGGTTGATGGCTATCTACCAGAGCCTGCATTTGGTGCAGGCGAGTGCGAATACTGTTGACGTTAAAGGAAACGACTTTCATTTCTTCCCCCAAATGAAAAAGGTCGGGCAAGCCCGACCTAATTGTTTACTGTGCGCATGGGTGCGCTTGGCACACCCAAAGGGCATCACATCTTTAGAAATTGGCGACTTGCGGCGGTGCCTTGCTGGCTTTGTCAGCCAGTCCAATAAAGTCCGCCATTATATAGCCCGCTTCGTTCAAGATTGGATCTTTTTCCAATTTGATTTCCACAGGGCCACCAATGGTTGCCACTTCTTCAGACTCACTCTCTTCATAAGCCTCGAAATCCTTGTAGGGTTCAAGCCCTTTTGCTTCGCGACGGCGGTTCTCCATGGAGAGCAGGCGCTGGTTCACGTTTTCACGTTCCTGCTCTCGCATTACCTCATTAAGGGAGAGATGCTTTCTGTCGGCGCGTTCGCTCTCAAACTTGAATTGATCGCGCAGGAATATGAAGTCCGGATCTGATGCTGTGCGCTTATTGTGCTTAGTGAGCAGATTAGGAATCAGAGTCTTCAGATTAAAGTACTTGGCGTGTGGTACGGCGTGGATACGGTCCCAGGGCAGGGCGGTATCGTAAGCGCTTTCACCAACACTCTCCGCATCAATAAGTTGCGGCATGGGGATATCGGGTTTCACGCCCGCGTGCTGGGTGCTATCACCGGATACACGGTAGAACTTGGACTGGGTAATTTTTAACTGGCCTTCTTTCAGGGGCGCCATGGTTTGCACGGTGCCTTTACCAAAAGATTGATTGCCAACAACCAAGCCGCGGTTGTAGTCCTGGATGGCGCCGGCGAAGATCTCGGAAGCTGATGCCGAGAGGCGGTTAATCAATACCATCAGCGGGCCGCGATACATTGCGCGAGAGCGGGAGCGGTTGTGCCGTGAAATCTGCTCATTAGCGTGGCGGATTTGGACTACTGGGCCCTGATCGATAAACAGGTCGGTCAACATGGTGGCTTCCTGTAGGGAGCCGCCGCCATTGTTGCGTAGATCCAGAATGATACCGTCTACCTTTTCCTCTTTCAGTTCGCTGAGCAATCTAGCCACATCGCGGGTAGTACTCTTGTAATTGGGGTCGCGGCGACGGTAGGCGTCAAAGTCTATATAGAAGGTCGGCAAGTTGATTACACCGATCTTGTAGCTCTTCTTACCATCTGAAAATTCGAATACGGCCTTCTTGGCAGCCTGATCTTCAAGCTTCACTTTACTGCGCTTGATCAGGATGGTTTTGTGCGTGCCGTCGCCGCCGGTGGGAATAGTTTCCAGGCGCACGAAGGTGCCGGCCTTACCGCGGATTAGATCCACCACGTCATCCAGCCGCCAGCCGACGACATCGACCATTTCACCATCTTTATCCTGGCCGACCCCTACAATCTTGTCGTTAGGCTTGATCTTACCGGTGCGGTCAGCAGGACCACCTGCTACCAATCGGGCAACCTTGGTGTATTCCTCATCCCCCTGCAGCACGGCACCGATGCCCTCCAGAGACAACGACATGCTCATGTTGAAGTTTTCCAGGGAGCGTGGGGACAGATAGTTACTGTGGGGATCATAAAGGCGAGTCAGCGAGTTCATATAGAGCTCGAATACGTCATTGCTGTTTTGCTGCTCAAGGCGCTTCTTTTGACCTTTATAGCGGCGTTCCAGCAAATCGCGAATATCCTCATCCTCTTTACCTGTGAGCCTCAGGTTTAAGACGCTGCTCTTTAGGCGCTTACGCCAAAGATCATCGGCATCACTAATGGAGGTAGGCCACTGACTCTCCTCACGGTCGAGTTCGAGGGATTCATCGCGATCGAAATCGAAAGCGGGCAAGCCTTTTTCGAGCTGGGATAGGATATTGTCCAACCGATCGCCCATACGCAGGCGGAAACGGTTATAAATCTCAAAGCCTGCTTTGACATCGCCAGCGCGTAGCTGGTCATCCAGCTTGGTTTGCCATTCGCGGAACTCATTGATGTCTGAGGCGAGGAAGTAGCTTTTGGTGGGATCTAGAGCATCAATGTACTCGTCCCAAAGGTCTTCCGACATTTCGTCTCCGACCTTGATTTTGTTGTAGTGCAGCATTTCTAGCTTGCCGACAATCTCCCTGGCAGTACTGCCCTGGTCCTTTTCAGGTGCCAGAGGCTCGGTCTCTGCCAGAGCGGTTGTGGAAAGCAGGCCAATGACCAAGAAGCCGGAAAATAGAGCGGCGATCCGATTGGTAAGCATAGGGAGTCTCTTTATACGTCCTACTTCATAGGCGACCAGCCTTTATGGCTTAGCGACCTATAGCTTAGGACAAGTATAAAGGCTGAAAGCTCCGAAGGGCATGAAATACCTCCAATCAGAGATGGATCTTTTCCACATTAGGCACATTTAGCAAAATAGAGTTTCCTACTATCCATTATTTAGGGCATTTGGTCTCAAATGGAGGCGGTTGGCACGGCTCGGTTTTGATGATTTTTACGCCGGAAGAGCATCTTTGACCAGGTAGTCGAGTATAGAGTGATTGAGTGCCGGGAAAATGGGTACCGCTAAAAAGAAAAGGAATTGAGTTGATACGCCCGCTGTTTTAAGAGCCCCTAAACAGTTCCGGGATGTCTCTAGCGTTCTGAGTGGTTCGGGTGAAAGTGCGGCTTCGCAAGGATATCTAGCTCTCAGAATGAAATCGCAACACAGAGTGAACTGCTCTAAAAGACTTACCGGAAGGGCCCCTAAGGCCGAATTTTCTTTTACGGCGAGCGGTGCCAAGCAGCGGCAATCCTCAAGTCCCGCAGAGTCATTCTGAATTAGTTCAGAGGCCTTTTAAATGCATACTGCTTCAACGTGGCTTAACGGTCACGCCCGAGGGCTCAATTAATGGGATTGGTTACCGATTATTTATATCTAAGACATATGTACTGATATTGAAGGTAGGCATCTAGGCGAGAGTTAATTGCGGTTCAGGTCAACCTTTTCTGCTTAATACTGCTCATTATTCCCGGTAAAAATGTTGCACTGAATCGATCTACTGGCTCCCTAGTGCTGTTCCATGGAGTTGTAGGATGAAGGTTGAATTTGCAACGTCGCGTTCACAAGAAATCTATGAGATGGCTGACCTAGCGGTAATAGGTGTAAGTCCTTTCAACAGCTACTTTTCCGAGGGGCAGATTGCTCGGCTTGCAAAGTGGGCGCAAAGTCACTTTAAGCGAGTCATGTTTTTTATTCCCGATAATGCTGCTGAATATACACAGATCGCACTTGGCTATGAGGAAGAGAAGGCGAGAAAAAGAGCTCGACGACAGTGCCACTATCTGCATAACAAGGTCTATCGCGCTTCGGGCTCATGTGCTGTAGACAGTGAATTGGTTGACTCCGAGTGGTTAAAACAATCTGAGCTCTATTCTCGCTGGCTCTATCAGTTTGAGCAGGAGTTTCACTTGAATGATGGTTTCCGCGAGGGTTGTCTGGAAGCCAGTAGATGGGTGCTGGAGCACCATCTAGCGGAAGAAGAAGTTACATTCGAGATGGTTTCAATAGCGGTGAGATATCTTTTGGCGGAGTTGCCGGTGATTTTGCATTCTGCAGATATCGTGGGTACAGATTCCTCATGTTTCTGCTATCACAGCTGTCCCAGATATTTAGATGACCTCTTTCACGAGAGTGGTCAAGAGGCTGCGGGAGAGAGAAATGGTTATGTGATTGTGAGAAATGACGGTGAGTAATAGTAGACGCTATGGCCTGCGAATGTGGTGTGAAAGGACACAGTTAAGCTAGAAAATACATTAATTAATAGATGTAATGCATTGATATATATGTATTTTTTAAAACTTAATGTAAATTCTAGCTTTCAGGGGGCGAGGGAAGCAAAAGCTCCGCTCGCCTTTGGTTCATTGGGTTAATTTGGTAGCTGCTTGGTCATTATGATGTGGTCGATATTGTAACCGTGCTTAGTGACAGCCAATTCAAGCAGCTCATCGACAATGGCCTCATCCAGCTGTGGAGTTCGACTTAGAAGATAGAGGCTGCTGCGATCGGGGTCCCCAACCAGGGACCATTGATAAGCGGGATCTAGCTCCAGGACCCAATAGTTACCGTTGGTCTTACCATCGAAGAATGAAACCGCAAGTTTGCTATTCGTATCATCTAGAGGGGTAGCGGTACCTTGCACGCTGATGGGAAAACCGTACTTTGGGTGTAGGATTCGGCAAAAGTTGAAAACACTGAGTGTGCCATCATCGTTGAGACCGTAGTCTGCCGTGACTGCTGTACAGGCAGGCTGGAAGATCTGTGGCAGTCGGGCTATTTCATACCACTTGCCAACGTACTGATAGACGTCCACGTAGGGGACCGTCTCAAGCTCAGATTCATTATCAGCCCAGGAGAGCTGCCCTCCAAAAGCCAATAGAAGAACCCCCAAACCTTTTACCAAACCCTTCATATTCACATTTCCTTGTCATTGGATTGAATTACTTTCCACCGTACCAATTGTGCGATGGCCAACTCTTTACGGGAGGTAAGCTGGAACGGATTAATCAATTGTCCGTTTGGGGCAAAGTTTCACAATAACTTCAAGAATGGCCAGCACTGCCCGCTGAATTTAGGCCAATCGATTGACAAAAAAGGCAATCTTGACTAATTGCCTATCCATTAGCGCAGTAGCAAGGGAGCAACAGTGAGCAAAACGCCATCACTATCGGCCGTAGTTACATTGACATGGGCGGTTAGTTGGAGGGCGATCCTTATCAACCTTCCGATTTATATGCCGTTTTCCATTCTATCTAAACTGGGCTACGGGTTTCCTGTTTGGTTTTGGTACCTTCTTTGTATCTTGGGTGGATTTTTGTCTTATGTTCTTGCGTTTTGGTGGCCCTTCTCGCGAGGTTACGGCGACCCAAATCTCCGGAAATTGAAAATAGTTGAATAAAAAAACAGCAACAAGCAAGTATCAAACGAGATAGATTGAGGTTGCTTTTCCGGCATCGTCGCAAATTCATTGCGGCAACTAGGGCTGATAACTACTCCAATCATGCCAAACCAATAAGCAGGCCATCCTATGTCACAGGAAATTCCCGTTGATGTACTGATCCTAGGAGGTGGTATTCAGGGGGTAACCCTGATGAGAGAGCTGATGCCAGAGTACTCGGTGGTACTGGTCGACGATGAGTTCGGTGACGCCGAGTCTCTGCATTTTCACGGTTATTTCTCTTCCGGCTGGAATGCGGCTAACCCCCTAGCTGCTGAAATTTACCGATGTGCCGCACAGCGCTGGCACAAAGAACTTGCGACTAGCGGCGTGAACAGTCGAATAACAGATTTCCATGCAGCGCTGACTCCGGACTTTCTAAGCACTGTTGAAGATAACTGGGCCAGAGCGGCTATTCCCTTTGAGGAAGTTGAGTTGCCTGAGATCTTTGATCCGGATAATTTGCCATCAAATCGCAGGTTCAGATTTCCTGATGATCTTATTTTTGATGGAGCTGCAGCCTATCGCAGTGTGAGCGAACCCTTGAGGAAGCAAATCTATCGTGGGAGGTTGGCCTCGTTTCAGCTTGGAGGGGCAGGGATTGAGCAAGTAACTCTGGATATGGATGGTCGCTCGTGTGAGTTAAAACCAGAGCTGGTGATTTCTGCCTGTGGTGCGGGGAATGCTGAAGTAATTCGGCACTTGGGTGTGGCAGAGGAGCAGATACAAAATGCTCAGTTAGTAAGACCTCTGCATATGCTCTTGGCTCGCGGCCCCAATATCCCGCCAGTTTCAGCTTTGTTGATCGACTTGGTAGTGATGTATCACCCGCTGGAGGATGGGGAAGGGCTCTGGATTCTTACTCTTAACCCAGAAGTTCCCAAGTTCAAGGCGGGTGTTGTCGATATGTGTATTCCGCCAGAAATAGAGAATGATCTACTTTGTGCATCTTTTGAGCGCCTTTCCAGCGCGATGGTGGCTTTTGAGGCTTGGGCGCAGGGCTGCCAGTGGTCGGTATATGCAGGCTGGAAAACAGATGCACCGGGACCAGATGGTGATCTATTAGTAGGCTTGGATTATCCCACTCCATACCAACTGGATGATTATGGCGTGAAAAATTTTCTCGCGGTGTGGCCAAACCATTGGGGCTTGGCTGCTAATGTCGCCGATGATGCTGGAAACTGGGTGCGTTCCAAGCTCAAAAGCCGTCACCCCCAGCCGGGCGCCGATAGTGGATTGTCTCCAGGCTCGGGGGTTGGCCATCCCATAGAAAATAAGTGGCAGAGCGACAAGCTCAACTGGCTGTGCTGGGAAGATTTCGCTCGAAAAGTAGGCTATCACCATTAACTTAAACCTCTTCGGGTTAATCAATTTGATTGGTTTCTGTTCGCTGTGGATATAAATACATCGCTCTAAGGAGCAAAATAAACGTCATGCAATGAAACTGTTGCTTGCAACGGTGAGTTTTTTCTGTATCTTAAAAACAAAATGTAACCGGTTACATTTTGCTACAAGGGTCCGTGAAAGAAGAAAGAAATGGACCAATAGCGAGGCAAGATACTTGGCCGGATAGAGACTCAAAATAATAAGAACCTGGTTGCCAGAGGCAGCTATACGGGAAGTGGTATGGGAAAAAAAATAAGAATGGGCATGGTCGGTGGTGGAGAGGGTGCCTTTATTGGTGCTATCCATCGTATGGCAGCTTCCCTCGACGGTGAGATAGAGCTAGTGGCGGGATGTTTTAGCAGTAATCCCGAGCGTGGCCGTAGCAGTGGAGAGAAGTTGGGCCTCAACCCAGAGCGCGTTTACCAGAGTTATGAGCAGATGTTCCTGGAGGAATCCCAGCGTCCTGTTGATGAGCGCATAGAGTTTGTCTCTGTGGTAACTCCCAATGATTTACATCTACCAGTTTCTTTTGCCGCACTGCGAGCGGGGTTTCATGTTCTCTCTGATAAGCCAGCCGCTTGCACACTTGAGGAAACCCTTGCGCTCAAAAACGAGGTCGTGCGAAGCGGCTATCTCTATGGTTTGACTCATACCTATGCGGCTTATCCACTTGCGACACAGGCCAGGGCAATCTTAGCCAGGGGAGAGCTAGGGAAAGTCCGCCGAGTGACTGTTGCCTATCCACAAGGCTGGCTGGCATTGGCTGGCGACTCCAGCGGAAGTAAACAAGCCAGTTGGCGGACAGACCCCACACGCTCGGGAGAAAGCGGCTGTTTTGCAGACATTGGTACCCATGCTCATCACTTGGTCGAATTCTTTACCGGTCAGCGTATCTCTGAGGTCTGTGCGGACTTGCAATCAGTAGTCGACCAAAGGGCCCTGGATGATGATGGTGCGGCGCTATTTAAATTAGATCAGGGTGCGCGCGGCACCCTGACAGCCAGCCAAGCCTGCGGTGGGGAAGGGAATAACCTGAATATCAGCGTTTATTGCGAACATGGCTCGCTGTTCTGGGAGCAGGAATCTCCCAATCAATTGCAGTTAAAGCGTAGGGGGGAGCCAGTGGCCCTTTTGAAGGCTGGTGCAGACTGTGGATACCTGGATGACGAGGTCCGAGCTCTTTGTCGAACACCGCAGGGGCATCCTGAAGGTTATATAGAGGCCTTTGCGAATATTTACCGCGACTTTGCTGCCCAGGTTCGATGCCGCCGGCAAGAACAACCCATTAAAGAAAGTTCTGTCGTGGGGGATATTGATGCGGGTGTCCGTGCTATGGCATTTGTGCGCGGTGCATTGGAAAGCAGCCGTGCGAGTTCTTCTTGGGTGGCGCTGTCGCCATATTGGGAATAAGCAGCTAAATCGTATTGATTCATTTTCAAATAATTTAGGAACCTCTGGCAGGGTGGAAATCCGGCAGTTAGTACGGCACAGGGAGGTGTCGATGTCGGCCCAGTGCCAGTCCGCTTTTGGAAAGACAGCATTGTGCTTTTCAAAAGAAGCAAGCTGATCACCCAGGAAGGATTGATTGGTTGCAGAGGTAAATAAGTACAGCAGTAAAAAGGATAAGAATAAATGAAGGCACCCAGAATTCAGGGGCCCGGGATATTTCTCGCCCAGTTCCTCCCTCCGAGCGACCAACCGGCTTCACTGGAGTCTATGGCTTGCTGGGCATCGGATCTGGGTTATAAAGGCATTCAAGTTCCCACTTGGGACAAGCGTATCTTTGATCTGGAATTAGCCAGCAGTAGCCAGGCTTATTGTGACGATGTTTTGGGAATCTGTGAGAAGGCGGGAGTCGAAATCTCAGAACTGTCCACGCATTTGCAGGGCCAGCTGGTTGCAGCGCATCCAGCATATAAAGAGATGCTGGATATTTTTTCCCCAGAGGAAGTGCGAGGCAACTTGCCAGCCCGCGCTGAGTGGGCGAGCAATCAACTGATGTTGGCTGCTCGTGCCAGTGCCAATCTAAAGCTTAAGTCGCACGCTACATTTTCTGGCGCACTACTTTGGCATACTTTTTATCCTTGGCCCCAACGCCCCGCAATGTTGGTGGAAGAGGGCTTTCGCGAACAGGGCCGGCTGTGGCGCCCTATATTGGATGCGTTTGACAGTGCTGGAGTTGATGTTTGTTATGAGCTTCACCCTGGTGAAGATCTGCATGATGGGCTGACCTTTGAACGTTTCCTCTACGAAGTGGAGGACCACCCAAGAGCGAATATCCTCTATGACCCCAGCCACCTGCTTTTACAGCAGATGGACTACCTGGCTTTTATCGATATCTATCACGAGCGAATCAAGGCGTTTCACGTGAAAGATGCTGAATTCCATCCGAGTGGTAGGGCCGGAGTTTATGGTGGTTATGCCCCTTGGATTGATAGACCTGGCCGCTTCCGTTCCCTGGGCGATGGTCAAGTGGACTTCCGTGGGATTTTCAGCCGCTTGACCCAATACGGTTACGACCGCTGGGCGGTACTCGAATGGGAGTGTTGCATTAAGGATCAACAACAGGGGGCCAGTGAGGGTGCACCATTTATTCGGGATCACCTGATTACCGTGGCAGGCAAGGCTTTTGATGATTTTGCTGGTGCAGAAACAGATCGCGCGCGAAATCGTCGGATTTTAGGATTGGATTAAATTTTTCCAAGCCAAGTGAATAACCAATAACAATAAATCATGCGGAGACTGGATAGATGAGTACGATGATAACGCCCCAGAACAAGAGAATATTCTTGGTGGGTAATCTCTCCATTTTTATGATTGGCTTGGGCATGGCTGTGCGGACGGTGATAGCCACTAACTTGCAGGAAGATATCTATAACCATATAGACCTAGCTAACTCCACAACTATGCTCGGTGAAGCAATTGGTATTACCTTTGCTGGATTTGCTTTCACACTTCTATTTGGAAGCGCACTTGTGGACTTGGTCGGTATCAAGCGAATGCTGATGCTCTCATCTATAGGCTATGTATTGGGCAGTTTGCTTATTATTGCTGCCTCTTTTGTGGCTCCTGGGGAGGGGGTAGAGAATCTGGTACTAGCCGGCCTGTTACTGACAGGCTTGGGCTGGGGTGCCGTGGAGGCAGCCAGTAATCCTATGGTTGCTGCAGTCGACCCAGAAAATAAAACGCAACGTTTAAACGTACTACATGCTTGGTGGCCTGCAGGCATTGTGGTTGGAGGATTACTGGGATTGTCAATCTCTGCCCTCGAGCTTCCCTGGCAGTTGAACCTTGTCGTGTTGGCACTGCCGGCTGTAGTTATGGCTTGGCTAGTGGCTAAAACTGATTTCCCTGTAACTGAACGGGTTTCTTCCGGTATCAGTTATGGCGAAATGTTTAAAGAGGTATTCAAGCAGCCGATGTTTATCCTGCTGTGGGTGTGCATGTGGCTGACCGCCGCAACCGAGTTGGCCCCTGGGCAGTGGGTAGACCTGACCCTGTCACGCGTTGTTGGCATGAAGGGTATTCTTATTCTTGTTTATGTCAGCATGTTGATGTTTGTGATGCGCCACTTTGCCGGACGGCTGGCAAAGAAACTGTCCTCTATCGGACTTCTATGGTTAAGCAGTCTCCTTGCCGCAATTGGGCTCTATTGCCTGGGTATGGCTAGGACGCCAGTAACTGCATTTTTGGCAGCGACTGTCTGGGGCATTGGTGTTTGTTATATGTGGCCCACTATGCTGGCCACAGTCTCCGAGCGTTTTGTGCGCGGTGGGGCATTGTTTCTGGGATTGCTGGGTTTTGCCGGTGGTATGTCTATCCAATTTGTTCTGCCAAAGCTTGGCGCTATTTTTGACAATGCCAAGATTGAGGCAGCGGGGGGCTTGGAAGCCTTTGAAAAGCTGAGAGGGGATGAGTTGGATGCGGTATTAGCCACCGCTTCTGTTGAGTCATTCCAGTCATTGGCAGTAGTTCCACTTATCCTGCTCCCCATTTTTGCCTTTATTTGGCTTTGGGATCGAAGGCAAGCAGCCAGCAAATCAGAAGCAGCCGTTTCAGTGGGGAATCCGTAGATGGTATCCATCTGTGCGAAAATAACCCGCTTCTAACAGGTAATTAGCAGGAAATTATGTCAAACATTCGCGAAGTTGCACGCCGCTCCGGCGTATCGGTCGCGACCGTATCCCGAGCATTGAAAGATCCGCAGATGGTCTCTCCGCGAACCAGAGAGCGGGTGCTAAAGGCTGTAGAGGAGGCGGGCTACCGGCCGAACCTCCTTGCGCGGAACTTCAGTTCGGGCAAGTCATACGCAGTGATGGTTTTGGTTCCCAATATAGCTAATCCATTTTTTTCTCGGGTCATTCGCGGGATTGAGAAAGCTGCACAGGATCAAGGCTATTCGGTGCTGCTGGGGGACACAAAAGGGGATTCCAGCAATGAGCAATTTTATGCAGGTATGGCGCTAACCAATCAAGCGGATGGTGTTATCCAGCTCGGTAGTCGCTATCCGTTTGCAGAGAAGGACGCAAACCTGGCTGCATCTGTTCCTTTGGTGAATGCCTGTGAGCGCATAGTAGAAGATGATCGTTATCCGGTGGTGGAGTTGGATAACCATGGTGCGGCCCAGGAAGTTGCGCGGCACTTGATGAAGATGGGACACCGTCGCATCGGGGTTATTACCGGGCCCTCGCAGAGCCCTATAGTGCGAGACAGGCTGTCCGGATTTTCCGAGGCGCTAAAAAAACGTGGGTTAGAACTTGATCCTGAAATGGTCGTTCATGGGGAATTCACCATGACCTCTGGGCAGAAAGGCGCAGAGACTTTGCTATCGACCCATCATCGGCCGACTGCCATTTTTTGTATGAACGATGAGATGGCAATTGGTGCTGTGCACCAAGTAAAGAGAATGGGCCTCAGGGTGCCGGAAGATGTGTCTGTTACAGGGTTCGATAATATTGAATTCTCACAATTCACAGATCCGCCTTTAACTACGATCAACCAGCCCGCAGAGGAGTTAGGCCGTTACGCAATGGAAACGCTGCGATTGATCATCGATGGCAAGCCATTGAAATCCAGCCGGACTATTTTGCCATTTGAGCTGGTGGAACGGGAGAGTACAGGTCCTTGTTCGTACAAGTGAGAGCCGCAGATTCCCATGGACTGTTGCCCTAAAAAGAGCGGCATTGATTAGATAACAGCGTTAGGTGTGGAGATAATAATGATGAAAAACCTTACTAAAGCCAGATCCAAACTATCCGTAGCGATTGCAGCAGCAGTGATGCTGGGTTCTGCAGGTTGCGAGCGGGTGCCCGTGTCGAATGCCCAACAAGTGGGCGGAGAGTGGCGTTACCTGTTTGATGGAGAAACGTTACAGGGCTGGACTGGCACAAATGGCTCGCAAATTGGAGAGGCCTGGCAGGTTGTTAATGGCAATCTGGTCTTAACTGCCGGAGGTGCTGGGGATCTGGTAACAGCTGAACAATTCGAGGATTTTGAATTGCAGCTGGAGTGGAAAATTTCTGAGGGCGGCAACAGTGGCATTATTTATCGTGTCGCTGATGGAGATGCGCCAGTTTGGATGAGTGGCATGGAATACCAGGTGTTGGACAATGCTGCGTTTCCCAATCTGGAAAAGCCAAGCCACAGCGCCGGCTCAGTGTTTGATATGTATGCGCCCAGTGAAGAGAGTGTCAAACCTGCGGGGCAGTTTAACCAAACTCGTATACGCGTAGAGAACGGAAAGGTCGAACATTGGTTGAACGGCAACAAGATTGTTAGCTACGAGCTATGGTCAGAGGATTGGGGCAAGCGTTTGGCGGGCAGCAAGTTTTCGAATTATCCAGATTTCGCACGCTCTGAAAGCGGCTATATCGCTTTGCAGGATCATGGTGACAAGGTCTGGTATCGCAATATAAAAATTCGGGAGCTATAAGCTCATGGGTATTTCAGGAATCAGTCTCTGGCAAATCCTGATAGTACTGGTGCTTGCAGTTTTACTGTTTGGCAGCGGCAAGATTCGTCGTATGGGAGAAGACCTGGGGGGAGCAATCAGTGGCTTTCGCCGCTCTTTAAAGGATAACGGAGAAGAAGGCTTCTCTGCAGAATCTCCCTCAAAATCTTCTGCTGAGGTTTCCCAAATAGGAGGGCGGCAATGACTATCAATAGAAGGCGGTTTTTGGCAAATAGTGCAAGGCTGGCAGCTTTGGGGCTTGCTGCTCCCCTTATTGGGTTTAGTCGTCTTAGCCACAGCACTGCAAGTGAACGCTTTTTCAAAATCTCTTTAGCCCAGTGGTCCCTGCATCGGCAACTGCGAAGTGGAGCTCTTAAGGTTCTGGACTTTCCAGTAAAAACACGCAAAGTTTTTGGCATTGAAGCGGTTGAGTATGTCAATCAGTTCTTTAAGGGTCAGGCAAAGGACTTGAAGTTTCTCGCTGCAATGAAGGCTAGAGCAGAAGACCATAATGTTCGCAGTCTGTTGATTATGGTTGATGGCGAAGGCGACCTAGGCGACCCCGATAAAGGCAAGAGAAAGCAGGCCATAGAGAACCATTACAAATGGGTCGAAGCGGCTAAGTACCTCAATTGTCACTCTGTGCGTGTCAATGCCGCAGGGCAGGGGAGCCGCGAAGAAGTGGGTAAGGCTGCTGTTGAGGGGCTGCGCGCGCTTTCGGAATTCGCCCAGAATTTCAATATTAACGTGATTGTTGAGAACCATGGTGGCTATTCATCGAGCGGGGAGTGGTTGTCACAGGTCCTTCAGCGTGTAGATATGTCCAACTGTGGCAGCTTGCCGGATTTTGGAAACTTCGGAGATTACGATCGCTATTTGGGGGTTCAGCAACTGATGCCGTTCGCCCAGGGTGTTAGTGCCAAAAGCTTTGAGTTCGATTCAGCGGGAATTGAAATCAATACGGATTTTGCTCGGATGTTACGGATAATTCGCGATGCGGGTTATCGAGGCTATATCGGCATTGAGTTTGAAGGGCCGGGAGATGAGGACCATGGAATCCTGGCAACTAAGCAGCTGCTTGAGCAGCTTGGCAGGAAGGTGGAGCTGTTCGCGCAACTAAATGAAAAAAATTGATAAAATTTAGTTTCGCATGTAACCGGTTACATATTTTTAATTTCTCCAGACGTAAAAATATGTACTTTAATGTCTGTTTTTTTAAGAAATCAGACTCCAACGCTAAAAATTTTAAATCTAGACTTTATAAACGCCGAAAAAATCAGAAAAATTTTCCAAAAATGTAACCGGTTACAGGAAAATATTTCTAGCTGATAGAATTTATCCGGTCAGAAGAAAAATAAATGATCATGTAGGAGAGATGTTATGGCGAGTGAAGATATCGAGAATAAAGAGTACGACGCCTTAATAGTCGGCTCTGGTGCTGGGGGCGGCATGGCTGCCTATGTGCTGGCCACAGCCGGTTTAAAGGTACTGCTGCTTGAAGCGGGACGATCCTACGACCCGGTCAAAGAAACCCCTATGTTTAACTTGCCCAAAGACGCACCCCTGCGCGGTGGTAGTACGCCAGAAAAACCGTTCGGTTTTTACGATGCGACAGTGGATGGTGGCTGGCAGGTACCCGGCGAGCCCTATACCCAGGGATCTCAAGAGAAAGGTCGACGTTTTGACTGGTGGCGAGCGCGTATGCTGGGTGGCCGCACGAACCATTGGGGGCGTATTTCCCTGCGTATGGGTGAATACGACTTTAAGCCCTACTCAAGGGATGGGCTCGGCTTTGACTGGCCCATCAGCTACCAAGACCTGGCACCCTACTACGATAAAACCGAGATGCTTATTGGTGTCTACGGCACCAATGAGGGATTGGAAAATACTCCGGACTCTTCCGACGGCGTATTATTGCCGCCCCCTAACCCCCGTGCTTATGAACTGCTAGCGAAAAAAGCTTGTGATAAGCTGGGTATCCCCGTGATCCCCTCACACTTGGCGATTCTCAGTGAGCGCCTCGACCATGAAAATATTCCGCAGAAGCTGTTCCCCGATAACAAGCTTGCCCAGGATGTAACCCGCGAATCGATGAAATCCCGCGCTGCCTGTTTTTGGGCCACACCCTGTGGTCGCGGTTGTTCCATCAAGGCAAATTTCCAGTCCACCACAGTACTACTGCCTCCTGCGTTGGCTACAGGCAACCTAGACATCATCACTGACGCGATGGTGCGCGAAGTTACCGTTGATAAGAAAGGCAAAGCCAACGGGGTTGTTTACATTGATAAAGATACCCGTCAGGAAAAGTTTGCCAGTGCCCGCGCCGTTGTCGTCGCGGCCAGTGCCGCCGAGACATCGCGTATTCTTCTCAATTCAAAAAGTACCTTATTCCCAGACGGTATCGCCAACGGCAGTGGTGTTGTAGGTAAATACCTGATGGATACTGTGGGTGCCGGAGTCGGTGGCCAAATTCCAGCCCTGGAAAATATGCCCGCCCATAACGAAGACGGCGCGTCGGCAATGCATATGTATATGCCCTGGTGGCTATATAAAGAGCAGTTGCGCGGAGACCTGAATTTTGCGCGCGGTTATCACATTGAATTCGGTGGTGGCCGCAGTATGCCTGGAGCAGGTGCCTTCGGTGGTATGGGTGACTTTACCGAAGGTGCCTATGGTAAAGATTTGAAAAAGGCCTGCCGACGCTATTACGGCTCCTTTGTTTGGTTCGATGGTCGTGGGGAAATGATCCCTAATGATGATAGTTACTGTGAAATTGACAAGAATCAAGTTGACCAGTGGGGTATCCCGGTTCTGAAATTCCACTGGAAGTGGAGCGACCAGGAGCTCAATCAGGCTGCCCACATGCACAAAACCTTCGCCGAAATTATCGAGGGTATGGGCGGCAATGTGACCACAACGGTACAGACGGATGGTGCCAAGGCCATTATCAACGGTGGTGCAATTATTCATGAAGTTGGCACCGCGCGAATGGGTTCCAACCCGAAAGACTCTGTGCTCAACCCTTACTGCCAGTCTTGGGAGGTTCCGAACCTCTTTTTAACCGACGGCGCTCCCTTTGTTTCCAATGCCGATAAAAATCCAACCCTGACCATTATGGCGCTGGCTTGGCGTACCTGTGACTACATCGTGGAACAGTTTAAAAAGAGGAACATTTGATATGAGCAAGGATAAAACAAACCTGAGCCGCCGTAATGCCCTGCGTTTGATTGCTACTACTGCGGCTGCGGTCCCAGTAATCGGTTGTTCTGAGAAAGCAGCACCAAAAGTTGAGTTGAAGGAAGATAAAGCAGCTACAAAACCAGCGGTTAAGAATCTTGACGCACCTAAACAAACTTTAGCCAGGGGTACACCAACAGATCCTGATCTGCTTAACCCCGTCGTACCATGGGAAATGCAATTAGATGCGCGTGAGTTGGCGGTACTCGCAGCACTTTGCGATGTGATTATACCTGCAGATGAAATTTCACCGAGCGCTTCTTCAGTAGGTGCACACCATTACATCAATGAATATGTCAGCGCACCTTATTCCAACAATAAGGCGGACCTTGTCACTATTCGCGGAGGGGTGGTCTGGCTAGATGGAGAGTCCAGGCGCAGGTACCAAGGCCCATTTGTTGAGCTGAATGAATCTCAAAAAAATGCAATCTGCGAGGACATCAAATGGACTCGTAACGCGAAGCCAGAATTCCAAGCCGGTGCACGTTTCTTTGCCAAGGTAAGAGTTCTTGTATCTACCGCATTCTACACCACCGAGGAAGGCATGGCGGATATTGGCTACGTAGGTAATAGGCCTATGGCCAGCTTCCCTGGCGCACCTCCTGAAGTATTAAAACGACTCGGCTTAGAAAGCTGATAACCGTGTAAGGCAACCCCCTGGGAAAGGGGTTACCTATAAAAGTAAGCCAGGGATGGATAGATCTGGAACCGGGCTTATTCCGAAAACTTGGTATGAGGGTATGCCGAGTTTAGAGGGTGCACGGAAGGCTCAAAAATTATAATAAAAGTGATGCTTAGCTATGAAAGAGAAAACCCAAAAAGAAAACCGCAGGGCGGAGTTACTTCGCACATCCGCCAGTGCACTGGTGTTATGCAGTGTCGTCGGCATGGCACAGGCGCAAAATACAGAGGAAGCCCAAAAAGAAAACTTGGCTCTTGAAGAAGTAGAGGTATTGGGCATTCGACAGAGCATGGAGAAAAACCTCGATGTAAAGCGTTTTTCCAATGCGGTGGTGGACTCAATTACCGCTGAAGATATTGGCAAGTTCCCAGATAAAAACGTAGCCGATGCCTTACAGAGGGTGCCAGGAGTCTCTATCGTACGTAGTGGTGGTGAAGGTGCGGAAGTGAGTATCCGCGGTACTGCTCCGGAGCTTACCTTTACCCAGCTGAACGGTAACTATATTGCTACTCCGGGCGATGAGCCGTCACGCTCGCTAGATTATTCCTTGTTGCCCGCAACAATGATTGCCCGTACAGATGTTTATAAGAGCCCTGAGGCAAAGCTGGATGAAGGCGGAATCGGTGGTACTGTCATTTTGCATACCCGCAAACCTCTGGACCTGGACGCGGGAGAGGGCATGCTATCGGTTGAAACAACCTACGCGGATGTCACTGAGAAGTATGAGCCACAATACACGGGTTTTTACTCATGGAAAAATGATCAGGAAACCTTTGGTGTATTAGTTGGTTATTCCAAGCAAGACCGTCAAAATCGTGTGATTAGCACCACCACAGAAAACTGGGGATGGCAAGGTGACGTTAAGCCCCATGAAGGGGTAGAAGAAAGGGGGCCCATGGTAGATATCGACGGTAATGAGTACCGGGATTTCTATGCCCCCAGAGCCGTAGTGGGTAGCGTTTTTGAAGAGGAGCGTACCCGCGAGGGAATTCAGCTCAGTGCTCAGTGGCGTCCGGTTGAACAACTTGAGCTAGGTGTCAATTATTTTCGCTTTGAGCAGGGTGGCAACTCAGAGAATTACCGTATTGTATTTCCAGAGTGGAACTATGGTGATGCAGTTGCACCCGGTAGCCTTAAATTTGACGAGGATGGCGATACCTTACTCGGTATTGGCATGTTGGACAGAGGCCAGGCCGAATTGCAGTCTCCTCAAGTCGCTGGTGACTACACGCGAGCTGAATATGTGTCAGATACCTTGGATTTTAATGCTATTTACCAAGGAGATGGATATAGCGTGCGATTGGTTGTAGGCAGCACCAGTGCGGAAGGCGGACCTTCCGAGAAATTGTTTGCCTCAGTAAACTCTCGCTATGGCACTGTGACTGACTGGAGCTGGGACCTAAGCAGTGGTACTGCAGAGATTGATACCAGTGCCGATCTGGGAGACCCCAATACTTACCCCTTATACGATTGGTTTTCTTCGCACTGGACCAGTAGTGAGGATGATGAAAACTACTACCAGCTAGATGTATCTATCGATATGGATTACGGTTGGCTGACTTCCCTTGATGTAGGACTTAAATACCGCGACCACGAAATTAACCGACGCATTACTAAACAAGCTTGGGATGATGATAACCCGCCGTGTCCGACAATTAACTGGCCGAATGAAGACGGTAAAGATGGTCTTTGCTATCCCTGGTGGCCGGACGATTCTTTCCACACCGACCCTAATGGCGTTCCGGATACGATTGATATCCTTTCCAGTGGCCCACTCGATAATATTATTGGTGGTGTAAAAGTGCCCAACTTTGCCCACCTGGAGTTTGAGAAGCTAAAAGAGTTTCTCTATGAGGCTTATGGTGATCCTACAGTAACCGTAGAACGGGACCAGGACTATCGCATCGGTGAGGAAGTTACGGCGGCCTATGTACAGCAGAATTTTGCTTCTGCCACTTTGCGCGGTAATTTTGGTGTTCGCGCGGTGCAGACCAAGCAATATGCCCGAACATATGACAATATTGACGGGGTTTTGCAAGATGAGCCCAATATTCGCGATAGCAGTAACACCGATTTTCTGCCAAGCGCCAATATCGCTTGGGATATTAACGATGATTTAGTAATGCGTGCAGCCCTCGCAAGGGTTGTTGCCCGAGTTAATTATGATGACCTCGGTGGTTCTGAATCAATACACGCCCCACTGCCAGGAGCGACTGTAAGAGATGGGTTTGCGGGGAACTCCGAATTGAAACCCTATAAAGCGGATCAGTTTGATTTGGGTCTGGAATGGTACTTCGACGATGCTTCCGCAATGGGAGTAACCCTGTTCAGGAAGGATATTGCATCATTCGTCATTAACGGCAGTTCCCTGGTAACCAGGGAAATAGATGGTGACATTTGGAATGTAAACATGTCGATGCCTGTTAATGGCACCGATGCCACCGCTCAGGGTGCCGAGCTGTTTGTGCAATATGCCTTTGATAACGGTTTTGGGGTTTTTGCCAACTACACCTATACGGACACAGAGCTGGCCAATCTTGACCTCGAAAGCGGTGAAACAATCAAAACAGAAATTGCGGGTACCTCTAAAGATCAATACAACCTATCGGTGTACTACGAGAATGACCTTTTCAGTGTGAGAGCCTCTTACAACTATCGCAGCGCCTATGCGGATGGCTATAGCAACGGCGTGAATACGTTTACTGATGAGTATGATCAGCTTGATGTAAATGCTTCTTATAGTTTGATGGAAAACCTAACTCTCACTGCCTCCATTATTAATCTCACCGAAGAGAAGGTGGATAGATATTGGGGGGAAGAAAACAGAGTCTTGGGTTCCTCCTACTCAGGTCGCCGCGCCTATATGGGGCTGACTTACAGCTTCTGATCCCGCCATAACTTCGGCGCACAGATACAGTAATGTCTCTGTGCGCTTTCCACTTGAGACAAATCATTGTGATCAGCAAAAGAAAATTCCTGAAATACTCCTTCCTGGGTACTGCTGGCGCCCTAGCAACCTCTTCAGTGGCAGCTATGGCAAGGCGTTATACGAAGAAGGGAAAAAAGCCCGTAGTCATATCAACCTGGAACCATGGGGGCCCAGCCAATGAGGCAGCTTGGCAGGTTCTCAGCGAAGGTGGCAGGGCTTTGGATGCCGTAGAGGCAGGTGCTCGGGTGCCGGAAGCTGACCCGCAGGTAACCAGTGTTGGCTATGGCGGTTTTCCCGATCGCGATGGTGTAGTGACCCTTGATGCCTGCATTATGGATGACAAACAAAATTGTAGTTCAGTGGCTTTTTTACAGGGTATCAAGCATCCCATCTCGGTTGCGCGAAAGGTGATGGAGGAAACTCCACATGTAATGTTGGTCGGCGAGGGCGCACAGCGTTTTGCAGTTGAACAGGGGTTTGACATTGAGAACCTGTTAACTCCAAAAGCTGAAGCCGCCTGGCGTGAGTGGAAGCGCGAGTCCCGTTACCAGCCGGTAATCAATATAGAAAACCACGATACTATCGGCATCTTAGCCGTGGACCAGGACGGCAACCTCTCAGGTGCCTGCACCACCAGTGGCGCGGCTTTCAAGATGCACGGGCGGGTAGGGGACTCACCGATTATCGGCGCCGGACTCTATGTCGATAATGAAGTGGGTGCGGCTACTGCCACGGGTATGGGCGAGCTAATGATCAAGACTGTCGGTTGCCATCAAGTAGTGGAGCTGATGCGTCATGGCTACACACCGGAGGAAGCCTGTCGTGAGGCGGTGGAGCGTATTGCGCGCAAGCTAGGGGACTATAAGAAGTTCCAGGTGGGTTTCCTGGCTTTAGATAAAGCCGGTAATTACGGTGCTCACTGTATTCACCCAGGCTTTAATTATGCAGTAAGAGATGCGAGCGGTGCACAATTAGTCGATTCGAAAAGTAAACTCGGCTGATTGTCTTCTAGGGGCAAGCAGCAGTTAGTTGACTTGCCCCAATAGGAAGAAAATTCGAATTTGCTCAATACACTGCTCAGTGCAAAGTTCGTGCTTGCTGCCTGTTTAGACGCAGTTCTGGGGAGAAGCGAATCATATCTAGGAGAGCATCAAAATAATGTTCGCCTAAGTCGCCAAGGTCTACAAAGCGAGGAGAAAGAAGCCAGTCTTCCAGAACACCAAAAAGGCCTCCGTGAAGCATTTGTTGGGCCAGTTTCAAATCCAGGTCAGCAGGTAATTGACCGACTGATAGTGCAATCTCCAACAATTCTCCCATTCGCTCCAGCCGCTCTGTGCGGCCTTGCTTAATACGGTGAGTGGACTCGCATACTTCACTGATTGGGTCACATGGCAGGAAGATAATCTCCAGCAAGCGCTGCCATTCATCATTACAGGCAATCTCATCGAATAGCCATATCCAGCGGGTACGCAGGGTGCCTAGAGGGTCTCTCTTCAACTCATCATCACCGGCCGCCGCGCAGAGGTCTTCACCGGGCAGGCGCATGCGCTCGGTTAGAGCGTTGAGTAGCCCAACTCTGTCGCGGAAATGGCTATGCAGGGAATCACGAGTGACTCCGGCAAGCTCTGCGACTGCCGTTAGGGAGGCGTGGGTGACGCCAGATTCGTGAAAAACACGAATCGCGGCGTCTAAGATACGCTCTCGGGTGTTAAGTATTTGCTCTTCTCTATATTTAGCCATGGGCAATGCAGCTTCTTCATTATCGTAATCGCCTCATTTGACCGCATATTCACGGCTGTTCGCCGCATGAAAACAAATGAGACTTTAGTGCAAACCCTTGAAAACACTGGGTAAAAGTGCATGTTAGTCGATATTCATGCGCTGATGAATAGTTGATCGGATTTCATCACTACACATAAAATGCGTGGCCACTGGAGTTAGACCTTCCTGTCACCATCTCTTTTTCTCCCGAACTGACCGCAGTATCCAGGCCGTCAGCCCTGATCGAGGTAACCATGCTCAATAAAAAAGCGTTTATCAGTCTTTTGATCACTAGTGCATTGCTTGCCGCTTGTGATGAAAGAACCGCTGCGCCACCGATGCCGGCGCCACAGGTGACTGTGGTTACGCTGGAATCCGAGCCGGTTACGCTTACCAGAGAGCTACCTGGTCGCACTTCACCTTTCAAGGTGGCGGAAGTTCGTCCACAGGTAAATGGCATCATAAAACAGCAATTGTTCCGTGAAGGTGGGCGTGTCGATGCAAATCAGCCACTTTATCAGCTGGATGACGCCATTTACCAAGCGGATGTGGATAGTGCGCGCGCCAAATTACAGGGGGCAAATGCGGCCATGAATATCGCCCGTCTTAAGGCCGAGCGCACCGCAGGCCTTGTTAGGAGTGGCGCTGTCAGCAAGCAGGAGAATGATGTCGCGGAGGCAGACTTGCAGGAAGCCCGCGCCTCTGTTGCAGCTGCCAGGGCGGAGTTACACCGAGCTGAGATCCAGCTGGACTACGCCCAGATTACCTCACCGATTACTGGCCGTATTGGTAAATCCAGTGTCACTCAGGGTGCCTTGGTAGCGGCCAATCAGGCCGCAACTTTGGCCACTGTGCAACAATTGGACCCCATCTATGTGGATGTTACCCAGTCTGCCGCAGAGCTGGTCAGCCTGCGTCGGGCTCTTCAGGCGGGTAAATTGGCAGATGCCACAAACCTGCCAGTTAAGATTTTGCTGGAAGATGGCAGTGAGTTTGAACATCAAGGCAAGCTCGAGTTTGCCGAAGCCAGTGTCGATCCCTCTACCGGAAGTGTGTTGCTGCGAGTCGTTGTCCCCAATCCAGACAATATGCTACTGCCAGGCATGTACGTGCGCGCGATAGTGGGTAGCGGTGTACGGGAAAATGCCATTCTGGTGCCTCAACAAGGTATTGCAAGGGACCCGAAAGGCAACACTTCGGCAATGGTGGTCAATGAAGAGAATATTGTTGCCCAACGTTCCGTGCGGGTCAGTCGCACAGTTGGTAACCACTGGCTGGTAGAAGAGGGACTGGAGCCCGGTGACCGTGTCGTAGTGGCTGGATTACAGAAAATTCGCCCCGGCGCGCCGGTGCAGCCTAGTGAACGTGAGGATAAACAGGTACCTGCAGCAGCTGGTGACGGCAACGCTGCTGCTGAGCAGGGTTCCTGAGGGTAGGGGTTATGGCGAGCTTTTTTATCAACCGGCCCATCTTTGCCTGGGTTCTGGCAATTATCACCATGCTGGCAGGTGCATTGTCCATCAGCAAGTTGGCGGTGGAGCGCTATCCGAATATCGCACCACCCTCTATTAATATTGAGGCCAGTTACCCCGGCGCCTCCGCCAAAGTGGTGGAAGATTCGGTGACGCAGATTCTGGAGCGGAATATGAAAGGGCTCGATGGCCTTCTCTATATGTCTGCTGTCAGTCAATCTAACGGTGGTGTGTCTGTCTCCCTTACGTTTGAGAATGGTACCGACCCGGATACCGCACAGGTGCAAGTCCAAAACAAGGTGCAGCTGGCAATGCCGCTGTTGCCCCAAGAGGTGCAGTTACAAGGGGTCAATGTCAGTAAGTCCCGTGGCGGCTTCTTGATGGTTGCAGGTTTTGTCTCCGAAGACGGCAGTATGAACCGCAACGACATTGCTGATTACATCAACTCAGCGATTGTGGACCCGGTTAGCCGGGTGCCAGGTGTCGGTAATGTGCAGGTGTTCGGCTCCAAATATGCAATGCGTATCTGGCTCGATCCCAACAAGCTGACTACTTACGATTTGACACCGAATGATGTAGCCGCGGCGGTACGGGCCCAGAATGCCCAGGTCACAGTGGGCAGCCTTGGTGGCGCACCGGCGGTGCCAGGGCAGCAACTCAATGCCTCTATTACCTCCCAGGAGCGCCTGCAAACCCCGCAACAGTTCCGGGAAATCGTGGTACGAGCCAATGATGATGGCTCCATACTGCGGCTTGGCGATGTCGCCCGCGTTGAGTTGGGGGCAGAGAGTTATGAATTTATCTCCCGCTACAATCGCCAGCCGGCTACCGGTATCGCCATTAACCTTGCCACCGGTGCCAACGCACTGGACACCGCCGAAGGCGTGAAAGCGAAGCTCAAAGAACTGGAGCCTTTCTTCCCTCGGGGGCTTACCTCTGTCGTACCATTTGATACCACGCCCTTTGTCGAGGTCTCCATTAAAGGCGTGATCAGCACATTGATTGAAGCAATTGTGCTGGTCTTCCTGGTGATGTATCTGTTCCTGCAGAATTTCCGTGCAACCCTGATCCCTACAATCGCAGTACCGGTGGTGCTGTTGGGTACCTTTGCCGTACTCGCAGCACTGGGCTTCTCGGTCAATATGCTCACCATGTTCGCTATGGTATTGGCCATCGGCTTGCTAGTGGATGACGCTATTGTGGTGGTGGAAAACGTAGAACGGGTGATGCGCGAAGAGGGCTTATCGCCGAAGGAAGCCACTAAAAAATCCATGCACCAGATTACCCCGGCATTGATCGGAATCGGTGTCGTGCTGTCGGCAGTGTTTGTGCCAATGGCATTTATGGATGGCGCCACTGGCGTAATTTACCGGCAGTTCTCAGCAACCATTGTTGCTGCCATGGCCTTGTCCGTATTAGTGGCAATTATCCTGACCCCCGCACTATGTGCCACCTTGCTGAAACCACTTTCAAAAGGGGAAAGTCACGGTGAGAAAGGCTTCTTCGGTTGGTTCAATCGCAATTTTGAGCGCGGCAGTCAGCGCTACCAGGGCGGAGTGCAGGGCATCCTAAAACGTAGCGGCCGCTTTATGCTGTTGTTTGTGATCCTTTCCGCTGTGATGGCCTTCTTATTCCTGCGTTTACCCAGCTCCTTCCTGCCCGATGAAGACCAGGGCGTGCTCTTCTCTATGGTGCAGGCACCCGTGGGCGCGACCCAGGAACGCACCATGGAATCTATCCGCAAAGTAGAAGACCAATTCCTGGATAACGAGCAGGGCACCGTGAAGTCAGTATTTTCGGTGCAGGGCTTTAGCTTTGCCGGTAGCGGCCAGAATACCGGTATCGCCTTTGTGAATATGGAAGATTGGTCTGAGCGGGAAGAAGAGTCGCAAAGTACTGGAGCAGTCGCCATGCGTGCTATGGGCGCGCTGATGCAAATTAAAGATGCCATGGCTTTTGCCTTTGCACCGCCGCCTCTGCCAGAGTTGGGTTCTTCTGGTGGCTTTAACTTTTACTTAAAAGATAACGGCAACCTGGGGCACGAAGCGTTGACCGCTGCCCGTAACCAATTCTTGGGAATGGCCGGGCAGAGTAAATTACTCTCTAACGTACGCCCCAATGGCCAGGAGGACACGCCGCAGTTTCGAGTGAAAATCGACAACGCCAAAGCTGCGGCCCTCGGCTTGTCTATTGCCGATATTAACAGCGCGCTGAGTACCGCTTGGGGTGGCTCCTATATCGATGATTTTATCGATCGCGGTCGGGTTAAGCGGGTTTATATGCAGGCGGATGCGCCATATCGCATGGTGCCGGAAGACTTCCAACTTTGGTCTGTGCGCAATGATAAAGGCGATATGGTGCCTCTATCTTCCTTCGCCAGTTTTTCCTGGGAGTATGGATCTCCCCGCTTGGAACGCTATAACGGTGTGCCCTCCATGCAGATCAATGGTCAAGCTGCAGCGGGGGTCAGTTCTGGCGAGGCCATGGCAGAAGTGGAGAGCTTGGTAGCGCAATTGCCGGCGGGGGTTGGCATTGAATGGAGCGGCCTTTCTTATCAGGAGCGCGCCGCTGGTGCACAAACACCACTGCTCTATACCTTGTCATTACTGATTGTATTCTTGTGCCTCGCGGCTCTTTATGAGAGCTGGACAGTACCGACCGCCGTATTGTTGATGGCACCGCTCGGTATTCTCGGTGCCGTGCTTGCCAACAGTTTGCGCGGCATGGAGAGGGATATCTATTTCCAGGTGGCTATGCTGACCACTGTCGGCTTGACCAGTAAGAACGCTATTCTGATTGTGGAGTTTGCCAAGCAAAACTTAGAGGATGGTATGGAGCTGGTGCAGGCTACTATGCGCGCAGTCCGTGATCGGCTGCGCCCAATCCTTATGACCTCCTTGGCTTTCGGTTTGGGAGTTCTTCCTCTGGCGATAGCCACCGGTGCAGGTTCCGGCGCACAACGGGCAATTGGAACCGGGGTACTGGGCGGAATGGTTGTGGGCACTCTGCTTGGAATCTTCTTTATACCACTGTTCTTTGTAGTGGTGCAGAGACTGTTTGGGCGTAAAGCTAGCAGTACTGATACTGGGCAGGATCAAGTTCTTGCCAATAAAAAGACAGAAGCTGCGGAAGCTTTGTAAGTCTCAAGCCTGAGAAAAGCCAGGCCGCACTTTCCGGCCTGGCTTTTTTGTATTCGCTCTTTGATAGGGCACACCTTAAATGTAAGTGAACTCAGTATTTCCCAGGCTGGCAGTAGCTTCGGCTATTTTCTTCGCCCCATGCCCAGCTTCCGAGAAATGCGTTCATTTCATAAAATGAACAGAGTAATCCTTGATTCAAAAAAGCGGGATTTTGATACTGAAGCTTTCTTGTATTTTAGAGGCAGGGGCAGGATGGAACACTGCAAGTACGACATTATTGGCGATATCCATGGCCACGCCAGCGCATTGATTGAGTTGCTCGATGTGCTGGGTTATCGGGAAACAAGCAGTGGTTATGCTCACCCTGAGCGAAAGGTCATATTTCTTGGAGATTTTATCGACCGCGGTGAGCACCTGGTGGAGCATCGCAAACTCCTAAAGGTAGTTATGAGCATGGTAAATAATGATCATGCCAAAGCAATTATGGGCAATCACGAGTTTAACGCCCTGGCTTATCATACCGAAGTCAATGGCAAGCCCCTGCGCCCACATACCGATAAAAATACAAAACAGCACCAGGCTTTTTTGAATGAGTACCCGGATAACGATCCAGAAAAATCTCAGGTATTGGATTTCTTCAGATCATTGCCTCTGTGGCTTGATCTTGGTCCTCTGCGTGCGGTACACGCTTGCTGGGACGAAGAGAAAGTTAATTTTTTAGCATCGAGAACCGATAGCGGCAGGTTAACGTCTGAGCTTTTGCTGCAAGCTAGCTCCCCGGGCAGTGATGCCTTCAAAGCGGTGGAAACTTTGCTCAAAGGGTGTGAAATTGAACTGCCTCAAGGAGTGAGTTTTCTGGATAAGGATGGTAATCGCCGCTCTGCTGTCCGCGTTCAATGGTGGAACGCTTCTGCAAAAGCGCTGGGGGAGATAGCGTTACCGCGTGGTGTTGATATCGGTTCCGCCGCTAGCTTGCCTGTGCCTAGGGGTATTCCTTATTACCCTAAAGCAGATAAGCCCTGCTTTATCGGTCACTATTGGCTTAAAGGTGTGCCAGCACCTCTAACCGAGAAAGTTGCTTGTCTCGATTATTCCGTGGCGGGTAACGGCAAACTGGTTGCTTATCGTTTTGATGGTGAACAGGTCTTGAGTGAAGACAAGTTTGTGTTTGTGAAGTAGATACCGCCCGCTTGAGTTTCCATTACAGGTTTCTAATGGATAGCTGGCCTGCCTGTAAGCTCCATGCCGAGAATTGCTGACATTGACACATAGTAAGGCCACTTCGCAGAAATTACGCTGTAAAAGCCAGGCTTGAGAATAGAGCCTGGCTTTTTTAATTCAGCAATATTCTTCGTTTAAGCAAGTTCAGCAATACGTTCATTTGCCGCAGTGGTGGCTTTCTCTTTTGCCTCTTCACCAGTGGCAAGCCCTTCGGAGTAAACAAACTCAACATCAGTGATGCCCACAAATCCGAGGAATTGCCGCAAAAATGTGCTTTGTGCATGGTTGTCACCGTAGTAGCCCCCCGAGCAACAAAGATGATCGCTTTTTTATTTTTCAGTAACCCTTCTGGCCCATTTTCCGTGTAGCGGAAGGTGATGCCGGCTCGGGCGATATGGTCAAAATAGGTGTGCAGGGTAGAGGGGATTGTAAAGTTGTACATAGGTACGCCGAGGACCAAGGCATCTGCCGAAGAGATCTCTTCGATCAGTTTGTCTGAAAAATCGACAATCGCCTGCTGATCTGGAGTGCGCTGATCAGCCGGGGTATTGAAGGCCTGGAAGCGATCCAAGGATAAATGGGGTACCGGATCTGCTGCCAGATTACGCTGAACAACTTCGCCCTCCGGATTATTCGCCTTCCAGCGCTCAATATACTTTGCCGCCAACTGGGAGGTCTGGCCACCGGCTTGAAACATGCTGGATTGGATATTGAGCAACTTTGTCATGACGGGTTCCTTATGAATCATTTAACTTGAGCACTATTGAATCATTGATTAATTAGATAAAAAATTAGAAAATTTTGCTGAAATCCATCTAAAAATCCGATACATGACTGATCAGTTAGCGAACCCGGCTTTAAGCCCAAAGATCACTCTGGAGCAATGGCGTTGTTTAGTTGCGGTTGTTGAAGGGGGAGGGTATGTACAGGCGTCGGAACTCCTACACAAGAGTCAGTCTTCCGTGAGCTATGCGGTACAAAAGCTAGAATCCATCCTCGATGTAAAGGCATTTACAATCACTGGTCGCAAAGCGGCACTTACGGCTGCTGGGCAAATGTTATATCGCCATGCCAAACAATTACTGGAAGATGCTTCGGCAATGGAAATGGCTGCCCGGCGTGCTTCTGTGGGTTGGGGGTCGCTGGTGTCAATTTCTGTGGAAGTGCTGTTTCCAACTTGGCTATTGCTAGATTGCCTGGAGGTATTTGGCCAAGAGAGCCCACATACCCGGGTAGAGGTTTACGAAGTGGTGATTAGCGGTGCCCTCGATGCCCTTACTGAGGGGAAGGTGGACTTTGCGATTGATCCGAGAATTCCTCCCGGTTTCAATGGCGAGTTACTGCCAGCACCGGCGCGCATTATCCCAGTGGCCCACCCCAGTCACCCATTACATCAACTGGAACGCGAACTAACCTTGAAGGATCTGCGCAGTCATCGGCACCTGATCGTTAGAGATTCAAACCCCCAAAGCGATAGTGAAACCCTAACAGTTGAAGTTGCCAAGCGATGGACGCTGAGCAATATGGCAACGGTAATCGGGGCAACTTGTAGGGGCTATGGGTTTTCTTGGTTGCCGCAGGATAAGATTCTTGGGGAGCTGGCCGATGGAACACTCAAACCTCTCCCCTTAAAAGGAGGGCAAGAAAGGTGGCAGCCTCTGTATCTTATTTTTCCTAATCGCGATGACATATCGCCCGCAGCGCGCCGGTTGGCGGAGATAATCCGCCAACGACTTGAAAGCTTACATATTGGTGCGTGATAAGGCGTTAGGCGCTGTCTTTTAGTTGCTTGGTTTTTTCAAACCAGAAAGCATAAAAATCTTCTGTTACCAGCTGCTCGATATTGGTTGCCTCTTCACGGGGACAAAATACGGTCGCGGTGATGACATCATGGCCAAGATCATTAGTGGTCACACTTACTTTTGCGTCAGGGCCAGAGAGCTCCACACCCATCCGATTTTCAATCAGCTTGCAGTAGCGCTCGGCAACTTCCCGAAAAGATTCGCAGTGCTCTTTCAGCCGTTCGGCAATAAACTTCTTGGCTTCAAAGGGGTTTATCTCACTGCGCTCACGGGTTATCGAGAAAGTGTGCTCGATATAACGGCGCATAAAATTCAGGTTCTTTACCGGCTGAGTAAAAAAAGCATTATTGGGAATATAGAGAGTGGTCCCGGTATAACCATTGCCGAGGCCATGGGGGTCAATCTCCAAAAGCGTGGTGCTTAACCAGTCACTATCAGTAACTTCGCCAAATTGGTCGCCCACTTTAATCCAATCGCCAACAGTAAAGGAGCGCATATTGGCTTGGTATAGGCCACCCACCAAGCACTGCACGGCCTCTCGCAATGCGAGGACAATCGCTACAGAAAAGGCGGCAATAGAGAGGGCAAAATCTCGTAATTCTGTCACCCAAACGGCAATTACACCGATGACCAATAGCAGGTTGCCGATGTTGTGTACGGTGTTGATCCTACGACGCTTATCGGCTTTTGCCCAGTTACTGCGAGCAATGGCAAGGGTCAGTAAGCCGCGGACTAAAAGAATGACGGCAACTACACAGAGAGTAATAAAGAGTTTGCTGTGGAAAATCTGTTCCAGTAACTCGGGATTCATTCGGGGTGGTAGACCTCAGTTTTTTTGGTTGTTTCTTTGGTTGTTTCTTTGGTTGTAGCCTTATAAGCCCATCTGTTTAGGTAGGTGCATTGAGAGCACTGGGCCAGTTGAAGGCGAAATCAGTGGGCTGTAATAAGAAGGAAGGTGCGCAATGTATCTTTAGGTGGCCCTTTTTGTAAATGGGCAGAGTAAATTACAGCCTTGATTGGCTATTTCACCCCATTACTGCCTGCTCCGAACGTTGTTATCGGTAATCGGGATTGGAGAAGTCGGGCTTGCAACCTGCATCCCAAGCAGATCGCCGGTTCCCATGGGCGGGTATGCCCCCCGCATCTTTTATCATTCGGGCCATATGCATTAGGTTCCAGGTCATGAAGGAGGTATTCCGGTTGGTAAAATCATTTTGTGGCCCGCCAGAACCGGGGTCGAGGTAAGAGGGGCCTGGACCGGCTTCGCCAACCCAGGCGGCATCTGCTTGTGGTGGAATGACATAACCCAAGTGTTGCAGGGAATAAAGGATATTCATTGCACAGTGTTTAGCGCCATCTTCGTTACCTGTTATCAGGCAGCCGCCGACTTTTCCATAATAGGCATACTGCCCCTGATCATTAAGGTTTGACGAGTTGGCGTAGAGGCGCTCTATGGCTTGTGTGCAGATGGAGGATTTTTCACCGAGCCATATAGGGGTTGTGATGACGAGAATATCTGCCTCGTTAACCTGGTGATAAATTTTGGGCCAGTCATCGTTTTCCCAGCCGTGCTCGGTCATATCTGGATAGACACCGAAGGCGATATCATGGTCAACGGGCCTGAGCAGGCTTACCGATATGTCATTTCTTTCCATAATCTCTCGTGAAATACGAATCAGTCCGTCGGTATGGGAGAGTTCTGGCGTTGGCTTGAGGGTACAGTTTAGGAACAGTGCTTTCAGATCTGAGAAATCCCAGTGGCTGGATTCGCACTCTTTGATTTGTTGATTGTTGAGAGGCATCTCAGAGTTCCTTTTGCAGCAACTATTGAGCAAGTGTCGAGATTTGAATACAGGTATAGCAGCCAGGGAGCTAGTAAAGCTGTCGGTTGGTTCCAACAACCAATGGCTAAAGGCATGAGATTAGCGCGACTGCTGTTCTCGCTGCCATAGATCCCAGTGGTGAACTTCAACGATTGATAATGAGAGCGAAATGGGCAGGGGGCTACAGGCCTGCCAGCTGAAATTTGAATTGGCGCTTCTCTTCCACTAAAAGTCTGAAAATTTTAGGAGGTACCTGGGTTAATCCGCTACTTTATTTACTTAAAGTTCACAAGCGACTTACCGAGGTGCACCATGAAGGCGAATCTACCTCTGACTTATAGGTTCCTACCGGCCGTTTTCATTCTGACAGTTCTTTACTCTGCTCCATTGAGTGCAAATCCTGACATGAAAAATACTTTAGATGGCACTTGGTGTGCTGTCGATGGGGAGTCGTTTATTTTATATGAAAGCCAAAAAGACGCTTTGGATGTAGGTAAGGATATTTATTGTCGAACTTTCAAAGTCCTTAAGAAAACTAAAACCGGTGGGGGTGGCCGCTTCATTGACAGCTTCAAGAAGCCTGCTGACTTTAAGCATAAATTGGGCGGTCACGAAGAGACAAAAAATGGAGCGAATACCAATAAGGATGTCGGTATCTTTGTCTTTTCGAACTCCGGTGATACCACTCGTATAGTGACTGTCGACGTATCAGATGAAAGCGTGGGCAACTTTACTCTCGACAGTAGCGGAATAATGCAGGGGTTTACCGAGGAGGTGACTTCTGATGCTCAAGTTCACGAAGCGCATGTGGGAATTTTGACTTTCAAGAGGGCTCCAGGCCCTATACCAGCAGCAGCAAAATTTGATCAGGAGTGGGAGTCCGTCTTCCAGGCGACACATAAGAAGCAATAAGTGTTGGGCCTACCAGCAAAAGGAAATAGCCGCGTCTTTCGAAAAAGAGTGAAAGTCGCAAAGAATCACCAAGAAACAATCTAGCAAGGGGAGGATTGCGGCTTAGAGAAGCTCTGCCATTTTCTTTATTAGAATGGCCGAGGCGTTCTCACTAAACTGCTGCCCCTCCTCAATATACTCCCACACGGTGGCGTCGCTCTTCCAGCCACCTTGCTTCTTGATAAGCTCAAAGCCAATCTTTTCACGAGCCGCAGAGGTCGATAAGCCACGGCGAAAGCTGTGGCTGCTTAACTCGTCAACAAAATCGAATCCGCAGGAGGTACCCAAGTTTTTTAGTAAGTCATTAATTGCTGCTGGGTTTAGCTGCCTGCTTTGCACCGTATCCCACCGGTTCACCGCTCGAAATACGGGCCCACTTTCAATGCCGCTGACCTTGAGCCAGGTTTTCAGAGCTCTTGCAGGGCAAGCCTCAGGAGCGCCAAAGGGCAGGGCGCGCATCATTCCTTCGCCACTTTGGTCTGTTTTTGACTTGGGAAGCCTTACGATCACGCCTTCCTCCTCCCATACCAGGTTTTCCACCTGAATAGCCACTAGCTCACTGCGACGAAAGGCACCAAAGAACCCTACCAGGATAAGAGCCAGATCACGTGCGCTCTTCCTCGTCTGGGGTTGAGTGCGTAAATATCGGGTCATGCTAGCAATATGCTGCAGGCTGAGGGCTTTTGATTTCTCTTTAGGTTTGCCGTGAGTGCGACGGACACCACGCATGGTTTTCTGAACCAATGGATCTGTGACGGGGTTTAGCATTCCCTGGTATTGATGCCATTGCCCGATTGCGGTGAGGTGAAGGTCTAGAGTGCGAGGATTAAGCTCCTCAGCGCGGCCGAGTACATAGCGCACCAAAGTGCTGCCATCTGTGGGTAGCCTCCCTCCCCATTTTTCAAACTGGCGAATTGCCGAGCGATAAGCCCTGCGGGTGTTATCGGATGTGGCGGCACTCAGGTATTTCTGAATGTCCTCATCGGTCAACAATACACCAGTGCCCCCGTGTGTACTGGGAGTGTTCTTTTCGAGATGCTTTTTGGCGGTAAGAGATTTGTGATGTTTCATGATGCTCGAATTGCTGGGAAACCTCCTGTTTGTACTGGAGGTACGTTATTACGGGAATCTTACAGAAATATAACCTGCGATAATAGTCATTATCGAAGGTTATACAGCGGAATTTTTCAGGTATGAAAAATTATAAAATAATGTAATATTACGTATTATGTAATTTGTAACGAAATAATCTAAGGTGAAGCTTATGGCACGCACTGGGGTCACGTATCTGGATATTGTTCAGGCCGCCAAGGCCATCAAGGCCCGTGGAGAAGAGCCCACCGTTGATCGAGTGAGGGCCCAGTTGGGAACCGGCAGCAAAAGCACTATTGCCCCTCTGCTTAAAAGATGGCGCAGTGAATCTGCGAGCAATACGGATAGTAGTGGGCTCCCACGAGACCTGGTGGATGCACTGAAAGGCCTACATCAAAGGATCCAGGAAGCGGCAAGCAAGCAGGTAGAGGAGCTTCAGCAGGAGTTCCTCGTGCAGGAAAAAGAGATCACTTCACAGTTAGAGGAGTTGAGAGCCACTAGTAACCAGCAGGCCGCCAGTATTCGTGATCTTGAGCATAGGCTTTCGTCGACCGAGGCGGAAAAGCGTAGATTCAAGCAGTCCTTACAAGAGACCCAGACTGCCCTGGAAAAAAGTGAGTACCAGAAGCAGGAAGCTATGCAGCGTATTGCGGAGCAAAAAGTGATGATTGAGGAAGTAAAGCAGGAAAATAGGGATGTCCGCGAACACTTTGAGCACTTTCAACAGCGTACTGCCAATGACCGGCAATATGAGAGAGACCAGTATCGCTCAGCTGCGGAGCAACTGAAGGGGCAGATCGCAGTACTTACTGAACAGCTGACCCTCTCAGAGCGTAGATTCAACGAGCAGGAGTTGCTTTACAAGCAGGGACAGGCTCTGATTGCTGAAATCAATCGAGAGAAGCAGCAGCTTAGCGAACAGGTTGGGGTGGCCAGTACAGAGGCTGCAAACCTAAGGGAGCAGGCAGAAGAGCAGGCGTGTGAGCTGAAAGACAGGCAGGCAGAGGTGGCTAGCTTGCGCGAGCAAATCTCTAAGCTGCAACGTGAAGGTTCTTCGGCTCAGAAGGAAGTGCAACTACAACAGAGTGCCCTAAACAGATTAGAGTTGGAGCTTACCACTACAAAAGATCGCCTCGAACAACTCGCCGATGAGAACCGCACCCTGATTCAGGAGAAAGCGGTGATTCAGGGGCAGTTTTCTCAGCTGGAGAACTCTCTAAAACCCTAGACAAGTCTTGGGCTGGCTATACTTCTAGATGAAGCTCTAATTGAGCGATTCAGGGCAAAGAGCCTCGCTTTTACTAAGTTTCCAGCCCTTACTTTGAAACTGCTAGACCGCAAATGGCAGTTTGCGGCAGTATGTCCAGGCAGTCTCGCCCCAAGCTGTCTCTAAAAATGAACTTATCGCCTTGGCTGACTAATTCGTAGGCAGCTAAACTTGCTAGCAAGCCACTCAGTTTGCCTCTACCCCAAACAAACGGATTCAGCCCCACATTTTAACTCCAGGCTGACAAGCACGTTTCTTTTAATTGGCCTAATCAGTTCTTTGAGTATCCTGGAGAGAAGTATTGGCAGGAAACTTTCAGCGGATCATCGATAAGCCAACTTTCTTTGGGGCGCTTGGCTTGCTTCTCATGGTTACCCTTCCGCTCATTATTTATCCAAAACTGGGTGCGAAGTGGATTCTGAATGCGAAGAACTTTGTAACGGATGACTTGGGTGTTTTTTATCTGTTGCTGGGAGTTGGTGCATTACTGTTTATGACCTACATCATTTTTAGTGATATCGGTCAAATCAAACTTGGAAAACCTGAAGAAGAGCCAGAATTTAGCACCTTGTCATGGGCCTCCATGCTTTTTTGTACAGGCATTGGGGCATCTATTTTGTACTGGTCAATGGTGGAGTGGATCTATTATTACCAAACGCCACCATTTGAGTTAAAAGGGCTTACTCCGGAGGCTGCCCGCTGGGCAATCGCTTTTGGTATATTCCATTGGGGTCCTATTGCCTGGTCGATTTACCTGATTCCGGCTCTACCAATTGCTTACTTTTACTATGTAAGGCACCGCAATGTCTTAAAAGTAAGTGAGGCGCTTATGCCTGTTTTAGGTGAGCAGCGGGCAAAAGGGTCTATTGGCAAGTTGATAGATGTTTGTTTTGTTTTTGGTATGTTAGGTGGTGGGGCAACGACATTAGGAATTGCTGCGCCCTTGATTTCTGAGGGTGCACATGAACTATTTGGTGCGCCTACAGGACTGACTACACAAATTTTTATTCTGATGCTCTGCACTGCAATATTTGGCTGCAGTGTGTATGCCGGGCTTAAAAGGGGAATTAAGACTTTATCAAACTTGAATATGTGGCTTGCGATGTTTTTATTGGCTTTCGTCCTTATTGCTGGCCCTACTTTATTTATGCTTAATGCGGGATTGGATTCTTTGGGGAAAATGCTTAACAGTATTCTTCATATGGCCACATGGACAGAGCCCTTTGGTCGATTCAGAGAATTCCCTCAAACCTACGTCTCTCAAGACTGGACCATCTTCTATTGGGCCTGGTGGTTGGTGTTCGCCCCAAGTGTTGGATTGTTTATTGCTCGCATATCACGCGGGAGAACCATTAAAGCTATGGTTGTTGGTGCAATATTTTATGGCACCCTGGGCTGCTTCTTATTTTTCCTAACTCTGGGAAACTATGGGGTTTACCTGCAGTTCTCAGGTGAGCTGAATGTGGTACAGCTTCTCAACCAACAGGGGGGTACTGCAACTATATTCGCTATCTTGCAAACACTCCCTATGAGTAATTTGGTCATTATTGTTTTCACTTTACTCGCGATAATTTTCACAGCCACTACATTTGATTCTATATCCTATATACTCGCTGCCGTTGTTCAAAAGGAAGTGAAAGATGAGCCAGCTCGCTGGAATCGTTTGTTTTGGGCGTTTGCATTATCGGTGATGCCTATTACGCTTCTCTTTTTGGGTGGGCTGGAAGCCCTACAAACAGCAAGTATTGTCGGTGGTGTTCCGTTGCTACTTGTTGCAATATTGCTTTGCGTATCGATTGTAAAGGCAGCTCATTACGATTTACGCCACCAGCCGAGCTACGAGGAAAAGGAAATCTATATCGAGCACCCGCCAGAAGATACCCCCTGGAGTGAAGAGGGCGATTGGGGGACGGCTTGTAGCTCTGTAAAGAAAGATAGCAGCAAAGAAGCTTCCAGAAAAAAGAATCCTTAAAGGCTTATATACCCTCAGTCTTAGGGGCAATTCAGTGAGAAGGGTATATGAGCCCACTATAAAATACCTATGAGTGCGCATATAGGCTTTACACTTAAATTCCAGAGCCTGCATACATTCTGATCTATTTGGGAATAATGGGCGGTCAGGTTGTATTCATAAAGAGGTTATAAAACCGGCAGGCTACAGAGTTTAACGTCTTTTATCTTATCTTCTAAGCCCTTGTTTGATGGCCAGATTGTTTTGCTTTTGAACACTAAAAACAGCCTGTTATTGAAATTAATGGCCTTCCTGTTAAAATTACAGACCAAATAATAATCACATCTAACCAATCATATTCCGTCTCTATAAAAGTTATTCCACTCTACCATCTGTCTTCATTTCCTTTCGGAGATCGAACCCACTTTTATTTTGTCGGCTTTGTACACTGCTCGGAGAAGTGCATTGACTAAGAGTTTTAGAGAAATTATCGACAAGCCAACATTCTTCGGATCACTTGCACTACTTTTGCTAGTTACAGTTCCACTGATTGTTTTCCCTGAAGTCGGATCAGTATGGGTTAAAGTCGCAAAGGATTTTGTTACCGACCAGCTCGGCGTCTTTTATCTATTACTGGGGGTAGGGGCCATCCTCTTTATGGTTTATATCGTATTTAGCGATATAGGCCAGATAAAGCTCGGTAATTCGGAAGAAGATCCGGAGTTTTCTACAGCGTCCTGGGCATCCATGTTGTTTTGCTCTGGTATTGGAGCTTCAATCCTCTACTGGTCGATGGTGGAATGGATTTACTACTATCAAACTCCACCCTTCCAAATTGAGGGGGGAACACCTGAGGCTGCACGCTGGGCCGTTGCCTATGGCATTTTTCACTGGGGGCCATTAGCTTGGGCGATTTACCTGATTCCCGCTCTGCCGATTGCTTATTTTTACTATGTCAGAAACCACAGTGTGCTGAAGATTAGTGAAGCGCTAATGCCCGTGCTAGGTGAAGAACGCGCGAAGGGTGGTATTGGCAAGTTAATTGATGTGCTATTTATCTTTGGCATGCTGGGAGGAGGGGCAACTACATTGGGGATTGCCGCTCCACTGATTACCGAGGGAGCACATGAGCTATTGGGAGTACCAAGAGACTTGGGTACACAGGTTATTGTGCTTATGATCTGTACACTTATTTTTGGTTACAGTGCTTTTGTGGGTCTAAAAAACGGTATCCGAGCCCTCTCCAACATTAATATGTGGCTTTCAGTATTATTGTTGGTATTCGTGTTTCTTGTTGGTCCCACCCTGTTTATGTTGAATACCGGCCTGGATGCTTTGGGCAGGGTACTTGACAACATCTTCCATATGGCTTCCTGGACTGAACCTTTCGCACAATTTGAACAATTTCCTGATACTCATTTTCCTCAAGATTGGACCATTTTCTACTGGGCATGGTGGCTGGTTTTCGCACCCAGCGTAGGCTTGTTCATTGCCAGAATATCCCGAGGCCGCACCATAAAGGCAATGGTAGTCGGCTCGATTTTCTTTGGCACTCTCGGCTGTTTCTTGTTCTTTATGGTTCTGGGGAACTATGGGGTCTACTTACAGTTTTCAGGTGAATTGGATGTGGTGCAGGTATTGAACCAGCAGGGAGCAACTGCAGCAATATTTGCCGTTTTACAGACTCTGCCAGCGAGTCAGTTCGTAATATTGATTTATACCATTCTTGCACTGATCTTCACGGCCACTACCTTTGATTCTATTTCCTATATTCTTGCCGCAGTAGTACAGAAAGAAGTAGATGAGGAACCAGTGCGCTGGAATCGGGTCTTTTGGGCATTTGCCCTGTCCATTATGCCCGTAACACTGATGTTTCTTGGTGGGCTGGATACCTTACAAACAGCCAGTGTTATTGGAGGTGTCCCACTTCTGATTGTTGCGCTTCTGTTATGCATCTCAATCGTTAAAGCGGCTCACTATGATTTACGCTACCAGCCCAGTTACGAAGAAAAAGAAATTTACATTGAAGACTTTCCTAAGGATGACCCTTGGAGTAAAGATGGGGATTGGGAGTTACCGGCTTCTTCCCCCCATGGGGTATCTCATGACGACAAACCACATATTGAAGGGGATCCAGGTAGTCATCCGTCTCGTTTATAAACGATAACAAACGGCTGAAACCTATGGGAGGTTTAAACTAGGGGTATAGACAGCGGGAGCAGAGGGGCACTATATATTACTGGTGCCCTTTACTTTATCTTGGCGCGGCTCAAAAGCTGCACTTACCTTGTCTACACAGTACTTTCTAAGGAAGTTAGCGTCGCTAATACTTTCCCCATGCTCAAAGCACTGCCTCAGTTGACTCGTGTAATTTTCAAACAGTAGCCTTGCCTGCTCAATAGGTAGAGCTACTAGATGTTCGATAAAGTGGCGAGATCCCACCTGGAAGTGCATGTAATCAATAGGCACATCCCAATCTCCGCCCCAAACGGCAAAACCATACATGGCAAATAGAGAGGTTACATCTTCAGACATCCCGGCACGAACCGGTTTTCCTGCTCGATACTTTGCTCGATTTAGGTAACCTTCCTTCGTATTTTTTGGTATCAAGATTGGCTTAGAGGATTTATCAATATAAAGGTAAGGGTTCTGCATTGGGTTAATATCAATCGCAACCCCATAAGCATGTTCAGACCATTTGCTGCCATCGGTAATGGGTCGAGAATCAAATGCCAGAGAATTGTTCATATCCTCTGTTTTTCGCTCCTTTTTACTGAAGTATTCTATTGGGATAGCAGACTTAATAGGGAACTGCCGTTGATAGAGTTCTCCAAATAGAGCGAGAACATTATCGGCAACAACATCAAGAACTATAATCGCTCCTTTTTGTCTATTTGTATCATTTTTATTTTTTAAATCATGCTCACTGTTCAGTGCGCCAGCAATATCTGAATCCTCCAGTAGAGGATAAAAATCAAAAACTACTTTTTTTAATCTTTCGCAACCAACCGGGGATTCCTTTATTATTATTTTTCGATACATCATTAATTCGCACTCACTCTGAGATACATTAAATATGCCTGTTTCAGCCCCTGGTTGAAAATCTTGCTCCGTGATATCTCTCAAAGAGTCTTTGCCACAGGCAATTAGGCCAAAGACAATCAAAACAAAAATTATGTAGTGGGACATGTTTAACTAACCTCAGCACCAATAGCATGTCGTTTCCGACGCCCGTTCTTCACGAACATTACATGTATAAGTTCAGATATACTGGATTGTGGCTGATTTTTAAAAATATATCCGTATAGGGAGATATGTGCCGTTATAGTGGATGATTGACGCCCAATTGGTTATTAGAAGTGTCGTTCTCATTATTGGCGTAATTTAACCACACCCAAAACCTAAGTTGTTGCTCTTCGGAATGGAGATAGTCGTTGAGTAAGGGGTCAAGAGAGCTGATTGATAAGCCCACTTTTTTTGGGGCAATCTTATTGTTACTGATAACGACAGTGCCGTTGATCTTGTTTCCAGATTTGGGCTCACTGTGGATTTTGGCGGCAAAGGAGTTTGTAACAGAACGTTTTGGTATTCTCTACCTTTTACTGGGAATAGGGTCGATTATTTTTATGGCTTATATCGCTTTTAGTGATATAGGCCGCATCAAGCTTGGAAGCAAGAAGGAATCCCCTGAGTTCTCGACAATTTCTTGGGTTGCCATGTTGCTAAGCTGTGGCATCGGCGCCTCCATTCTGTATTGGTCAATGGTTGAATGGGTTTACTATTATCAACAACCGCCATTTCAGGTTGAAGCAAATACACCGGAAGCGGCCCGCTGGGCAGTGGCCTATGGCATATTCCACTGGGGCCCTCTGGCTTGGTCCATCTACCTAATCCCGGCGCTGCCAATCGCTTACTTTTACTATGTGCGCAGAAGTAGGGTATTAAAATTTAGCCAGGCTCTTGTCCCAGTGCTGGGTGAGCGCAGGGCCAAGGGTGCCACTGGAAAGCTTATTGATATCTCTTTGGTATTCGGTATGTTGGGTGGCGTCGCTACCCGGTTGGGTATAGCTGCACCCTTAATCACCCAGGGGTTTCATGAATTGTTAGGGTTACCTATTAGACTTGAGACGCAAATAGCTGTACTTATACTCTGCGCTCTATTGTTTGGTTACAGCGCTTTTGTTGGTTTAAAGCGTGGGATCAAAACCTTTTCCAACTTTACTATGTGGCTTGCCCTATTATTATTGCTCTTTGTTCTTATTGCAGGGCCAACTCTATTTATACTCAATAATGGGCTGGAGACATTAGGGCGGATGTTACACAGCTTCCTGCGAATGGCTACCTGGACTGAATCCTTCTCTTATTTTGAGCAACTTTCCTACTTTCGTTTTCCTCAACAGTGGACCGTTTTCTATTGGGCTTGGTGGTTAGTCTTCGCACCAAGCGTTGGCCTTTTTATCGCCCATATCTCTCGGGGGCGGACAATAAAAGAGATGATCATTGGTTCTATATTTTTTGGGACCCTCGGTTGTTTTCTTTTCTATATGGTGCTTGGCAACTATGGGGTATACCTGCAGTTTTCTGGAAAGCTTGATCTGGTGCAGCTCCTAAACAACCAGGGAGCCAATGCCACTATTTTCGCCATACTGAAGACTTTGCCTGCAGGTCAGTGGGTTGTACTGGTGTATACATTGATTGCACTGGTTTTTACTGCTATTACCTTTGATTCCATTTCCCATATCCTCGCCTCAGTTGTACAAAAAGAGGTAGACACAGAGCCTCTTCGCTGGAACCGAATTTTTTGGGCATTTGCCTTGGCATTACTGCCGATTGCCTTAATGATACTGGGTGGATTCGAAGCGTTATTGGCGGCGAGCATTATTGCTGGCATCCCTCTATTATTAGTTGCTCTATTACTTTGCCTCTCAATCGTTAAAGTTGCACGGCATGACTTAGGCTCCCACCCAACTCTAATTGAAAAAGAAATAGTTCTTGAAAAGTTATCCGCAAAGGGGCCATGGAGCCACGAAGAGGGGGGCGAGCAAGATGGAACCACTTTAGGTTCTTCTGAAAACGCTAAACAGGGAAGTGCGGGGGAGAGGTCTTAGGATTTTAAGAGTGAGAATACCGGGGCTCAGGCCCCGGTATAAACTTCTAACCTTAAAGGTTGAAAGTGCGAGCGACAGAGAAAACGATACGCTCGTCGGTATCCTTCGTATCGATAGTAGTGTTCTCAGCAGCAATATTGAAATCAAAACCGTTTAGAGAAGTCATGTATTCTACACGGTAGTGGTTGTAGGATTTTTTATTATTGCCCCAACTCCAGTTGTCCAAATTGGTAGAGGTAGAGCGGTCCACACTGAAACGAACGTTATGCCCCTCTGCAAATTCAAAAGTGTGAGCCAGCATCATAATGTAGTGGCTGCCGCCCAGACCAAAGTAGTCCCAGCTGTACCAGCCATTCACTTCGGACTCGCCCAGGTTGGAGCTATAACCCAGCTTGGTATAAGCTTCTGGGTAGTCATAGTTTCTAGAGACATCCTTATCACCATGATAGGTGTAGTAAGCAATACCAGTATCCAGACTTACCTTGTCATTAAGTTGTAAGAATTTGCCAGCGTAGAAATCTAGCTCGAGATTGACATCATCACCTACAAAATCCACATTGGAAGCCCAGGAGCCAATGTACCAACCGTTATCGAAGCCGTAGTCCAGGCTTGCCTGCAGGGCTGGGTCGCTTTTGGTCTGGCTAACACCATTAAAGGTGTAGTCGGTGGTCAGGTTTACAGTAGAAGACAGCTCTGCTTGGGATTGCTGAGCAAGTACCAGCAGGGAAGCACAAGTGAGTGCAGAAAGTTTCAACGTCGATTTCATTGTTAAATTACCGCTTATTTATATTTTGTAGCCCCCACCTAAGAGGGTGGGGGATTTCAACAGTTAGCTCGCCAGTTCGATCTTGTTAAAGTCGATTTTGTTTTCTTTAGGCGAGGAGTCGATAGCTGCTACCGCTCTGAAGCGCTTCACCAGGATGTAACCCAGGCAGCAGAAGAAGATGCCAATCACCAGAGCGCCTATCCACTGGATTTGCAGGAAGTCCAGCTTGAACAACAGGGTGAGCAGGCTCATTGCAGCCAGGTTCAGCACGAAGTACTTCCACTTGCCCAGGCGCGCAACGGTCATGCCCAGATTGTCGGTGTACAGGCGAATCAGGGAATCCAGCGAGTTGATCACGAAGGTAATACCCACAATCACCATAGCCAGGTTGTAGAAGCCACTGGTATCCAGGCCTTGGCTGGAGTAGTAGTAGAGCACGGTGAACCAGAGTGCGATGGGGATGGATGGGAAAATCAGCATCGCCGCCAGCACTTGGTAAGTGCGCAGGCCGCCCACAAAGCGGGAGGTAAACTGGCCGATCATAATGCTCCAGGCAAACCACCAGAACAGGTAAAACTCGTGATAGTCATTTAACGGCAGCACGAACTGGTGGATGTTGCCAAAGTAACCGCCGAGCATCGCAAAAGTTGAGGCGAAGTCGCCAACGCTACCGTTTTCACCGGTAAAGGCGCCTACCCACATGACCGCAATCAGACCAATAAACATCCAGGTGGTTGCCAGGCTGAGGAAGCGCACATAGCGCAAGCTGGTAGATGAGTAGACCGCTGCGGCGATCACTGCAAATACGATCAGGTAGAAGGTACCCACAATGGTTTCACCATCGCCAACTTGCGGCAGATACCAGGGCAAGTTGCTGAGCAGCAAGTAAGCGGTAAAGGCGCAGGTTCCGATAATCACCACATTGTTGATTAGTTTTACTGGTCTCAACTCAAAGAATTTAACTTTGGGTTCGATAATGCAGAAGTAAAAACAGGTGAGGAAGTAGAAGCCCCAGATCAGGAAGGCCCAAAAACCAAACTCAATCGCGAGTGGGTTGGTGAAACCATATTCTGGGCTATTGGCTAAGTCTGCGTAGCCACCGAACTCGGTGAGAGGGAACATGATCAGGCCTACATCGAGGCCGGAAGTGAAAAGGATCGCTATAAAAGTGAAGGTTTTGACCGGGGTTACCCCGACCATCTTCACATTTCCCCATTTAATCAGCGAGAAAATTATTGCCGTGAAGGTAAACAATAATCCCGCGGAAAGCCAAGCTGTCATGCTGAGTCTCCAGCTAGTTATTGGTATGCCGGCGCCCCTCAAGGGCGTTACTGTGCGAGATTTGAATATCCCCGTCGCGTTTGAAGGGGGCAGTCAAATCTCTGCCAGAGCGCCGACGTAAATTCAGCTCACTGAGCGCGCAGGGCGGCCAGGTCGCTGAGTGCTGGCAGCCTTGGTCGCTACCGGTGCCTCGGAGGGCGCCAATACGGGGCGCCCTAAAATCAGGTCAGCAGCCCGCTCCGCCACCATAATGGTGGGCGCATTCAGGTTGCCGTTGGGAATGGTCGGAAAGATGGAGGAATCTACAACTCTCAAACCCTGCAAACCGTGTACACGGGTTTCCGGGTCTACCACTGCCATTGGATCGGTACCCATCTTGCAGGAGCAGGATGGGTGGTAAGCACTCTCGACGGATTCCCGCACGAAAGCGTCAATTTGTTCATCAGTCTGGATATCGGTACCGGGCTGGATTTCATCGCCTCGGTATTCGTCGAAAGCCGGCTGATTGATAATCTCACGAGTCAGCCGCACACAAGCGCGGAAGCCCTCAATATCCTCTTTCTCCTGTAAATAATTAAACAGGATGGAAGGGGATTTCTTGGGATCACTGCTCACCACTTTGACCCTGCCGCGACTCTTGGGCTTGTTGTGCCCGATATGCACCTGGAAGCCGTGGCCATCGAAAGCTTCGCGGCCGTCATAGCGCATGGCTGCCGGCAGGAAATGGTATTGCAGGTCCGGCCACTCCACGTTTTCTTTGGAGCGAATAAAACCGCAGGACTCGAAATGGTTAGTGGCTCCGAGACCGTCCTTCTTCAGTATCCAACGAGCACCGATCAGGAATTTATTCCAGGGGTCGAGCTTGCCATTCAGGGAAATCGGCTGGTTGCAGCGGAACTGGAAATAGAACTCCAGGTGGTCCTGCAAGTTTTGGCCAACGCCGGGAAGTTCGTGTTGGAGTTCGATACCGGCTTCTGCCAGTGTGTCGGGATCTCCGATTCCGGAGAGCTGAAGAAGGTGAGGGGAGCCGATGGGACCTGCGCTGAGGATGACTTCCTGCCGCGCCTTGAATTCCAGGATCTTCCCCTTGCGTTCAAGTTTGATTCCGACTGCCCGTTTACCTTCCAGAATCACCTTATGAACAGTGGCGTGGGTCAATACCGACAAATTGGGGCGCTGCATGGCCGGCTTCAGGTAGGCGTTGGCGGTAGACCAGCGCTTTCCATCTTTTACCGTCATATGCATAGGGCCAAAGCCCTCTTGCTGCTCACCGTTGTAATCTGCGGTGTAGTCGTAGCCAGCTTCTTTACCGGCTTCGATAAAGGCTCCATAAAGGGGGTTGGCCATTTCGTTGCCGTTATTGACCCCCAGTGGACCTTCGTCGCCACGGTAATCGTCACCGCCGAAAGCCCAGGTCTCAGAGCGTTTGAAGTAGGGCAGACAGTGGGCGTAGTCCCAGCCTTCGGCGCCGTGCTGTGCCCACTCATCAAAGTCTTTGGCGTGCCCGCGCACGTAAACCATCCCGTTAATCGAGGAAGAGCCACCGAGTACCTTGCCTCTGGGGCAATGCATGCTGCGGTTGTCCAGGTACGGCTCTGGCTCGGTCATAAACTGCCAGGCGTACTTGTCGGTATTCATGGGAATGGATAGTGCGGTGGGCATCTGGATAAAGATGCTGCGATCGCTACCCCCGGTCTCTACCAAGAGGACTTTTTTATCTTCCTGGGCAGACAGGCGGTTGGCCAGAACGCAACCGGCAGAGCCGGCGCCGACAATGATGTAGTCAAACTCACTCATACAGGGTACCGCTTAAAATGGACTTTCCAGTGGTGCCAGGCCCACATACACCGCTTTTAGCTGGGTATAGTGGTTCAGGGTCGCAAGTCCATTTTCGCGTCCGATTCCGGATAACTTGTATCCGCCCACCGGCATTTCTGCCGGGGAAGCGCCGTAGGCATTGATCCAGCAGATACCCGCTTGCATCTGGTGGATCACGCGGTGGGCGCGAGTGATATCACGGGTAAATACGCCGGCGGCGAGGCCCAAACGGGTATCGTTAGCGCGGCGGATCACTTCGTCTTCATCATCAAAGACCAGTACCGACATTACCGGGCCGAAGATCTCTTCGCGGCAAATGGTCATATCGTCATGACAGTCGGTGAATACGGTGGGAGCAACGAAGTAACCGTTAGGTGAATTTTCTGGTGAAAGGGTGTGGCCGCCACAGAACAAGGTCGCGCCTTCCTCTTTCCCCTTGCTGATGTAGTCCATCACCAGTTGCTGGTGCTTGGCAGAAATCAGGGCGCCGAAGTTAGTGTCCGGATTCATCGGATCACCGGCAATAATATTTTGCTCAACACGCTCTTTCAGGCGAGCGAGGAACTGATCGTGGATGCTGCGGTGTACAAATACCCGGGTACCGTTAGTGCAGATTTCACCCTGGGTGTAGAAGTTGCCCAGCATGGCAGCAGAAACGGCTTGCTCCAGGTCGGCATCATCAAAGATCACCAGCGGGGACTTGCCACCCAGCTCCATGGTGACTTCTTTCAGATTGGAAGCCGCTGTGGCCATCACTTTCTTGCCGGTACCCACTTCGCCGGTAAAGGAAACCTTGGCGATATCCGGGTGGTTAGTCAGCCAGGCACCCACGGCACCATCGCCTTGGATTACGTTGAAAACACCCGGGGGCATGCCCGCTTCAATAAAGATTTCAGCCAACTTCAAAGCACCTTTGGGGGTCTCTTCGGAAGGTTTGAAGATCATGGCGTTACCGCAGGCCAGGGCCGGGGCGGCTTTCCAGCAAGCGATTTGTAAGGGGTAGTTCCAGGCACCGATTCCGGCGCAGATGCCCAGGGGCTCGCGGCGGGTGTAGTAGAAGTCCTCACCGACTTGCTGCTGATTGCCTTCAATGCCTGCAGCCAGGCCGGCAAAGAATTCTATGGAGTCAGCCCCAGTCACCACATCCACAACACTGGCTTCCTGCCAGGGCTTACCGGTATCAGCCACTTCGATAGCTGCCAGTTCATCGTTGCGCTCGCGCAACAGTGCTACTGCTTTCAGCAGGATGCGACTACGCTCTACTGGCATCATCGCTGACCACTGGGCAAAACCGCGCTTGGCACTCTCTATGGTTTCTGCGAGTACCTTCTCGTCGGCAACCTCAACCTGGTAGCTGACCTCGTTGGTAGCCGGGTTATATACATCAAAGCACTCGCCGCCCTCATTCGACAGGTAGCGGCCGTCTACAAAATTCCGTTGTTTGTCCAGTGACATCTGTCTCTCCATACTGCTTTAACAGAAGGTCAGTCAGTTATTTGTTAGCGATGGGGCAGGGCGGTGAATAGCCGCCCAGTGACCCATTGGCCATCACAAAAAAATGGGCTGGTCTGACGTGGAATTTTGTGCCAAATCGTCAGGCTCCAGCCCCGGCCCGACGGTCAAATGTCGGGCGATATGGCACAAAATGTAACATATTTTTAATTTGAACTCTAATTGTTAGCACTCAATGCAACAAAACCGACAGGTTCACAGGGGGTTCATATTTCTGCAATATGAGAGAAAAACCCTTGATACAAGGATAAAAACCGAGCTGAATTGGGCCAAAAATCTCATTTGAACTCTACAAAAAGAACTGTACAAATTTTGACCCACCCTTAGGGCGCAAACTCAAAAGTGAATTCGATAGCTCAGCATTAGATGCCTGGGTGGAGTAAGTTGAAAACCGTAATGCTGCGTGACTAGGGGAGGGATGGCCTCCCCTTGGAACTTAACTATTTACTTCGCGCAAAGGCGATGGCTGGGGGAGAAAATTAGCCAAATAAAACACAATCAGACCCAAGGCTATACCAGGTAAGCCCTCATAAATCAGGCTATGAAGGTCCAATAATCTCCAGGCGATTGCTGTCGTAAACCCAACGGTTACAGCGGCAATAGAGGTCGCTTGTGAGGGTCTTCCTCCAAAACAAAGCACCAGCAATAGGGGGCCAAATGCGCTGGCGAGGCCAGACCAGGCAAAGATCACCATATTGAAGACGCTTTGGTTGTTGGCAAGCGCCAGAAGTAGTGCGCCCCCGGTAATAACAATTAAGAAACCAAGTCTTATCAATCTTACGGGGAAGAATATCGTGAGTAATGGCTGCGGAGCAGCTAAGAAGCAGTGAATCTGCAGTGGACATGGTTGCAGCAAAGATACCTGCCAGGATCAACCCAACTACGATCGGTGGCAGCAATTCTATGGCCATGGTCGGCAATGCTAGCTCAGCATCAAAGCTGCCGGAATCGGCGATGAAAACTCTGGATAGCAAGCCGACCCCTGTGGCCATAGAGTAAAAGAGAACAAACCACAGGTAGTACCAGCCCCGCGCCGTGCGCATTTTGCCGGGATCACTCAGAGTCATGAAGCGGACCATTATGTGGGGCTGGCCAATCACAGATAGCCCCGCAATCCCCCAACTGATGACAAAAATAACGAGCCCGCCCCAACCAGAAAAGGCCAGATCTTGGGGAAACCAGTTCGTAAATCCCTCGACGGCTTGCATTTGCCCCATTGCACTTGAGACACCTCCCAGGCTGGTAAGGGCTACGGCCAGAAGTGTGCCCATAGCGACGATCATAACAATCGACTGTGCAGCATCAGTCCAAATGGAAGCGCGTATGCCGCCGGCCAGGCAATAAAGACATACCAGCAACGCCCCAACCACAGCGCCAGACCAGAGAGGCCAGTCCAGTAGTACATGTAGCGCCTTACTGCCGGCAACCATCTGTGCTGATGCATAGGTGAGCAAGAATAGTAAAGATATGATACCTATAATCCGCTGTAGGGCAGAGTGATTTTGCCCATACCAATTGCTAAGCACGCCGGCATAGCTGACTTCACCACTTGAGTCAGTGGCAGTTCTTATTCTTTTGTGTACATAAAGTGAAGCAATAAAGTCACCAGCGATCCAGCCCACCATTAACCAGACAGAAGCGAACCCGGTCATGTAGGTATAACCAATAACCCCGATGAACATATAACCGCTATTGTTAGTCGCCACTGCCGACAGGCCCACTAACCAGGGGGGAACTCCACTGCTAGCCAGGTAATAATCGGCCTTAGTGTTGCGACTAAAAAGCGCTGAGAATACACCTACCAGTACGAATAATAATAAAAACCCAACAAATGAATAAACCAATGATATTCCTTATTTCAGCAATTTTTGTTTTTATTTTTGAAACACAAATTTCGTGCGTATTTACGTTCTAGCTTTTGTTGTTTTATTTAACACATCAATTAGTTACATCATATAAACAATGTGCTCGGGATAAATTTGACCACCTCACTATTTTGTAGCCTCTTCAATATAAGTCGCCAAAGAATTAATCTGCTCTTTCGTCATCAAGTCATTGTATGCTGGCATAGCGCCAACGCCATTGGTAACAGCGTTTTTCACGCTTTCTGCATTGGGTTTCAATTCATTAAGGTTGGGACCAATAAGGCCTTCTGAGCCAGCATCCTTCAGGGTATGACAAGCTCCACAAGAAGGTTGAGACTCGAGATAGACTTGCTTTCCGGCTTGACCCTCTGCAGATAAAGAGACCGATTCGCGCTCTGGGGGGGTGCTTTCTTCTTTCACCATATGTTGATCGGTTGCTGCAACTTTCTCCTCAGGTGGCTCACCCAACAGGTTTACCGTAAGTGCTGCATCCAGCCAGCCGTTATGTGCATAGCCACGTTCGTTCTCTACACGTTCTTTAGGTTGGATATCCCCTTGGGTATCTGTGGCGCGCGAGACGATGGTGTGCGGACCCTTTGGTAAATTTACGGTATAAGAAAAAACTCGCCAAGCGTTGGGGCCGAGGTCCAAATCCTCTAGCGTTGCATCCTGCCAGGTTTTGCCCATATCGAGCGAGACTTCTACTTTCTTCACGCCGCGTTCACCAGAAAGCGCAACACCGTAGAAAGTCACTTCTCCAGCTAGAGCTGGGGTATTGTCCGCACCCGGGCCATTTACCCAAGACTTTACAGGCATACGCCACATGCTTGGGTAGTCTGGGCCAGGGGGAGCGCCAATGGGTCTAAGGCGGTAACCCGTTTTTTGGATTTTGGCCTCGGATTCTTGCGGTGCGCAGGTGAGAGTCTTAACGTACTTAATGTTGTTACAGCCGAAATAACCTGGAACAATGAGCCGTAAGGGGCCACCATGCAGCAGCGGTATTGGAGCGCCATTCATTTCCCAAGCCAATATAGTATCGTCCAACGCCTTCTTGATAGGGATTGATCGCTCTACGACCAGATCATTGTGTTCCATCCCCTCAGGAATGATCTCGCCTCCAGTGGCGGTCAAAAAGTTCATACCCGCATCCACACCGCCAAAATGATCGAACAGGGTTTTCAGCCGAACGCCCGTCCAGATAGCGCAGCCGGCTGCGCCAACTCCCCATTTAGAGCCTGCCGGTTCATGCTCGAAAAAAGCGCGGCCGTTGCCTGTACATTGAATAACTGCACCGACGGCATCTAAACCCAGCCCTTTCAGCTCTGCTACAGAGATAGCAGTGGGCTGCTTTACGCCTTTGACTTCAAGCACCCAGGTGTCCGGTCGTTCAACAATCTGGGGGGAGGGCAATGGCAAATTGTTGCGCACAAAAAACCGGGCCTCAGGGGTGATAGCGCTCATGCCCATCAAAGACCGACGGGTTTCTATTGTCAGTGGGTTAACCCCATGAATAATGAAATTTTTGGGGTTAACTCCACTTGGCAATTTGGGCGTTGATGGGGGAGTAAGGGCAACACTTGCAGAGGGTGCTAGTAAGGCGCCTGCAGCTGCGGTCATGGCTCTTAGAAAGCCACGGCGGCTTCCATCAAGGCTTGATTCACTCATGGCTTTATTGATCCGCGTATTGATACTTGAGCTCACATAGTCTTATAGCTTTAAAATGCCAAGGTGACAGCTTGCTAAGTATCTTTTTCGCGGCTATGTGGCGGCGGGGTTTGAGCAATAACCTTGTCTAGATCCTTGAAAACGTCACTTACCGCCAGTGGCTGTAAGGCATTGTCACTGAGAATTTCATCCCGATAACTTTCTCGTCTCTTAATAGCCTCAGCCAGATACCGTAGCGCTTCATCAAACTGCTCCATAGCCGTATAGGCACAAGCTAGCTGGTAGAAGGCATGGCTGTTATCTGGATCAATACCTAGGGCTTGCTGACAAAGATTTGCAGCCCATTGGGGCTCGTTCAACTCCAGCACTGCATCAGCTTTGTATGTCAATGCTTCAACATCTTCATGACGAAGACGCAGAATCTCATCATAGATCGCGATCTAGTTGGCGATTGAGGATTCCTGCTGAGCGCGCAGCCAGAGAGATTGCACTTCTTGAGTCAGCTCAATTTCTTCGCGATTCTCTTCAATGTGCTGGGTCTTTTGTTGCAATTGACTCTCTATGACTTCCAGACGTTTCTCATACTCTTGAACCAGCTTTGATATCTCCTCATCCGCTAGGGAGTGCACACGCTCTTTAATATCTTGTAGCGATCGCCAACCCACTAAAACCAATATGGAAGTGGCGGCGGCTATGAGATAGAAGAAGTAGGTGACCGTATCGGTTGCGTAAGCAACCGCTCGGTCCACGGAATTATGCTCTCGGTCGACAATCTGCTGGATCAACTCTTGTTTAGCTTTGGCTTGGTCGATACGCAACTGTTTGATTTCATCCAGCACATACCGCTCTATAAATGGTGTATAGAGCGGCTTCTGTAAAGATTCCACCTCTTTCTGCGCACTGTCTTCTTTATTCGCTTCCGTTTCCTGGGAAACGGAAGCCGGGGAAAGCAAAAGAAAAGTCAAAAAACAGGTGTTTAGGAGGCGAGGCATATTGCGGTCCCATGGTCATAAACCTCAACCAGTGCCTCATGAAGTGTTCTAATGGCAGTGTCATAATCTGGTTCACTAACAACAAACTGCATGTCCACATGCCGCATAGAATGGTGCATGGCGAGTACTGAAATATCGTTTGAAGCCAGTGATTGAACCGCTTTTGCCAGCACGCCGGGGATTTGCATATCGCTCCCGATGGCAGAAACAATAGCCACTTTCCTTTGGTTCAATTCTGCTTCCGGGAAGCGCTCTTCCAGAGATGCCTGTATACGCTTGATGGTTTTCAGATTAGTCGCCAAAAAGTGGGTTAGGGTATTGGCGTTGGTGTTTTTAGACACAATATGGGCCTTGTACCTCTTTATTACCGTAAGCACTTCCCGATCATAATCGTGGATCGTGCCCGCCATATCCTGATCAAAAAGTTCCAGCGCATAGACACCTTTACAGCCGGCAATAATCTCCACACAGGGCGAATCACTCACATAGTCACGGGTGATTAATGTACCGGTATGCTCTGGCTCAAAGGTATTCTTTACCCGAAGTGGGATATTCTTCTGGCGTAAACCCTTTGCCGCCTTGGGGTGAATTGCCTCCATACCGAGATTGGCCAGTTGATCGGCCACATCGTAATTTGTACGACCAATAGGCACAGCGTTATCTGGCCCAACTAGGCGAGGGTCGGCACTGCTCAAGTGGAACTCTTTGTGAATTACCGCCTCTTTGGCTTCTGTGAGTACGGCAAGGCGGCTAAAGGTCATTTCACTGTAACCCCGGTCAAAGGAAATAAGCAGGCCCTTATCGCTGTGGGCGTAACCGGTAACAATCGGTAACTGTTGATTCAAGTCGATGTTGGCAAAGGCATCACGAATGCGCTCATCCAGTGGTATATGCTTGCTGGTACGCCAGCCCGTTAGATCTACAAAACACGCATTGACTCCATCCCGCTGCAGCAGCTTTGATGTATTCCAAGCGCTGTGAGCCTCGCCAAGGCTGGCAAGCATTTCTCTTACTGTTCCCAGGTGAGCATCTAGAGAGAAGTGGCCATGCTGGCAGAGGCTTTGTAAATCTCGAAGGCACTTTTTAGCCCCTTCCAGGCGCTCATCCAAGAAGAGGTTGGCCTCCTTGAGTAAGTCAGTGTCACCAAATAGACGGTCGTTGATCTGTCGCAGTTGTGTGCGAAGCTCACCAAACTTCACCAGCCAGCTATCATCCTCAATACTGCTGGAAAAGAGGCCATAAATACCAGGCTGGCCACTCTTTTTATGCTCTAGAAGTAGATCGGTAATACCACCATAAGCTGAAACTACAAAAACACGATTGTAGAGCCTTTTGGAGTCACCTTTAATAATGTTGTCCCGGACAGATTCATAGTCCGACATTGAGGTGCCACCAATCTTTTCTATCGTATGCATTGTCTCTTACTGGTCCTTTCTTTCTCTTGATAACGGCGTATCCAATGGATGAATGCCACTGGATTGAGTTTCATATCAGATAACAGAAATCGATTTCCTCGTGCAGATATATTCTGGCCGTGGTGGGAGGCTACAAAATGGGTCTTCTACCTTATTGCTCAATGCATTAAAGACAAAAAACAAATTGGATCTCGGATATGGGCTAATATTGCTGCTGGAGCCGTGCATCAGGTTGCAATCAAATACGACTAAACTGCCAGGTTTACCTGTAACAGATTTTATGCCCCCTTCAGATGTCAGCCTGCGTAGGTGATCATCTGACGGAATTCCGAGCTCTTGTTTTTTTAAAGAACTTAAATAATGCCCCTCAGGGGTTTCACCATCACAGCCGATGTAGTGGTGATGGGACTTCGGAATGAGCATTAATGGGCCGTTGTAATTCCGGCTCTCGGTTAAGATTACGGATACACTGAGTGCGCGCATTCGCGGCATTCCATCCTCGACATGCCAAGTTTCAAAGTCAGAATGCCAATAGAAATCCTTACCACGAAATCCAGGTTTATAGTTCGCCCGAGATTGATGGATATAAACCTCATCATCCAAAATATATCTCGCGATATTTGATATCCGATTATCCCTTGAAAGCTTCCTGAATAGGCTGCTGCGTTCATGAATTCGAAATACCGAGCGCACCTCTTCACTTTCTAACTCAGTAATGAGTTCATCAGAGCTGCGGATGTCATTGTCTTCCTTGAGGGTTTCCAGCTCTTTTTGAAAGACCTGAACCTCCCTCTCAGAAAATACATTTTCAAGAACGATATATCCCTGCTGCCTGTAGGCGTCCACCTGCTCAAGATCCAGCAGGGGAGGGGGATTTGGTCCACCATAAACTACTGGATCTCTACGCAGTGTTACTCGACCTGCGACTCCTCGTTTTCTGGAGGGGTACATATCATTTCTGAGTGAATGGATGCGTTCTAGCAGGTACTTCATTTCAGCTGCTGCCCTGTAATTGACTACCTATTCAATGGGGTCGGCTTCTAGTTCATATGCGCCCTCAGAATTGTGTACCTCCTTTCCATTCAAAGGAGGGTTAAACACGCAGGCCATGGTCATTTCTTCAAATGCCCTCAAAGTGTGCCGATCATGTTTGTCGAGGACATAGATGGTACCAGGCTCGATAGGGTGCTTTTTCCCATCATCCATCGTCTCCACCTCTCCTCTGCCGGAAACGCAGTAAACTGCTTCCAGGTGGTTTTGATAGTGCATTTGGAAGTCAGCACCGGTGTATATGGTGGTGATGTGGAAGGAGAAACCAACGCCATCATCCTTTAAAAGTAGGCGTGTACTCTCCCAATTGCCATCCGGCGAGACGATTCTTCGGTTTGATTTTTTGGCTTCTTGTAAACTTCTAACAATCATGAATATTCCATTATGTTGTATGTGTAACTATATAGCCTGGTTATCAGCAGGCTTAGCTTTCCAGCTGGACCAATGAGTTTTGGATACAATTGGGTCTAGCAGGCCTCGAAATAGACTCTTTCTTCAGGGATATCCTGCTCTCCAGCACAGACTTCTCGAATTGCTGATTCAATAATGTCAATACCTTTCTTAAGATTCTGGTCAGTGATGACCAGAGGGCAGAGCAGCTTAACGATTTGATCATCTGCGCCACTAGTTTCAATGATTAACCCCTGCTTGAAGGCGAGTTTGGTAATCTTTTCTGCAAGTTCGCCACTCACACAATCAATACCTTGGAACATGCCACGGCCTTTAGTGGTGAAGTTACCCTCACCATATTGACTGACAATACTTCCCAACCGCTCGGAGATGTACTTCCCTTTACGCTTGATTTCCCGCGAAAAGTTATCATCTGACCAATAGTGATCAATTGCCGCTTTGGCCGTAACAAAAGCCAGATTGTTTCCACGAAATGTGCCGTTGTGCTCACCAGGTTTCCATTGGTCTAATTCGGGCTTCATTAAAACCAGGGCAAAGGGCAACCCGTAGCCACTAAGTGACTTGGAGAGAGTAATAATGTCAGGCTCGATACCTGCTTCTTCGAAACTGAAAAAATTTCCAGTGCGGCCACAGCCAGCCTGAATATCATCAACGATAAAGAGCAGCCCGTGCTTTTTACAGACAGCCTGTAGGTTTCTCAACCACTCGATACTGGCCGCATTGATACCTCCTTCACCCTGAACGGTTTCGACGATAATCGCCGCGGGAGAATTGATCCCGCTGCTGGAGTCTGCAAGCACCTTGTCGAGATACTCTGTAGTATCAATATTTTTGCCAAGATAGTTGTCATAGGGCATGCGATGAGTGCCATTCAAGCTAACCCCAGCAGCATCCCTGTGATGAGAGTTGCCCGTAGCTGCCAGGGAGCCCAAACTCACACCGTGAAAACCATTGGTAAAGGTCACAATGTTTTGCTGCCCGGTGACATTGCGGGCAATTTTCATTGCAGCTTCAACCGCATTTGTCCCGGTTGGACCAGTAAACTGAACCACGTATTCCATATTGCGTGGCTTGAGAATTTTATCGTTAAGCGCTTGCAGGAACTCGCCCTTGGCTTTGGTGTGCATATCCAAACCATGGGTAATGCCATCACTCTGAATGTAATCCTGCAGAACTTGCTTAAACAGCGGGTTGTTGTGTCCATAATTGAGAGTGCCAGCGCCTGCCAGAAAATCCAGATATTGATTTCCCTCCTCATCCCACATGAGTTCGCCTTTTGCACGATTGAACACTCGCGGAAAGGAGCGGGCATAACTTTGTACTTCAGATTCAATCTCATCAAAGATTTTCATTCTTCTCTCTTTTTTTAAATTGTTGTTTGAGCAATAGGCCCGATACGCACACAGGTTTCGGAGTCATGCAGACCATCAAAGTGAGTCTGGGAATCCATCCAAGGGGAGGATTGGAGGCTTGCGGAGAGCTTCTCTGCAGCGCTCTGGAAGAGGGCCCAGGAGGGAAGGTTGTGTTCAGTGATCGTTGTCTCGATAAATCTCACCGACCTGCATTGGGGGCGTTCGATGATATTTCTGAGCATGATAGAGGCTAGCCCCAGCCCTCTTGCCTTTTCCGCCACGGCAACCTGCCAAATAAACAGAGTGTCTGTACGACCTGGAATCAAGTATCCGGAGATAAACCCCAACTTCTCATCACCTTCTTCTGCGATCACTGAAGTATCGGCAAAGTGACTGCACTGGAGGAGGTTGCAATAGCTTGAGTTGGCATCCAAGGGTGGGCAGCTGTCGATTAATTTGTGAACAGCCATGCCATCCTCCAGGGATGGTGACCTCAAAAAAATATTTTCTGGACTAGACAAAATAACTTCCTATACGACAACCCATAGTTTCACCTCTAAGTATTTTGGTGAGTGATAAATGTACAGATGGATCATTATTCATACTTATTTTGGTTTTTTTCGTAAAAAACCACAACCAAATACTTAGAACACTAAATATCGTACACAAACTAAATATAAAATCTAGTGGGTGAAGAGAATCTGATCACAATATCCGCCCTAAAAATGGGCAAATTTATTGGGCAAAAGCCCTGGAAATGGGCAGAAGCGCCTATGAATGGTGGATTTTCGTAATTCAGGGTTCCAAACGAAGGGGTATGTTCTTGGCAATTGTTTAGTGCTGTAGATATTTTCCTGGAAGAACCATAAGCGTTTAGTAATTGGGATATAGGGTTATATAATCCGCCCAATCGCCCTGATTATTAGATTGAGAGGTAGCTTTGAACAGTATTGAACAAGTGCTAGTGGCCCTTCGGCGTGTAATAAGAGCTACAGATTTACACTCCAAGCACCTGGCCAAAACAACAGGCCTGACCGCTCCCCAGGTGTTATTGTTACAGGCCATTAGAAATAAGGGCGAAGTCACCATCGGTGAACTGGCCAACGAAGTGAGCCTCAGTCAAGCTACAGTGACCAACATCTTGGATCGCCTTGAGAAAAGGGGGCTTGTCTATCGCCAGCGCTCTCAATCAGATAAGCGTAAAGTGCATGCTTACCTCACAGATCAAGCTGCGGAAACACTGAGAGATGCACCTATCCCGCTTCAAGATCAATTCGCCCGCCAATTTGGTGACCTGAAGGATTGGGAGCAGAGTATGATCATTGCTTCGCTCCAGCGTGTAGCCCAGATGATGGATGCCCAGCATATTGATGCCTCCCCTGTTCTGGATATCGGTGTTTTAGACAGGCAGGGAGCAGCTATGGATAAGTCAAGCTCTTCCTTGGGGTATGGCGAAGTAGCTGATTCAGCGGAAAAGCCTGGGAGAGAAACACCCTAGTACCCCCCCTTTGTGGATATCAGCAACCGGTTCTACCCCAGGTTGCTGAGCCCCATGTCAAAGTTGTCTAAGCTTGCAGCAATTGCTCTTTGTAGTTGAGCGGAGGCGCTAGCATGTACTGCTGCCTCGAGCACCTCTTCATAGATTGTAAGTGGTGAATATGGACATTCTGGTTATTGGTGCCGGCCCCACCGGGTTAACTGCTGCAAACGCTTTAGCGTACAAGGGGATGAATTGTCGTATTGTTGAGCGTAAAAATGCGCCCTCGGAACTCTCCCGAGCCGTTGGCATTATGCCTGCGACTATAGAGGCTTTGGGCGAGCTGGGTGCTGCAGATCCACTCCTTGCTGAAGCCATGCCCCTCAAGAAAATGCATATTTTACGCGATGAGAGGACCCTCGTTTATCTGGATAGCAGTGGCAATGAATTCAGGAAGAGGGTGCCGCTCGGTTTGCCGCAAAACCGCACCGAGGGAATCCTGCGTGATGTGCTATCCGGCAAAGGTGTTGAGGTTGAGTATGGGCTCTCAGTTACCGGCATAAGTACCACGCAAGACAGCGCATTGGTTAGTTTTTCCAATAATACTAGCGACTCATTCGACTGGGTGATAGCTGCCGATGGCATCCAATCAGCAACCCGCGAACAGTTGAAAATCCCCTATCCGGGAATAGACTTACCCAGCAAATGGTCCATTGCAGATGTGGATTTGGCGGGTGACTTCGATCCAGAAGAGATCACTTTGGATCTCTATGGGCCTGATAACCAGTTTTCCCTGATATTACCAATCGAGAAGCACCGCGCACGCATCGCATCCTCGACAGAAGATGCTCTATCAGCAATAAAACTGCCCTTGGATATCACCAACGTTCGACGAACAGCAGCCTTCAAAATCTCAATACGGCAGGCCGAATCTTACCGTAAGGGCCGGATTTTACTGGCAGGGGATGCTGCTCATTGTCATTCTCCTGTTGGTGGGAAGGGTATGAATCTTGGTATGGCGGATGCGATTGCTGCAGCAATGGCAATCACTAACGGGAGCGTTGATGAATACTCGCGGTTACGCCATGCAGCAGGTAAAGCTGTGGTGAAGAAAACTGAGTTGGCAAGGCATTTAATTTCTTCCGCAAATCCCATGGCAAAATCCCTTTTATGGTTATCGTTTAAAGCAATCTCCTCAATCCCTGCCGTCCATCGGGCCTTTATGAAGCAATGGACTGCGATTTAATCAATCGCGAACTCTAATTGTGAACAACCTATAGCTGATTTTACTCCCCTTGAGCGAATGAGAAGTCAAGATAGATTATTAACATTCTCTTGAATATTGGGACACAATGATTACCAGGAGTGAAGATGCCCGCCACACCTATAGATATTGAAAGCTGGAATAGAGGGGACCACTTTAAATTCTTTATGGGTAGTGCTGGATCGACCCGTTTAAGTTTAACCCAGCCTCTAGATGTCACGGAGTTAGCCTTTTTTTGTAAGAAAAATACAATATCTTTTTATTACAGCCTTATTTTTCTTGTTACTCAAACCGCAAATGAGATAGCCGGATTTAGGCATAGGGTAGTTGATGGTCAACCCTTTGAGTTCGATATCTTGCATCCGCTGTTCACTGATTTGAATAAAGATGATGATCTCTTTAAGCTTGTCATGGCTGAAATGGAAACGCACCTCATTGACTTCGTCAAAAAAGCAAAGCAACTCTCAAAAGATCAATCAGAATACCTCCCGGTAAATACATTTATGGATCGCTACGATATTTTGAATATCACCTGCTACCCCTGGGGTGACTTTTCAAGCATGCAAGTGAAACCGGTCCAACAAGAAAACTGTGATCCAGGGATACCTTTTATTGCCTGGGGTAAGTACCAACAACAAGCCAACCGACTTATGACCTCATTACATACTGAGGTAAATCATTGCTTTCTTGACGCCATTCATCTGTATCAATTCAAAACGCATCTGGAAGATAAAATCAAACTCTTAAAGTAAGGACGACGAATCTTCTAGTTAATACAAGCAAGTCAATATTACTGATTGGCTCGCATTAATGACCAGAGGCTATTTCCCAAGCAGGAAAAATAAGCCGTAAAAGCCTGATTAATTCTTAGACGCTGCTGACCCTGCGGATATAAGCCTAGTTTTGCCTCCTGGCTGGCTTTAGAGCCTGCAACCAAAAAATTATTATTGATACTGGAATCCTGAATAAAGGCCTCAAAAGCCCTGGCACAAAGTTCTACTGGCTGGCTGTAATAAATAGAGCCATTTACTTTATCGACGTTAACAGAAGCTTTCACCAGTTCACTTGGGTTATTGCCACCTTCATCCAGCATCACCGTTTTAAAGCATGCAAAAAGCAGGTCATTCAGAGGGTGGGGTACCGGGGTTGCATCGCGTAGCCAGGCCTCAGAGGCATACATGCTACTCGAAGTGTCGCTAAATACTTTTTGCGCAAGATAGTGATCCAGTGCATGAAACCACTCATGGGCAATAGCTCCTGGACCGGCATTTTTAGCCAGGGAAAACGACTTGGCTGAAGGGTCATAAAATGCGGAGACTCCAAGGCGGCCACCAATACCGTATTGAAAAGAGAGGTTCCCGCGCAGGGAAATCAATGTTTCGGGCCCCTGCAGTATGACCATTAAGTCGGAAAGCGCATCATAAAACAACCCTGCTGCGCGATCGCGCTCCTCAGCAGTCACCCAGCGGCCAATGGCTATAGATCTAAAGCCAAAACGCCTGCGAACATCGACAAAGGATACCTGCTCACTACCGCGCACATCCGGTCCACGGCGATAAAATTTTCGGGTTGCTACCATAGCTAGCTTAGGTGAGAACGGATGACTGGAATTTGCCCGGGATACTATTACAAGCTCGACCTGCTCTACAAGAGGATTACCTGATCGGGCCCCCGAATAAACGGCTACACTTTGGCCAGGCACCTAAAAGCTCCTTTTGCTAAGCCTTTGGTGACTCTAAATGCCCTGAAGTTGCTTATTGTGGAAAATCGAATCAAGAGCCCTTAGAGCTTTTACACCTACTTCTGCCTGTAGCAGTTTTATCTTGCCTATCAAAACCAGTAATTCACCGGGAGTCTAACTATGGTCAAGTCCAAGCGCCCTCTAATCTCTATCAATCCTTTAAACGGTGAAACTTTAAAGACTTTTCATGAGATGACTCCAGATGAACTCGATAAAGCTATCGGTCGAGCGGATAACGCTTTCGTGGAGTGGAGTAAACGAAGCTTTGGTGAGCGAGCAGCAATACTCAAGCGCGCTGGACAGCTATTCGAAGAGCGCGCCGATGAACTCGCCAAATTAATGGCACAGGAGATGGGCAAGAAGGTTAACGATGGGCTGGGCGAATTAGCGCTCTGCGCAGAGATTTTTGCTTATTATGCCGAGGAAGGTGAGAAGATTTTGGCTCCGCAACACCTTTCTACCCGGGAGGGGGAGGGCACGCTGGTATTTCAACCCCTCGGTGTTGTCTATGGTATCCAACCGTGGAACTTTCCTTTCTACCAGCCTTCCCGCTTTACCGCAGCCAACTTAATCGCCGGCAATGTAGTTCTAACGAAACACGCCTCAAATGTTCCCCAGTGTGCTGAGGCATTTGAGCAACTGTTATTCGATGCCGGTGTGCCCAAGGGGGTCTACACCAACTTGCCAATTACTTCCGCAGGTGCCGCACCAATTATCGATGATGATCGGGTAAAAGGGATATCTTTTACAGGCAGCAATGCAGCGGGCGCGAAGGTTGCTGAGCAGGCAGGGCGCAATGTGAAGAAAACCGTGATGGAACTCGGTGGTGTGGACCCATTTATCGTACTCGAAGATGCAGATATGGATTTGACCGTTGAGCGATTTGTGGAAGGTAAGCTTGGAAATTGCGGCCAAATCTGCTTAGCGGCAAAGAGAATCATCCTGACGGAACCTATTGCCGATGAATTCCTTGGGCGAGTCACCAAACTGTTTGAACAATTGAAACCGGGTGACCCCCTTGAGGACATCACAGATTACGGGCCCTTGTGCACCCAAAAAGCCGCGGAGCAGCTGGAAGAGCAGGTCAGTGAGTCAGTGAAAGCCGGGGCTCACTTGCTGGTAGGCGGGAAGCGCAACGGAGCGTTTGTTGAGCCGGGTATTCTAACCGATATACCGGCAGGCTCACCTGCGGCCGAGGAGGAACTCTTTGGACCCATCGCTTGCGTCTGGGTGGTAAAAGATGAGGAGGCAGCTATTGAGATGGCTAACGATAGTCGCTTTGGCCTGGGAGGCTCGGTCTATACCAAGGATCACGAGAGGGGGCAGCGTGTAGCTGAAAAACTCGAATGTGGAACTGCCTTCGTCAATCATGTGGCTTCAAGCTATGCGAGCATGCCGATGGGTGGTGTAAAAAAATCCGGTTACGGCCGTGAACTGGGCGAGCTGGGCATCAAAGAGTTTGTGAATCAGAAGTTGATACGTCACTTTAACTGAGCAGTTAACCATTCCTATTGCCCCTGTGAACCACAGGGGCTTTAAAGAGGTTTTTAGTGAAATTTTTATAGGTATTGTTCACCAGGCAAGTCACTTTAGACAGAGGGCTGAGTATTTAAATAAAAGCACTTTGTTGGAATACCCTCATCGTCATAACATATACCCCCCGGCAGCATTCCCGCTTTTAGTAAAACGCGTTCTGAAGCAATATTTTCAGGCGCAATAGTCGCAATGAATTTGTCAATGCCAGAAGCTATTGTAGCGTAGTCGATCAACCCAACCACTGCTTCAGTCGCTATGCCTTGCCCCCAGTACTCCCGGGAAAATGCATATTTAATTTCGGGATCAACTTGGTCATTAGGGTGTACAATACCGCAGAAACCAACAACCTCTAAAGTATTTTTTAATCCTACAGCGAACATACCATAGCCACGGCTCATATAGTTTTTATGGGTGACTTTCATCCATGCCTTGGATTCCTCATAACTTAATGTATTTCCATCCCCAACCCATCGCATTGCCTCACTATCGCCATATACCTTTTGAATCATAGAGAGATCTGAATCTTTCCATTTTCTAAATATTAAACGATTAGTAGTAAACAAACTCTCTCGCACTGCACTATTATCCCTTTCGCGCTAATGTTCAAATAACTAGTAGACAATGCATATCATAGCCTACACATCGGATAGCTTGAAGGATCGGGGCGTAATTTATCCATTGCTATGATTGAATTCACTTTGCCTTTTAACACTTGCCGCAGGAATTGATAACCGTTTCATAGCCGCTTTGTTAATACTAACTATATTTAATTTGCCAAATCTGCTTTACCGATAGTCTTCAAAATAGCAGCGGGAATATTACCAAGTAGCGAGCTTGATTTGACGGAAATAGAAAATAACTTCCCTATAAAATTTTTGTGAAAAGGGTAGGGTAGGCTTTATGGGCAAGTAAAAACCAATATTAAGTACGATGTGGAATGGAAGGACATTGCTAGTGGCGGCGTCAATTCGATATAACCATCCAATATTTAACTTCGCTTATAATGGCATTAGTTAGATACACTTTTAAATTCAAACGATATATTTATTCTACAGTACACTCGTTTAAGTATTGTCGATTCCAAAAACAACCTAATTGCTGTGAAAGTTGTTCACCACTCTTACTTGTTTGAATTTGCCAATGTTTGGGATAAAGGTTTTGATAAAACATATCCGCAAAACGGTAGTCAGCCAAAATAATCACGCCCCGATCTGACTCAGTGCGAATCACTCTTCCCGCTGTCTGCAATACCCGAGTCATGCCGGGATAGCGGTAGGCAATATCAAACCCATTGACCGCTGAGGGGGTCTGTGGGTGCTCCGCCGACTGTCGTAGCAGTTCTTGCTCTTCATTTACTTGGGGAAGACCCGTACCTACGATAATTGTGCCAATCAATTTCTCCCCTACAAAATCAATGCCCTCAGCAAAAACGCCGCCCATAATGGCAAAACCCAGGCTCTGTGCACCCTCACTAAACGAGGCCAGGAAGGCTTCTCTTTCGCGATCACTGGCGCCTGGCGTCTGTTGTAGCGGCTGTATTTCCGGATAATCCTTCTGGAAATGCTCTACGACCATTTGCAGAAAGCGGTAAGAGGGGAAAAACACCAGGTAATTGCCAGGACGGCTGAAATAAACTCGGGCAATCAAGTCCACTAGTGCTGGGAGTGCACTTTGCCGGGCCTGATAGCGGGTATCCACAAAAGGACAAAGAAAAACTCCCTGGTGGGAAGCCTCAAAAGGTGATGGCAGCATCAAGTAAGGCGTTTCTGGCTCAATTCCAAGCTGTGCAGTGACAAACTGTGTGGGTCGTAAGGTGGCTGAGAAGAAAAGAGCTCCATGAAACTGGGCGCAAGATTCCTGTAGGAAACCCGCGGCATTCATACACATCAGCTTTAGTTGGTGTTCCTGCCAGGGGGCGTCCTGATCGATCACACGGGTCAGGGCCTGGTGTTGACCAGAAAGAATTTGTTCTATGCAGGCGTATCGATAAAGACTTTTCAACCATTCCCCGATCTCTTCAGGGGGGAATTTTTCCTGTTCAGATAATTCACTCAGTGCATCTAGTACCTTCTGGGTAGCGCGAGATACAGTTGTAGGGCGATCCTCTTCGGAATTCAGCGGGCTACACCAGGCTTGTACATTTTGGCTTGAGCGTATTTCCTTATAGAGGTTTTGTTCTTGAAACCGTTTGCTCCATTGAGCAAGTGCGCGTACCAGGGATTGGATACGCCGGTACAACTGTGGGTGGTTGCTTTTACAGGCCAGGGCCGCGCGGCGACTATCCCTGCGGCTCAAACTAGCGCTGTACATTTCCCGTGCGCGCTCGCTTAAGTTGTGCGCTTCATCTACCAATAGTGCGCGCCTGTAACGCGGATCTTGTAATGTGGAAATACGCACCAAAGGATCAAAGACGTAATTAAAGTCACAGACCACCAAATCCGCCCAGGGCAGCATTTGCAAGGACAACTCAAAAGGGCAGAGATGCCACTGATCTGCAACCTTCGCGAGCGCTTCCGGTGTGATCCAGGGTTGCCCCAGCAGTTGTTTGCGCGCTTGCGGCAGGCGGTCGTAAAAGCCCTGTGTGCGAGGACAGGTGCCTTCATCATCGCGGCTACACAATCCCAGTTTGCAAGCGCAGGTCGTATCACGCGCACGCAGCTCCAATAGTGAAAGCTTTAGCCCAACTCCATGTAGCTTAGCGATAGTCTCTCGCACCACCTGCCTGCCAGAGTTTTTCGCCGTGAGGTATAGCAGCTGATCCAGCTTTTCCTCACCAAGGGCTTTGATAGCGGGGAACAGTGTACTAATGGTTTTGCCAATACCGGTGGGCGCCTCCACAACCAGTTGCCCTGCATCCCTAAGGCAGCGATAAGCGGATACCGCCAGCTGGCGCTGACCGGGTCTGTAATCAGGGAAGGGGAATGGGAGGCTTTTTGCTGTTTGAATCACTTGTTGCCGATGCGCCTGCCAGGCCCTATGCCAATGGATATACAGACTGAGGGCATCTCCAGCAAAACTTTCCAAAGCCTCCCAGCTGAACAGGCTTTGCTCCGGGTAGGACTTTTTCTCTTTGAGGTTGTACCAGACCATCTGCAGGGAGACCTCTTCAACCGAACTCCCTTTTTGGCGCTGCTGTAGCAAATAGCAGAAACCGTAAATTTTAAGCTGAGCCCAATGGTATAGGCGGGTGGTCTCGGGAAGCTTATCTGGATGGCAATAGGTGGTTTTGATTTCATCCAGTTGTGCCGGCTGGTGCAAGTCAGCTTGCGGATGAAGGATATCGACCCGTCCCTCCAAGAGGATATCCTGGCCTGAGCACTCCAGCTGAACCTGTAAACGGTATTCCGCTTCTGCGCCTTTGGGGCGACGTTTTTGCAGTTTTTGGTGAGCGCGAATGCCCTCTTGGGCGGTTGGGCCTGGCCCGCCGGTATGGATCAAATCCCCTCTGCGGCAAGAGAAAGCCACTAATTCACCCACAGATAACTTTAGGGGAGAGGCGCTTGCGGAGGTGTTATGCTCTTCAGTAGGCTCCGCCAGTAGCCCTGCAACTGTAGGCTTACCCCTCAAGGCTGTAACCATTCCACATGTATCACCCGGTGGGGAATATTGTGAGCGGCAAAGAAAGTCAGCCAGCGCTGCTGGTTTTGCTGGAGACGATCACCGGGGCCCTTGACTTCCAACAACTCATAACTTCCTTTTTTGGGAAACAGAATCAGATCTGGCAGACCATTGCGGTGATGATTGATATCACTGAGTAAACGTTGAAATAGTACGTGCCAATGTTCTGCAGGAATACGATCCAGGGCCAGCTCCAGCAGTTCCTGGGGTAGTGCTTCCCAGGCTACCAGTGGATTGGCAATACCCTGTTTTCCACGGTAGGTTTGCATAACCCGCAGCTTTAGCGAGCTTTGACAAAGCTCCGACAGCCGCGATTCAAACAAGCTCTGGCGTGATGAGTAAAAATTTGGGCTACGGAAATCACTGGGGGCTATTTGGAAGGGGTTATAAAAGGCACCAGGCACTGAAGCAAAGAGAATGTCCCAGATATAGAGGCCCAGTACCCCATTGAATAGACTGTTCTCTACATAGTGGCAAACACCTTCTTCCTGCTTTGCCGCTTCCGCAGCTGCCAGAATTTCTACTCTTACTGAGGCCTGGGGTAGGGTAAACATTTCTTGCGGTGGCTGATAAGGCTGGGGGTTCTTCCAGGTTTGAGCACAGCCCATGCGCTTGGCCGTGCGATACCCAAAACTCTCGGCAAAACATCGTTCGGCTTCATTGAGGGGAGATTCGAGAATTTCACGGCATAGGGAGAGCGCCTGATCGAAATTACCACGCTTTGCGACAATTCTCGCCCGGCGTTCACGGGCAGGCGGCTGACCACAACCCTGATAGAGTCTCTCTGCAGCTTCCAACTGATCCAGTCTTTCCAGTTGTCGCGCCAGCTTCAAGCGTAGACGATCCACTCGCCTGGCCAGAGTCAAATCTCCAGGAATGCCAGCGGGTAATTGACCAGTCAGTTTATGGATTCCACCGGTATCACTAGAGAGTACCCCCTCAGCTTGTTCAAGGCAGCTGTAATAGAGTAAGTACTGCTCAATCTGCTCTCGACTCTGGAAGGGCAGCTGGTGACTATCTAATGGGTAGGGCTCATATTGGTATAACCCCAGGTCCTTCAGTACGTATTCCGTAAGGCTCTGGTTCAGATTGCCAAAAAAACAAAGCTGAAAGGTTTGAAAGCACTCGGCCCTTTGAACTGCAAGCAATGCCTCATCGGCTATTAACCGTTCTCGCCATTCAAAGGAGGCCGCCAATAAAGCTTCCTCTAACTCTCCCCGTTTTAGGGACTTGCGTAGGCCAGCAGGCCCCGCTGAGAGCAGTTCCGCCTTGGTAAACAGCGCTATAAGTTCGCGGTCTGCCAGGGGTGGATTCCTTTTCAAAAAACCAGCAGAGCAAAGAGAGTCAATGGCCTTGCCAAGATCGTCAATTTCTCTGTAAGACAGTTTTCCCTCTCTGAACAGTGCCCCCAAAGATGATGGAATACCCTTACGGGATAGCAGCCGAACATAAAGGCGCTGACTGTCAGCATCGAGCTCGTAGAACTCACGATAAAAGTTAATCTCAGCAGGGGAAAGTAGCTGCTTGTAGCGGGACACTACAAAATCAACCAAGGCTCGGAAGTTGGTCAAATAGTAGTCAGGTGCTAGCTCGATAGTGGCGGCCATGATACGGGCAATAATGTGTCAACAATAAATCGTGGTGGGTAATATTGATATAAGAGCTGTATGGTTATACAGCATATCATTTCTGGAGACAAAACCATAGGCTGACTTTGCGGACATATAAGAAACACAGCAGCAGTAAGCTTTGAATGATTCTGAGTAGCTTCCTCGTTGTTTAAAGTATCAATACCTCAAGAGATTATTGGAAAAGCTATAATAGAAGAAGTGAGAGCCAATAGGGAATAAACTTAAATAGGTGAGTTGAGACACTTAACGATTTTACCCATTGGTATGGAAGTAGCCTTGTAAATATGTTTGTTAATAGGAGGGGAAAATTGCCCCTCCTATTCAGCTAAAAAGCGATGTAAAACTCAAGAAGCTTGAATTGAGGTTTTACTTTGATGCGCGCTCGATCTGGGAACCTGTACTCTATATTCTGGGAACATATTTACGGTAACAGTAAAATCACACTTAGTAGGACCAGCAACATGCTTCAGGCCCCACCAGTATTTTATTTTAACGGTTTCGCCTGGGGCGATGGGGTGGCCGTAGCTTACAAAACCATCTTCTATGGGAGTACCTACTGAATTACACAGATATGCATCCCAGGTCATACCATTGTCATCGAGATCCAAGAATACTTTGGCGTCGAGGATAGGAAATTTTCCAGTATTTTTGAGCTCTATAAGCCCCTGAATATAACTTCCTTCTGTAGAGTCCTCGATACCAGTCCATGCAGCCCAGTGAAAACTGGTAGCCTCAAGACTATCAGAAATAAATGGCTTATCTGTATCCCAACCTTCAACATGACCAATATTTGACATGATTAATCCTTTTCTTCAGAGATATCATTAAAAAATTAATGACTGCAAGTGGGTACCGCCTATTTTTAAAAACGAAAGCATGAGAATAGGGTAAGCAAAACAATAGCAAATCAAAAAACACGAGATGTATGTTCTGGGCTTTACCCTAAGATTCCTGCTCACTGTGCACCCCTTGGTGCACAAGCGGAGTATTGGGGCCATAAAAGTTGAGATCAACCCTTAAATATTAGATGGGCAATAGTTGCGAGAATAACAACGCCAAAATTTTTACTGGGGGGCAGTATGGCATGCCATATAAAGCTTTCTTTGATCAATGGCCTGGCATTGCGCCGGCAACAATTGGCCGTCTTAAAGGCTGCAAAACTAAAGTAAATTCCACCAAGGCATCCAGGGCTATGATTTTGCAGGCACGCAAATAGAAAAAATCGTCTAACTCTTATTTAATATACCGAAAAACTTTACGATACCTGAAAATAATAAACCAAAGAAATAGGGCTAATGGTGTAATCATTAATACAGCCATTTGGTTTTTTAATACCGCCATATTCATTGTGATGATCACAGTCCCCAATTCATAGATATCGGTGGCAATGATCACAGGAAGGAAAAACGCCCAAAATCTCGCGCTGCCAATTTTTTTGGCAAAAGCCAACCCAAAGAAACCCACAAAATAAGTGGTATAGATGATCAGGCTTGCTATCAACCACCAGATCGACTGATTGTATTCATTGTAAGCAAAGGCTTCATACTGAGAGATCACTTCTATCGGAACCAGAAGAAAAAACAATACCTTCCAGAGTATACTTGGCTTGTAGATTAAAGATTCATTACCAAGAGCACTCTCTGGGGCCCGGTAGAGTTCCTGCATGAAACATCCCTATTGTTATTACTTTGCAGTTCAATAAAGCTTATGTTACTAACACAAGATCCTTGAAGCTTCTCGAAGAAGGAGCCTATTAGTGGGCGCCTCAATCAACGAGAGGGCGCAGAGGATATTCTGATCCCAGGCAAAGTCAACTAATTCAATCCCCATTTTTATAACAATGCGAAATCAACCTGAAAACTCTTGTTTTTAGTCAAATTCATACTGTTTGAATACAGAAAAACCGAGGAAAAATCGGGGCAATACCTATTAGGTGGTAAATTTCTATGACGATAAACGCAAAGTCAGGTTTTAACCTTTGGTGACATAAGTTACAGGTTTTATACATTTCCTCTTCACGGAATCATTCTTTTTTATCGCCCGTTTAATAAATACTAAAGGTAACTTTGACCGTCACCCCGCTGGCTCAGGCCGACTCCAAATCCAGATTAGCCCACAACCGATGCCACCAACTGCGAAAAAGAGTAAATACAGATTGGAAATGTGATGAACGGCAAGAGCCATAGAAAGTGCCATGGTCAGCGTAGCCAGTAGTTTGGTTCTCCTACTGATGAAACCACTACGCCAGGTTCTTAATAGGTGACCAAATAAGTGATGTTCCTCAATCCACTGATGCAGCCGTTCAGAGCTTTTAGAGGCCGCCCAGGCACCAACAACAATAAATACCGCAGAGGGTAACCCAGGCAGGATGGCACCAATAATTCCGACAAGCATAAAGAAACAAGCCACGACCCCCCATAGCCAACGCATCCACCCTTTGGCTAACGGGGGGGTTTCCATGTCAGGTACTTCTTCATTATGTTGACTCAACCTGAATCTCCAGTTTTAAAATCTGTTAAACAGATAAAACAATGGCTATTAGCAGCTATCTGCTCACTATATCAAAGAGGCACTAATGAGTGACACCTGCAACTTGCATTCTTACCGCAGAGATTGGCTCTCAATATACAGTTGTGGGGCCGGCAAGATTGTTACAAAGGCAACCATTGTTGTTTTCTAATGTGCTACAGGGGCACGTCTTCATACTTTTATTGATAATCCGTAATGTCCAGAATGATAAAAAGTACCGCCTAAAAACTGTCGTCATCAATGCTCTTAAACAGAAGAAAATAACAATACGACTTTCTTCCCTTATGCCTGTAACCCAGTGTTGAAAAACACTTCTGCTTTAACACTACACTGATTAACAAAGCCGCTCTCGGCTACCAAGCTGCATGTTTTATTATTGAGCATTAAGCACTATGGATTATCGGCTACAAGCGCCCGATCTGGAGTGCCTTATACAAGCAATCCGCGATAGAGGATTCCTGCTGTATGGGCCCAGATTGACCGATGGAGCCATCACATTCGGTGAAGTTCACTCACTCTCAAATCTGCCTCAGGGCTGGACCGATGAGCAGCAGGCTGGGCAGTACCGAGTTAAGCGCCGGGAAGATGAAGCTTACTTTGGCTATGCCGTAGGGCCTCACTCCTGGAAGAAATACCTGCAATTACCCCGCCGGCCCATATGGAAGGTCTCCAAGCAACATCAAACCATAGAAATCGTTGAGATTCAGGAGTCAGCCCCAAAGCAGGCATTCCTGGGAGTTCGAAGCTGTGAGCTGCACGCCATTGCTATCCAGGATCGTATCCTGTGCCAGGGGGAATATCCCAGTGAGAGTTACCACCAAAGGCGGAAACAGTTGTTTACCGTTGCGGTGAATTGCACCTCGGCAGCAGATACCTGCTTTTGTACTTCGATGAATACCGGTCCAGAGGTCACTTTGCCCAGCGATCTCACCTTGACAGAGGTGATTGAAGCCGGGGAGCACTTTTTTCTGATCAGCAGTGGCTCGGATGCCGGTAAGGAAATTATGGAGCAACTCCCCTTGCTTCCAGCAAGTGAGGGGGAAAGTAAACTGGCTAAATGTAAGGTGAAGCGCCTTGAGGAGGAAATGCGGCGTGGACCACGCCACTTCGATAGCTCAGATTTGAAAGAGCTACTCTATAGAAACCTCGATAGCCCGAACTGGGATAAGGTCGCTGATCGCTGTCTATCTTGTGCCAACTGCACCATGGCCTGTCCAACCTGTTTTTGCTCCACCGTTGAGGACACCACCGATCTCAGTGGCGAACATGCTGAGCGCTGGGAGCGTTGGGATTCCTGCTTTACAGCAGATCTCAGTCATATTACCGGCGGCTCCGTACGCGCCGATACCCGGTCACGCTACCGGCAATGGATGACTCACAAACTGGCCAGCTGGCACGACCAATTTGACAGCTCTGGTTGCGTGGGCTGTGGTCGCTGCATCACCTGGTGCCCTGTGGGTATCGACCTCACCGAAGAGGTCCGAAATATCCGAGCCCTGGATCAAAAACAGACGCCCAGCCAGGAGTCACCATGAAGACCATTGCCGATCTTCTTCACGAGCATCCTTTCTTTCAAGGTTTGGCAGAGAGAGATCTGCAGTTTCTGGCTTCCTGCGGTGAGAACTGTATTTATCACAAGGGCGACTACCTGGCGCGGGAAAATAGTCAGGCAAACCACTTTTTCCTGATTCGCAGTGGCCGGGTAGCAGTAGAAACTTTTGTACCCAATCGCGGCCCTCTGTGCCTGCTCACACTCCATGGCGGTGATATTTTCGGGTGGTCCTGGCTGTTTCCTCCCTATATCTCTGCTTTTGATGCCCGCGCCATGGAAGATGTTCGCAGCCTGCGCTTGGGCGGGGAATGCTTGCGCAATAAATGCGAACAGGAACCTAAACTGGGTTTTGAGCTGATGAAGCGCTTTGCGCGAATTGCTACTGAACGGCTGCAGTCCGCACGTATTCAGTTGCTGGATATTTACGGCCCAGATCACCAGGGCCACCCAACATGATTCCCTCCGTTTACCGGGTGTGCCAGCGGCGCGTGGAATATCCGGGGACTTTCACATTACAGCTGGAAGCTAAGAACGGTAGGCGGCATAAGCCACCGATGAATTTTGCTCCCGGTCAGTTCAATATGTTGTACGCCTTTGGTACCGGAGAATCTGCCATTTCCTTTAGTGGACTGGGGAGCGAGGACGGCAAGCTCATCCATACCATTCGCGCCCAGGGGAATGTCACCCGGGCCCTAGAGCGCCTACAGGAGGGAGACACTTTAGGTGTAAGGGGGCCTTTCGGCATCGGTTGGCCTCTAGATACTGCCGCTGGCAAAGATCTTTTGATTATTGCCGGCGGTCTCGGACTGGCGCCGTTGCGCCCAGTAATCTATGCGGCGCGGCGGGAGCGACTTACCGCACGCGAGGTGCGTCTCTTTTATGGTGCCAGACGCCCAAGTGAATTGCTGTATAGAGAGGAGCTCGCTCAGTGGAGCGCCCAGCTCAAGCTTGAGACTTCGGTAGATCACGGTGATGGCTCCTGGCCTGGGCATATTGGTGTGATTACCGATCCTCTACAGGCCGCACAAATAGATGGCGCCAACTCGGTAGCGTTTCTGTGCGGCCCTGAAATTATGATGCGCTTTTGTATCCAGGTTTTGGTGCGCAAAGGTGTGCCAGAGTCCTCTATCTATCTATCCATGGAGCGCAATATGAAATGCGCCATCGGTCTCTGCGGACACTGCCAGTGGGGTCCAAACTTTATTTGTAAGGATGGCCCTGTTTTTTGCTATGAGGATATTCGCCCATGGCTGCAGATTCGCAGCTTATAAGCCGGCAGCCCCACAAACCCAAACTGGCGGTCTGGAAATTCACCTCCTGTGATGGCTGCCAACTCAGCTTGTTGGACTGTGAGGATGAGCTATTGCTGTTGGGGCAGGAAGTGGAGATCGCCTATTTTATGGAGGCCTCCAGTAAGGTGGAGGAGGGGCCCTACGATATCTCCCTGGTGGAGGGCTCCATTACGACACCCGCCGACCTGTTGAGAATTCAGGAGGTGCGGCGTCAGTCAAAGTTCCTGGTAAGTATTGGCGCCTGTGCCACTGCTGGCGGTATCCAGGCACTGCGCAATTTTGCCGATGTCGTCGAGTTTACTTCTGTGGTTTACGCCGAGCCCTCTTATATCCACACCCTAAAAGAGTCCACCCCCATTGCCGCCCATGTGCCAGTGGACTTCGAGCTGCAGGGCTGCCCGATCAACAAACTGCAACTGTTAGAGGTCATCAGTGCTTTTCTGAATTCTCGTGCACCTCAGGTTTCCAGTCATTCAGTGTGTATCGAATGCAAACTTAAGAACAATGTCTGTGTGTGGGTAGCCCACGGCACCCCCTGCATGGGACCGGTAACCCATGCAGGTTGTGGCGCGCTTTGCCCTAGTTACAACCGCGGTTGCTATGCCTGCTATGGCCCGAAGGAGAACCCTAATGGTGAATCCCTGTGTCACTGGTGGGAACAAAATTTAGGAGCAGACAGATCAACCGTCATTGAAAATCTACGTAATTTCAATAGCTTATCACCTCATTTTAAAGAAATTAGTCAAGATAGAGAGCATCGCCAAAAGGGAAAATCCTAACGGGTAGAGCAACTAATGGCCGGTAAAAGTAAAACCATCAAAGTCGATTATTTGGCACGCGTTGAAGGCGAGGGTGCGCTCTATATACGCTACGACGATCATGGCGTGCACGAAGTGCAGTTAAAGATCTTTGAGCCCCCACGCTTCTTTGAAGCCTTTTTGCGGGGGCGCGATTACACAGAAGCACCGGATATCACCGCCCGTATTTGCGGCATTTGCCCAGTGGCCTATCAAATGAGCGCGCTGCACGCCATGGAGAACGCGCTGGGTCTGGTTCCTACTGAACCCCTGAGAAATCTGCGTCGCTTGCTCTACTGTGGAGAGTGGATCGAAAGCCATATGCTGCATATCAGCATGTTGCATGCACCGGACTTTCTCGGCTATCCCAATGCCGTGGCCATGGCCAAAGACCACCCAGAGGTTGTACAGCGAGCGTTGGAAATCAAAAAAACTGGAAATGCGTTGGTGCGTCTGCTTGGGGGTAGGGAGGTCCACCCAATCAACGTGCGCGTAGGGGGCTTTTATCGAGTGCCCGGCCTGGAGTCCTTTCAAGCACTGCGCCCCCAATTGTTAGAAGCCCATACCCTGGCAGAACTCATGACGCGTTGGGCGGCGGGTCTGCCATTTCCCCATTGTGAGCAATCCTATGAATGCGTCGCCCTGTCCAACCCCAGTGAATACCCCATGAATGAGGGGCGTATTGTTTCCAATCGCGGGCTGGATATTTCGGTAAAGGACTACGAAAAACATTTTCGCGAACAGCAGGTACCGCACAGTACGGCATTGCACAGTCTATTGATCGAGCGGGGCGCCTACCTTGTCGGGCCCATGGCGCGCTACAACCTCAGCTACCCCCAACTCTCGGGAGAAGTGAGAAGCCTTGCCGAGGCGTTGGGTTTCCGAGCACCCTGCAATAATCCCTTCAAAAGTATTGTGGTGCGCTGCCTGGAGGTACTCTACGCCCTGGAAGAGGCACTGCGCCTTATCGATACGTTTCAACCCCCCGATGAACCCTACCTGGCAGTAGAACCTAGAGAGGCTAGTGGCTGTGCCGCTACCGAGGCCCCCCGCGGACTGCTCTATCACCGCTACGCCATGAATGAGCAAGGCAAAATTACTTTTGCCAAGATCGTCGCTCCCACCTCTCAAAATCAAAAAACTATCGAAGATGATCTACGCCTGATGCTGCCAAAATTCATGCACCTGCCCGAGCAACAATTACAGGGTTTATGTGAGCGCGCCATTCGCAATTATGACCCCTGTATTTCCTGCTCAACCCATTTCCTGCAGCTACATTTGCAACATGAGCCAAAAAGAATCTCCTGAGCGCTGGCTGCTGGTCAGCCTTGGCAATCGCTTCCGGGGAGACGATGGTGTGGGGCCCTATCTGCTCGACAAGCTGCGCAGCCAATTAAAAGGAAGCGCAGATTTTCTGGAGAGCGGCAATGACATGGTAACCCTTGTGGGGCATTGGAAAGATCGTCAGGTTTGCCTGGTAGATGCGATTTTGTCCGATGAGCAAAAATCGGGCGAACTAATCCGAGCCGATGGCCTGGCCGATATTATCGCGCCCAGTAACTGCACGACCTCCAGCCACGGTTTTAACCTCAGAGAAGCGGTCGACTTGGGCAGAGTGCTGGGGGCACTGCCCCGCAGACTGGAAATTTTTTCCATCTGTGCCGAGAACATCACCTCCTGTGATTGTCTCACTGCCGCAGTGAAGTTGGGCGCGGAGCGTGCCGAGCAGGAGCTACTTGCATTTCTACAAGGCGATAACGGACAAAGCTGATAACGGAGACCAGTGATGCATGAACAGTCCTTGATCAGCAATCTGATCGAAAAAATACAGCAGCTTGCCGATAACGAAGGTGCCAGGGTAGTGGGTGCTAAGCTGCGCCTAGGTGCCCTTGCACATATCTCCGCCCCACATCTAAGGGAACATTTCGAACAGGCAACTTTCGGGACCAGCCTGGAAGGATTGCAACTGGAAATTGAAGAGCTCACCGATATTCACCATGCCGAAGCCCAGGACATTATCCTGGAAAATCTGCAATTTGAGGCCAGTGATGGACAATGAGCGTCGCCGGCTAGCGATTAAAGGCCTGGTTCAGGGCGTAGGGTTTCGACCCTATATTTATCGCTTAGCGCGGGATTGCCAACTGACCGGCTGGGTTGCCAACCATAGTGGTGGATTACAGTTGGAGGTTGAGGGAAACAGCACAGGCATCGAGAAACTCCTGCAGCGTTTGCCTCTGGAAAAGCCACCGCACAGCCTGATACTCAGTATTGATAGTGAGGTAATTCCTGCCGAGGGTGACAGCGATTTTGAGATTCGAGAAAGCACCGTTACCGCCGCACAATCTACCCTGGTGCTGCCAGATATAGCTCCCTGTAACTCCTGCCAGGCCGAATTGCAGGATTCCCGTAACCGCCGGCACAAATACCCATTCATCAACTGCACGCACTGCGGCCCGCGCTTTAGCATCATTGATAAGATGCCCTATGATCGCGCCAACACTGCAATGGATCAGTTTCCTCAATGCGCCAAATGCCAAGCTGAATACACCAATCCCGAAGACCGCCGTTTTCACGCCGAACCCAATGGCTGTCCAGAATGTGGCCCACAGCTGCAGCTCTGTGATAGCAAAGGCAAGGTGCTTCTCACCGGCCTTGCAGCCTTGAATGAGACGTTCGCCAGCCTGGCCAGTGGAAAAGTTGTTGCGTTGAAAGGTGTAGGGGGGTTCCAACTATTGGTAGATGCCGGCAATAGCCAGGCATTACAGACATTACGCAAACGCAAGCAGCGCCCACACAAACCTTTTGCCCTGTTGTATAGCTCTTTATCGGCAGCGCGACGTGATTGTCGGATTTCTGAGTTGGAGGCAAAACTGCTTACTTCACCGGCACGCCCCATCGTACTACTGGAAGCAAAACCGGAAGCGAATGCCAGGGTACACGAGCTGGTAGCGCTGGGTTCACCAGATCTGGGGGTGATGTTGCCAGCCTCACCACTGCACCTACTACTTGCCGAAGAGTATGCGGCCCCCCTTGTCGCCACCAGCGGCAATTTGGCTGAAGAGCCAATTTGCATTGAAAATACGGAGGCTTTGCGGCGCCTTGGCAAAATTGCCGACCGTTTTTTACTGCATAACCGCCGCATAGTGAGGCCATTGGATGACTCGGTACTGCGCGTAGTAGAAGACCGCCCCTTGATGTTACGCCGTGCACGCGGCTATGCCCCACTACCCATTACCCAGGCAAAACTGTCACAACAGGCACTCACGCAATCCTATTTAGCCCTGGGAGCAGATTTAAAAAATTCCGTGGCGCTGTCCCACAATGGTTGGATTTATCAGAGCCAACATATTGGCGACCTGAGTAGCGCCACCGCAATTGAGCACTTTGACCGCACAATTGCGGACCTCACTGGTTTACAACAACGTCGACCGCAAACTCTGATCCACGACCAGCACCCAGGCTATAGCTCTCATCGCTGGGCACTGCAACAGCAGGCTCCACGCCTGGGGGTACAACACCATGTTGCCCATCTATTTTCCTGTATGGCCGAACACGGTCACAGTGGTGCCGCACTCGGCGTCTGCTGGGACGGCACTGGCTATGACAGCAGCGGCATAGTTAGGGGCGGGGAGTTCCTCCTCTGGGACGGTAAATCGCAAGTAGAACACGTCGCCAGCCTGCGCACATTTCCCCTGCCAGGTGGAGAAAAGGCTGTGCGCGAACCACGGCGGGCTGCTGCGGGCCTGCTATATGAAATTTCCGGATACATGGCACTGCAACACCAGCTGCTCAAGCGCTGCTTTACCCGCAGTGAACGCCGTAACCTGGTCACCATGCTGGAAGGTGAGGTCAACAGCCCTCTATGCAGCAGTGCCGGGCGCCTGTTTGATGCAGTGGCCGCACTATTGGGGCTGTGTAGCCAGTCGAGCTATGAGGGGCAGGCCGCCATGGTGCTGGAATATAGTGCCCGAGGAATTCAGAGTAGTGACAGCTATCCATTCGACCTGTATCAGCGTCAAAGCAAGTGGGAGCTGGACTGGGCCCCCTGTATTAGCGCCTTAATACACGATGAGGGTAAGTCGCTGCCGCAGCGGGCTGCGGCCTTCCACAATACCTTGGCAAATATGATTCTGGCAGTGGTCAATGAGATCGGTGAGCGTCAGGTCTTTCTCTCCGGCGGTGTTTTCCAAAACCGAAGACTAACGGAACGCACCGCGACACTGCTGCGTGAGCGGGGATTTACCGTGCATTGCCACAGCCAGGTTCCCCCCAACGATGGCGGCATCGCCCTTGGGCAACTCCACTATGCCCACTGCATGGCTGCAGCCGGACAATCTGCGGGGGACTAAGTGGGCATGTGCTTAGGTATTCCCGGCCTTATTGAAGAGATCACAGACAATTCCCCCCTGGAACGCCTGGGCAAGGTACGTTTTGGCGGCATAGCTCGGCAAGTCAACTTATCCCTGGTGCCAGATGCCAGCATTGGCGATTATGTGGTAGTCCATGTGGGTATCGCCATCAGTCAGATACGGGAAGAAGAAGCCGAACGTGTTTTTCGCGACCTGGAATCCCTGAGCGGGCCGAGCGGCCAGGAGTGATGCCGTGAAATTTGTCGACGAATACCGCCAGAGCGAGACTATCCAAAAGATAGCCACAGAAATTCGCAAAGAAACCACGCGCCCCTGGACGATTATGGAAGTGTGCGGTGGACAAACCCACGCCATCGTTAAGAATCGCCTCGACCAGTTACTACCGCAAGTAATAGAGTTGGTTCATGGACCGGGTTGCCCGGTTTGCGTGACCCCCCTGGAGACCATTGATCGGGCCATTGCCATCGCTGCATTGCCGGGAGTAATTTTCTGTTCCTTTGGCGATATGTTGCGAGTACCTGGGTCAGAGTACAGCTTGCTCGATGTGAAAGCCGATGGTGGCGACATTCGCATTATCTATTCCCCCCTACAGGCAGTGAAGATTGCCGAGGACCACCCCACAAAGCAGGTGGTCTTTTTTGCCGTAGGATTTGAAACAACCGCAGCCGCGAATGCCATGGCTGCCACCCAAGCCAAACAAAAGTCGCTTAAGAATTTTTCCCTGTTGGTTTCCCAGTTTTTGGTGACACCGGCCATCGCTTCTATATGCGCCGCCAAGGATACACGTGTGCAGGGATTTCTTGCCGCTGGTCATGTGTGCTCAATAACCGGTTACGAAAGCTATCTACCCCTTGCCGAAAAGTATCAGGTGCCGATTGTCGTTACCGGCTTTGAACCCCTGGATATTCTTGAAGGTTTGTTGATGTGCCTGCGCCAATTAGAGCAGGGCAGTTATCAGGTGGAAAACCAGTATCTAAGAGCGGTAGAGCGAACCGGCAACCGCCCGGCACAAGTGTTACTGAACAATGTATTTAGTGTTTCTGCTCAGTGTTGGCGGGGGCTGGGTGAAATTCCAGCGAGTGGCTTGGCACTTGCTGAAGAGTTTTCAGATCTCGATGCAACAAAGAAATTTGCATTGCCAGAGATCAAACCCCGGGAGCAACACCAGTGTATTAGTGGTGCCATTATGCTCGGCCTCAAAAAGCCCGGCGACTGTCCCCATTTCGGCACAACCTGCCGCCCAGACCACCCCCTGGGCGCCCCCATGGTTTCCTCCGAGGGTGCCTGCTCCGCCTACCACCGCTATAGCCAACAGGTAAAAACCCGTGAATCTTCAATGTCCTCTCCCAACAACCAATAAGGACAGTATCCGCCTGGGGCATGGCAGTGGTGGCGAGATGACCCAGCAACTTCTGAAGGAGTTTATCCAACCTCTGTTCAAAAACACCTGGATCGACCAAGCCCACGACAGCGCTACCTTGCCTTGGGATTCTGATCGCCTGGTATTCACCACCGACTCATTCGTAATTACCCCTTTGTTTTTCCCCGGTGGGGATATCGGCAAATTGGCCGTTTACGGAACCGTCAATGACTTGGCCATGGGCGGTGCCGAGGCAAAATTCTTGAGTTGCAGCTTGATACTGGAAGAAGGGTTGCCGTTCAACACATTAAAAAAAGTGCTGCAATCCATGGCTGGCGCAGCCGAGGAAACCGGTGTAAAGCTGGTTACCGGGGACACCAAGGTCGTGGAGAGAGGCAAGGGCGATGGTATTTATATCAATACCAGTGGAGTGGGTAGCTTACTGAGTAATCATCCAATAGACCCCAGTTATATCCGCCCCGGTGACAGAATTCTATTGTCCGGGGATATTGGCCGACACGGCATCACCGTTATGGCAAGCCGTGAGGGATTGGAATTCGAAACTGCACTCACCAGTGACTGCGCCCCGCTCAATGCTGCAATTTCAGCATTGCTGCAGGGCGGTATTCCGCTTCACTGTTTGCGGGATCTCACTCGCGGTGGTCTCGCGACGGCCCTGGTGGAACTGGCCGAAACCAGTGGGCAGGCCTTCGAACTGGATGAAGCGCAGATCCCAGTCTGCGAATCAGTCTACGGAGCCTGCGAAATGCTGGGCCTAGACCCCCTTTACGTGGCCAACGAGGGGCGTTTCGTTGCATTTATTCCCGCAGAGTACGCTGATCAGGCCAGCGCTATCCTAAGAGAGGAACGGGTAGGGGCATCCTGTGCAATTATTGGGAAAGTCACTGGCAAGCCCAGTGCCCAGGTTATTCTAAAAAACAGCCTTGGGTGTGATCGCCTGTTACAGCGCTTGCCAGGAGAACAATTGCCAAGAATTTGTTAGCCAATAGCATTTATAAACATCCTGCGGAAACATTGATAGCAGCCTCAACCTCCCTGGCATTGTTCATTTTAATGTCATGCATTGCCCTGATTCCCGCCCCGCAGTTTCGGGTAAGGTTCTGATTAAACTAAGTGCTAGAGCGCGATTAGTTGGCAGTGGCGTTTTGTCACAGCAAGCGGCTGGCTTGATTTTTACTAAGCTTCCCAGTCTAAATGCATGACTATTCATTGCTAAGATCAGTCGAAACTAAGCTCAGTCGAAAACTGTGAAAGGTAATCCGATAAAGGTGAACCGTGCTTCAGACAAGGCCTGAGAAAAACTGGCACTCAATGTCCGCAGATACGGTGTTCTCCGAGCTGAAGACCAGTATGGCCGGAATCAGTGAGGACGAAGCTGCGCTAAGACTGCGAACCTACGGGCCTAACTGCCTGCCAGCACCAGCTCGCAAAGGGTTTCTGCGGCGCTTCTTCTCCCATTTCAACAACCTCCTGATCTACGTCCTGCTCGGGGCGGCGCTTATCACAGGCCTACTACAACACTGGGTAGATACCGGGGTCATCCTGGCGGTGGTTATCGTCAATGCGATTATCGGCTTTGCTCAGGAGGGTAAAGCGGAAAGGGCCATGGATGCTATCCGCCATATGCTGGCTCCACGCGCCGCAGTCCTCCGCAACAATCAGCGGCTCACTGTGGAGGGAGAGAAACTGGTACCCGGCGATATTGTGCTCATTGAGGCTGGTGACAAAGTGCCTGCCGACTTGCGGCTGTTAAAAACGCACGGTCTGCAGGTACAAGAGGCCATCCTGACCGGGGAATCCATCCCGGTAGAAAAACATACCGATCCGGTTAACACCGATACCCCCTTGGGGGACCGTAGTTGCTTAGCCTATAGCGGAACCACTGTCACCAATGGGCAGGGAGTGGGGATAGTAGTGGCCACCGCAGCAGAGACCGAGATCGGTCATATCAGTGGCATGCTTGCCAGTGTTGAAACTTTAACCACTCCGTTGGTTGAACAGATGGGTTTCTTCGCCAAATGGCTGGCCCTTTTTATTCTGGCAGTTGCTGCGTTGATCTTCGCCTTTGGGCTGTTTGTATTGCAGCACAATTTTAATGAACTGTTTATGGCCATTGTTGGGCTTTCGGTAGCGGCCATTCCCGCGGGCTTACCGGCAGTTCTAACCATCACATTAGCGGTCGGGGCCCAGGCGATGGCACGGCGCAACGCCATTGTCCGGCGCCTGCCGGCTATCGAAACCCTGGGATCAGTATCGGTAATCTGTACCGATAAAACCGGGACGCTCACCCGCAACGAGATGTGCGTCGCCACAGTAGTTACAGGCGCACAACGCTATGAAGTAGAGGGCGAAGGCTATGAACCGCGGGGTGAAGTCATGCTCGGCAACGCGCCGGTAGCGATGTCGGCCCCAAACCCACTGCAGGAGTTAGCCCGTGTCGCGGTTCTTTGTAATGACGCCGAGCTCAGAAAAGAGGAGGGCAACTGGCTCGTCGAGGGTGATCCCATGGAGGGGGCCTTACTGGCCTTCGCAGCAAAGGCGGGAATGAATAGCGAGGAGGTGCGCAAGCTGTGGACCCGTACCGATATTATCCCCTTTGATGCCCAGCATAAGTTTATGGCCAGCCTAAACCACAACCATGAGAACCATGCACTGATCGCCGTTAAAGGGGCGCCGGAACAGGTTTTGGCAATGTGCAAAACCTATCGCAGCGAGGATGGAGGCTGCGAACCGCTGATGGAGACTTACTGGCGACAAAAGACCGAAGAGGTCGCGGCATTGGGACAGCGTGTCTTGGCGCTCGCCACAAAAGAGGTAAAGCCAGAGCACACGGTGCTGGAGCACTCAGACGTGAAGGGAACTATGACTCTTCTAGGCTTGGTGGGATTGATCGATCCACCACGTCAGGAGGCTATAACCTCAGTTGCGGAGTGTAGGGGCGCGGGTATTCGAGTGAAGATGATTACCGGCGATCATGTCGCGACCGCAAAAGCCATCGGTCAGCAGATAGGCTTGCAGCGGCCTAACAAAGCCCTAACGGGAGTGGATATCGACAACCTGAATGACGCGGCATTGGCGGCAGAAGTCCTGAAGGTGGATATCTTTGCCCGCAACAGGCCTGAACATAAATTGCGGCTGGTAACCGCATTGCAGGCCCACGATATGACTGTGGCAATGACTGGCGATGGCGTAAACGATGCCCCCGCTTTAAAACGCGCCGATGTGGGTATTGCCATGGGCCGGGGGGGGACAGAGGCAGCCAAAGAGGCCTCCGAGCTGGTTCTAGCCGATGATAATTTCGCTTCCATCGGCGCTGCGGTCCGTGAGGGGCGCACGGTTTATGACAATATAAAGAAAGTAATTAGCTGGACGCTGCCCACCAACGCAGGGGAAGCCTCAACCATTATTGTGGCGCTGCTCTTTGGCATGGTACTGCCGATAACACCGATCCAAATACTTTGGGTAAACCTGATTACCGCTGTTACGCTCGGTATTGCGCTCGCCTTTGAGCCCACAGAAGAAAATACCATGCACCGCCCACCACGGTTGCGCGACCAACCGCTCCTTACCAGTGTACTGGTATGGCATATCACATTAGTTAGCACCTTATTCCTGTGTGGCGTATTCGGAATATATACCTACGCCATTCAGCAGCACTACTCATTGGAATTGGCGCGAACCATGGCCATGAATACATTGGTGGTAATGGAAATTTTCCACCTGTTTTTTATTCGCAATATGTATGGCACCTCTCTCACCTGGAAGGCAGTGCGCGGCACCAAAGTGGTGTGGATGGCAGTCATCATGGTCACTTTGGGGCAATTTGCCATTACCTATGTCCCACTCCTGCAGGAAGTCTTTGCTACTGAGGCAGTGCCACTTTTTGATGGCATTCTGATTGTTGCGATTGGCGTAGCGCTGTTTGCCATTATCGAGATCGAAAAACAGATGCGTATACGCCTTTCCCGCCAGACACAAAGCTTCACTGCCAGGGAAAATTCTTAATTCCGTACCTTGACCTGTTCTCAGCCTGACCAACCCTACAGCCTAAGCCCCGCTTTAATTGGCTCGCAATTTGCTGCCTCTTTATGGGTTTATTCTTATTACTAGTGATCAGATGCTCTCAATGTGTGTTGAAAGCCAGCGCAGCTCTACCAAAACTGAAACTTTCAGTGACATAGAGCACATTTTTGCAGGTTGGCAGCAGGGGCAACACCGTCATAGACACTTTGCAATACTCTTGAGCTTAACCGTGCTAGAGAGCTTTTCAGGGATCGCGTTTAACACAAGGTTAAAACCCGGAACAGCAGTGTAGCGAGCAAGTAAAACTTTCCGCCAAAAAACCTTATGACATTTAGTGAAGATCCAGGCCGGGCCCCGGTAGGGAGTGATGAGATGCCGTTTAAACAAATCCTACTTCCTCTTGATGGCTCAGCTATCGCTGAAGAGGCCATCGCCCATGGAGTTATGCTGGCCCAGAACAGCGGTGCAAAAATACACCTTCTTCATGTACAAAATTCTGAAGAGCAGAGCATAGATCCGGTGGACTGGCGGCTGCGCAGAGTAGAGCTGCGTAGCTACCTCAACCGTTTGGCTGAGCCCATTTCGGAGCAGGGTATTACTGTAAGCCAGTCTGTGGTGGAGGGACGCCCAGCAGAGCAGATTGTAGAGTACTGCGATGAGGTCGATATCGATCTGATTGTACTCACTGCATACGGCAAGGGTGGCGTCAGCCGTTTCGACTTCGGCAGCACCGCCCAAAAGATTTTTAGTGGCTCTGGGCGGTCCTTCATCATAGTGCATCCGGGTTTAAAACCTCCGGCCCAGGAAAACATGGCTTACCGCCGTATTCTGGTCTCGATGGATGGTTCCTCTCATTCCGAGTGGGTTGCTTGCCAGGCGGCATCAATGATGCGTGGGCAAGAAATGGAAATGATTCTGCTGCAAGTGATTGCTGTGCCAGATATGCCCCGCAAAATGCCGATCACCCGCGAAGAACACGCCACACGGGAAAAGTTTGTCGAATGCAATCGACGCGCGGGTGAAGTCTGCTTGGAGGAGATGGCTCGCCAATTGGAAAACGGCATCAAAGTACGGCCCTTGCTGCTGGTTGCACAGAATGTCGCCGAGTGTATTTATGCCACTGCTGCGGAAGAGGATGTCGATCTGATTGCCATGAGCGCGCACGACTGGCAAACCGGTGAGCAACACGTAACGGGTACCGTCTGCCACTCCGTTATATCCCACAGTAACCTGCCGGTTCTGGTATTCCAGGATTTGCAGGAATCCCAATTACAGGCTCTGCGCGCTGACAACATAGCCTGCCAAATTCGCCACTCAACTCTTCCGGTAAGAAATGAAGCGCATCGATGAAATTGCGGTTTTGGAAAAAGCAGGGCGCTCGCCAGGGGTACAAGTTCTTTGTACATGCAAAGTCCGAGCAAAGCGGTACTCAATCTGGGAGTACCGCCCACGGGATTGGTAACAATTCGAACCGGGATAATGAACAGCAGCGCCTGGAAGACATAGCCGCGCTGGCCAAGCAGCACGCAAGCCCTGTCGGTACCGGTGGTGGCTACCGCTTGCGACTGCACTTGCGTCAGTTAGAAAAACATTTCGAGAAAATCTATCGGCATCTCGCCACTAGGGTAGAGGCGGGCGAAAAAAGTACTCGCAGTGAAGAGTGGCTACTAGATAACCGCCATGTGGTCCAGGAGGCCCTGCAGTTGGTATGTGAGTCCCTGCCGGTGAACTACTTAAAGCAGTTGCCACAAGTTTCTGCCGAAGACGGCAGTGTCGACCTGCGTTTGCATGTCCTTGCCGATGCATTGATCACCGATTTCTCCCAACCCGTAGATATTCAATCCATTCACCTGTTGGTTGAGCACTACCAGGAGGATGCTGTTTTAACCACCGGCGAACTCTGGGCACTGCCCGCACTTTTGCGCCTTTGCCTATTGGAGCACTTGGCGCAGCTGGCCGAGGATGCCCTGGGAGGACATACCGCTACAGAAGAGGAACTCAGCGTTGGCATTGCCAGCGGTATCATTAGCCTGCGAGAGCTGCGCAGTTGTAACTGGCGGGATTTTGTTGAGTCCCTCAGCCGTGTAGAACATATATTGCGCAAAGACCCTGCAGGCGCCTACCGCCGAATGGATTTTGAAACCCGCGATAGATACCGGGATGTGATAGAAAAGCTGGCGCGTGGCAGTGGCAAAACTGAACAGCAGGTTGCCCAGTGTGTGGTGGAACTGAGCGACGTACAGGAAACCGATAAGCGCACCCGGCATGTGGGATACTACCTGATAGATGAAGGGCGTCCACAACTGGAAACCCTGCTGGAATATCGCCCAGGCTTTCTGCAACGCCTTCATTGGCAGCTATTGCACAAGGCATCCAGGATATTCTTTTCCGGATTGGCACTTTTCTCGATTCCACCGCTACTTGCCCTTGCTGTTTATCTACTCTGGAGCGGTGCTTCTATCATTTTGACGTTATTGGTACTGCTGGTTACCGCAGTGCCAGTGGTCGGTATGGCCCTGGCTCTGGTCAACGGCTTGATTACCCACTGCTTGCCCCCGCGCCTGCTGGCAAAACTGGATTTTGATAAGGGCATATCCAGTGAATACCGCACGGTTGTGGTTATGCCGGTACTATTTGCCGATGCGGAGGATATGCAAAGGATTCTCGAGTGTCTGGAAATCAATTTCCTCAACAACGGAGATAGGAATCTTGTTTACGCAGTTTTAAGTGATTTTGCAGACGCGGATACGCAAAGTACCAGTGAGGACACAGCACTATTAGAAATCGCCAAAGCATCTATTGAAACTCTGAACGAACGCCACAGGGTCGATGAGGGCAGATCACCGTTTTTACTATTACATCGTGAGCGTCGCTGGAATGCGTTGGAAAACTGCTGGATGGGCTGGGAGCGCAAGCGCGGCAAATTGATCGAATTCAACCGACTATTGTCGGGCAATGAGGAGCACAGTTTTACCACTTGTTTTGGCGATCGCAAACAACTGCAAGGCATTCGCTATGTCATCACTCTCGATGCCGACAGCCAGATGCCACCAGACACCGCACGACGCCTCGTTGGTGCCATAGCGCACCCACTCAATCGCGCAGTGGCCAACAGCAGCACACAAAGAGTGGTAGCAGGTTATGGATTTTTACAGCCCCGGGTGGAAACCGACCCGGCTAGCTCTGATGGAACCCTATTCAGCCAGATTTTTGCCGGTGATCGCACCGTAGACCTCTACACCCACGCCGTCTCGGATGCCTACCAGGACCTGTTCGGCGAGGCGATATTTACCGGTAAAGGAATTTACGACCCGGAGGTTTTCTCCCAGACCCTGGCCGGGCATCTTCCAGAAAATGCCATCCTCAGCCACGATTTAATCGAAGGTGCCATCGGTGGTGTAGGGCTGCTGTCGGATGCAGTCTTCTATGAACAATACCCACCTAATGTTTTCGCCATGCTGCGCCGCTCGCACCGCTGGATTCGCGGTGATTGGCAGATACTTTCTTGGCTGGGCAAACGTGTACCGGTCGATAGCGGTGAACATGTCGACAACCCTTTACCGCCAATTCAGCGCTGGCAAATCGTCGATAATCTGCGTCGCAGCCTGGAAGCCCCCTGCCTGTTGGCACTTTTTCTGCTCGCCTGGAGCGGTTGGCTGCCGGGCCACGCCTGGGCTTGGACTTCGGCGCTACTTTTGTTGTCTTCCGCATCGGTATGGCAGGAATTACTATCGATGGTCTGGCGCAGCATCGCTGATCCCAGCCGCGCCCATCTTCATTTCCGGGGAGGGCCGGCGGTTCTACAGCAGCGCTTTTTACACTGGCTGCTATCGCTGGTTCTGCTCCCGGTGCAAGCGATTAACGCGTTGGATGCGATCGTACGCACACTCTATCGGCTGCGCGTTTCCCACCGCCATTTGTTGCAGTGGACATCAGCGGCACATGTGAATCGCTCTGTCAGCAGTGCACTGACTGCGTTTGGCAGTTGGCGTGCGATGTGGGTTTCCCCACTGATCGCTCTATTGGTAACTGCAGGCTTGGCTTATTGGCTTCCCGCCAGTCTCTTACCTGCAGCACCGTTTTTGTTGGCCTGGCTCTTTGCACCCCAACTTCTTCACCATATCAATTTACCGCGAGAGCTGGAGCCATCAGTTCTAACAGAAGAGGACAAGCGCGAGTTGCGTTTGCTAAGCCGGCGAACCTGGTTTTTCTTCGAACACTTTATGGGGCCTGACGATCACTGGCTGCCGCCAGATAATTATCAGGAAGAACCCCTGGCGGTCCTGGCCCGGCGTACATCCCCCACCAATATCGGGCTGGGCTTGCTCTCTATTCTCAGCGCCTACGATTTTGGTTACGTTGATCTCAGCCTGCTATTAGCTCGACTCAACAACAGCTTCGACCGTATGCGCGGACTGGAGCGCTATCGTGGACACTTCCTCAACTGGTATGAAACCCGCGAACTACACCCGCTCAACCCCCGCTATGTCTCCACCGTGGATAGCGGCAACCTGGCCGGCAGCTTACTAACCCTGGCCTCCGGCCTGGAATCCCTAAAAAGTGAACCACTGAGTGGACGCCAGCTGGTACTGGGGATCACCGATACCCTCGATGCCATGGCAGAAACCCTGCAGCCGGTCGATACGGACTCCGCCCCCAACGAAATCCGTGAGATCAACGCGCAGCTAGCGCAGTTTCGCCAACGTTTACAAGCCGGCGCGGAGCACAATCGCTGGTGGCAAACCATCGACGATATCTATGAGAGAGATGTACCCTGGCTACAGAAGCAGATGCTGGCGCTGATCGAGGGTGACGAAAAAAATTTTAGTGCAGAGGATCTCGGTCGACTACGCCAATGGCTCGATGAACTGCACCGCCATGCAGTGGCCGCGAGGCGCTATCAGGAGGCGCTCGAACCCTGGCTGCGACTTATGCAGGTACCACCCAAAGTCTGCCGGGAGGGTGTGAAGCATGTCAGAAAAGCTTATCTCGCCCTGGCAGATACTTTGAAAATCCCGGTTTCCTTATCGACCATGCCAGACTTTTGCGATGCTGCAGAGCAACAACTGCTGCAACTGCAAAAACACCTCGCTGCAGAACCACAAGAGCACGATGAAGCCGCCTCTTGGTGTGAAAAAATGCACAGCGCACTGGAAAGCGCACGGGAAAATGCCGCCAGTTATTGCCGAGACATCACCAGCCTTTCCACCAGGGCACTCAACTGGGTGGAAGAGATGGATTTCGCCTTCCTCTACGATCGCGATCAGCATCTATTTCATATCGGTTACAACATTACCGATGCTGCACTTGACGCCAACCACTACGATTTACTCGCCTCAGAATCTCGTCTGACCGGCTTCCTCGCTATTGCCAAAGGCGATGTACCGGCGCGCCACTGGCGCCACCTTGAGCGACCATTTCGGCACCTTCATCGCCGGGTGGTGTTGATGTCTTGGAGTGCGACCCTGTTTGAGTATTTAATGCCGCGGCTGTTTATGGAAACGCCAGAGCACAGTTTGATAGGGCGGGCCTGCCGCAATGCCATTGAAGTGCATCGCAAGTTTACCGGCCGCTTCGAACTACCCTGGGGTATCGCCGAATCCGGTTACTACGAACTGGACAGCCAATTGCACTACCAATACCGTGCCTTTGGAGTGCCCGGCATCGGTTTTCGTCGCGACCTCGGTGAACGCCTGGTTATAGCGCCTTATGCTTCCATGATGGCACTACCATTCGATGCCGCAGGGGTTATGGAGAATCTGCGCCAGCTTCGTGCCGAAGGTGGTTACGGCCAGTTCGGTTTGTATGAAGCGATTGACTACGGCCGTACGGCCAAAGCTATACCTCGACGCGCACGCACTGTGCGCTCCTATATGAGCCACCACCAGGGCATGATCCTGCTGGCCATTAATAACTACCTCCACGACGACATAATGCAACAACGCTTCCACAGCGATGTGCGCATTGCCGGCCTGACGCCACTACTGCACGAACGCCTGCCCACCGCGCGGCCGGCCCTAAGACCCTGGCAGCAGCCGGGGCTACAGCGCAGTTTCCACGCCGAGGGAGCCCTGCAGAGCTGGTCTGCTCTTCCGGGGAGACCCTATCCGCAATTCAACCTGCTCTCTAACGGCCACCACACCCTGCTGCTCGGAGCAGATGGTTCAGGTGGCAGCTATTGGCACAATCTTGCCCTGACACGCTGGCAGCCAGATCCGACCCAACACCAGGGCGGACACTGGAATTATGTCCGCGATCTGGACAGCGGCGAGCTGTTTTCTGTGGGGCTCGCCCCCTGTGGCGGAGACGCCGGCCACTGTATGGCCAACTTCTCACCACAGGAAGTAGAGTTCCAGCGCCGTGAAGCTGAGTTATTCTGCCGCTTACACATTGCCCTCAGTTCCCAGCATGACTTAGAAGCTCGCCGACTGGTGATCAAAAATGAAAGCAATCGCAGCCGCCACCTGCTGCTGGCGGATTATGCCGAGGTGGTGCTGGCGCCAGAACGCGATTACCAGCGTCATCCCGCCTTTGCCAAACTGTTTGTGGAGAGCCAGTACCTGTCCGATGAGCAGGTAATGCTCTATCGAAGGCGGCCTCGCAGCGGCGAGGAAAAACCGATCTATCTGGCCCACTGCGCATTGGTTTCTGCCGATGTAAGTCACCAGCTGGGCTGGGAAACCGACCGGGTACGTTTCCTCGGCCGCGGCGGGTCCCCGGCAAGGCCTCTGGCCCTGCAACGAGGCCTGGAAGGCTTCACGGGAACCACAGGCCCTGTATTAGACCCGGTAATTGCCTCAGCCCAGGAAATTTCTATTTCGCCTCATTCTGAAGTCGAAGTGATCTATCTGACTGGCGCCAGCAAGTCACGCCGGGAGTTGTTGGCTGTGTTGCGCTCTTATCGCTCGCGGCCCAAGGCACGCTGGGTATACGACCTGGCGCGAATGCAGTCTGAACAGGAGTTACACAACCTGCGTATCCCCGCGGCAGACGTCTACTGGATGATGGAGTTGCTCTCCGCTGTGCTAGCTCCCTCCGGCGGGCTTCGCGCCTCTTCCCGAGTATTGGCCCGCAGTCATCATATTCAGCGTTGCCTGTGGAGCCGTGGCATCTCCGGAGATAACCCAATCCTGTTACTGCAGGTGCGCAGTGAGCAGGGCATTGATTTTGCCGAGCCCATTCTTCAAGCCCACACTCTCTGGAGCGGCCGCGGCCTGGCTATAGACCTGGTTATTGTCGATGAGGATTCCGCCGGTTATTCCCAGCAGACCCGCGACAGGTTACAGGAGATGATCGCCGATATTCGCGGTCGTACTATGCGCAAACTAAACGGCTCAGTGGTGATGGTGCCAGGCCAGGAGCTGCCAGAGTCTGATCGTATGGGCCTTTTGGCTGCAGCACGGGTATTACTCGATTCCTCAGCAGGGCCAGTGGCCACACAGCTGGAGAATAGTGCCACCGCACTACAGGCTCAGATGCAGCCGCTACCTCCTTTTGTACCGGTGCAATCTGCAGGTTATGTCCAGTTACCAACACCAGCCCTGCAACGCCCAAATGATCTTATATTTGATAATGGCCTGGGCGGTTTTTCAGCGGATGGGCGCGAGTACATCCTGCATCTACAAGCAGGCAAGCCGGAAGAACCGGGCCAGCGCCCTCCAGCACCCTGGGTAAATATCATCGCTAATCCCAACTTCGGTTGTCTGGTATCCGAAGGGGGCTCCTGTTGTACCTGGAGTGGCAACAGTGGTGAACACCGGCTGACCGCCTGGAATAACGATCCGGTCCGCGACCCAAGTGGTGAAACCCTCTACCTACGCGATGAAGAGAGCGCCCAGGTTTGGTCGCCAACCCCGGCCCCGCGACCCGCCGAGACCGACTATCAGGTAAGGCATGGGGCAGGTTACACCGAGTATCGCCATAACAGCCACGGCCTTGAGCAGTCCTGGCGTATTACGGTCGATCGCACTGCTCCGGTGAAAATTGGCCGGCTGACATTGAAAAATGGCTGGAACAGGCCACGCCGCTTAACGGCCACCTACTACGTGGAGTGGGTAATGGGACTGACCCGCGGCAACAGTTGGGCTCATCAGGTCAGTGAGTTCATACCAGAAAGCAATACGTTATTGGCCCGCAACGCCTTTGTCCCGGATGCCAAACCCGGTGTCGCCTTCCTGACTGCCAGCCTGCCACCTCACGGTCTGACCACAGATCGGCATGAGTTTATTGGTAGTACCGGGAGCCCACAGGCACCGGAGGCACTGTTTCGGATTGGCCTCTCCGGAAGGGTGCAGTCTGGCGGCGACCCTTGCGCCGCTTATCAAGTCCATATTGATCTGGCTATCGGCGAAACCCAACACATTTATTTTGTGATGGGGGAGGGGATTGATCGTGCCCAGGCATTGGATTTGGCCGGTGAATTCCGGGATCCACAAAGAGCCGCAAACTCCCAGGCCGAGTTCGAACAGTTTTGGGAGAATTATCTGGGTTCTGTTCAGGTGCGAGTGCCCGATAAGGCCACCGAGCTGATGGTAAACCGCTGGCTACCTTATCAAACCCTGGCCTGCCGCCTCTGGGGCCGCAGCGGCTTCTATCAATCCAGTGGTGCCTTTGGTTTCCGCGATCAGCTTCAGGATGTACAGGCACTGCTGTGGACACATCCCGATTGGACACGCCAACATATTTTGCGCACTGCCTCACGCCAGTTCCAGGATGGAGATGTACTGCACTGGTGGCATGAAAATCCCTTACGCGGTGTGCGCACCCGCTGCTCCGACGACTTATTGTGGCTGCCATTTGTTACAGCCCAATACATTCGCACCACGGGTGATTACCAAATCCTGGATGAACCGGTCAGCTATCTTGCTGGGGCACCACTGGGCAAAGATGAGCACGAACGCTACGCCGAGTTTGAAAGCAGCGATGAATCCGGGTCTCTTTACGAGCACTGCTGCCGCGCAATTGAGCGCGCCGGCGCAGTAGGACCGCACGGGCTACCGGTAATCGGCAACGGCGACTGGAACGACGGCTTCAGCCGTATCAGTACCACCGGCCGCGGTGAGAGTGTATGGATGGGCTGGTTTTTACTGCGAGTTTGTCGGGATATGGCGCCCCTGTGCGACTACATCGGCGATTCTGCACTGGCGGAATATTACCGTCAGCTGGGAGAAAATTTCCGTCAGCAGGTAGAAGACAGCGGCTGGGACGGCGCCTGGTATCGGCGCGCTTATTACGATGACGGCTCGCCGATTGGTTCTAAGGACAGCGATGAATGCAAAATCGACCTGATTGCACAAACCTGGTCGGTGCTATCCCAGCAGGAACCCACTGAGCGATCCCGCAAAGCGATGGAATCGGCCGACCAGCACCTGGTAAACGAGTGCGCCCGGCAAATACTGTTGCTTAAGCCACCGTTTAACAAAACCAAGAAGGACCCCGGCTATATCAAAGGTTATCCACCGGGAATTCGTGAAAACGGTGGCCAATACACCCACGCCGCCACATGGGCCGTCTGGGCCGCGGCCGGACTCGGACAGAGCGAGCGGGCTTGGCATTACTTTAATTTGTTAAACCCAATTACCCACACCGATACCCTTGAAGGCGTAAAGCGCTATCGCACAGAGCCCTATGTATTAGCCGGCGATGTCTACGGCGTGGCCCCCCATGTGGGGCGCGGTGGCTGGACTTGGTATTCCGGAGCGTCCGGCTGGCTGTATCGCAGTGCACTAGAGGCATTACTTGGGGCAAAAATTCTTGATGGCGATCACTTGGTGATCGAACCCTGCCTACCGCAAACCTGGCATAACTATCACTTATCGCTGCGCTTTGGCAGCAGTCGCTATGAGATCGACATCAGTAATTGCGGTGGCTGTCCGCGAGAGATCGAATCACTGACGCTGGATGGAGAAAGACTCACTTCAGGAGAAATTCCGTTAAAAGACAGCGGCCAGGAGCATCAGGTAGCTTTAGTATTCAAGCCTGTTTTTAATCCCCCCAAATAACAACGAAATACTTCACTATTAAATTTTTCAGTGTGGTCAGCAGGTTGCCTTATATGGCTTCAAATACGATCAATACAAAATTTTTTCTCACGATAGCTTTTAGCGTTCTACTTATTTTGGTTACCCCCACCATAATAACGACAGTGATTTACTGGTTTATTGGTAGTGATTTCTCAAACAGGGCAAAATCTGATGCGGACCGACTTCTGGGAATAGCTAACTACTGTATTATTGCCCCACATAAAAGATCGGAGGCTGCATATTTTATCACCAATTTTAAACATGTAAATTTGAAGGAGGTTATAAAGCAGGCTGTATATACTTCAAGTTATACTTGCCTTCACAGGAAGTTGGAAGTGGATTAGCCAGCGCAAGAAAACGAAATTACCACTTTGCTATTTATAATAGTGATGCCATGTATTATTGGAGCCTCAGGGAAGATAGGTTTATTAAATCTCCCGACTATGTATATATAGCTTTTCAGCAAATTCTGAAAGTCTACTCCATGTACAATGGGAGGCCAGATATTTTAGGAAAGGGTGGCTTTTCGCAACCATCATGGGATTATTATGATTGCCCCCATTGAAAAGAAAGCATTATTGAACTTATCCCAGTTCTGACCGGGTCTAGCAGTTTTCGCTTTTTCATTGGTAGCACCAAGCCTTTCTTTGAAAATTTAGTGAACTTCGCTGTCTGAATACCACTCATGCTCTTAGTGTCATGATGAAGCGCCAACCGCCTCAGTAGTGATTTTTCTTTCCTTGCGAGTTTAGAAATTGGCAAGATACCCAAAAGACGCATTGATGATCCAGTGTTCCGAACCAATACTCGCCCAAGGAAGGTGTTAAATTACTTGAGTTCGCTGGGTTTTTTGGCGGGCAGACGTGTGTCACTTATGTTAGCAATCTAGGTAGCTCTTCATATTTAAAGCATGGGTTGGACTTCGTTATAGAAACCGGGGGATTACTTACAAAGAACTTTTTGGCTGAAATCTAGTCAGATCTGGAACCGCGCAAGCCAACAGGTCAGATCTTTTCTTTTTGGGTGCTTGCCGAGGCATTCTACGGAAGTGATATTTAAGTCAGATGGAACTCCAGCCTCCCCCTCAGTATATAAAGATAACGAAACATCAATTTCATGGAGCCTTTGGGTTTCCCTGGCGATAGCACTGAGTTTGCATATGGTTTTATTGACAATTCCAGTTTCCGTGCCACCAGATAATCAGTTGAACAAACAATCTACAATTAGGTTTATCTTAAAACATAAAAAACCGACTGCGAGCTCGCCAATAAACAGCCCAGACAGTGCAGGTAGGCCCAAAAGGTCTGTAACCACTACAAAACCGAAAGTAGGGCAGAATGAAGTATTGCCTGCAGCTTCAGCTACTGCAAAACCGCCCTCATCCGGAATTCAGCAAAAACATGAAGCCCCGAGTAGAGAAACAACCAGTGAACATAGAGACCTAGCAAATATCACTCAGCCCGAAAACTTATCGTCTCAAAAAGCCGTTACTTTACCGGTTCCCGCTGAATCTGGAGCAAAAAGCAAAGCGGTGGTTTTTGATCCGAGGTTAAAGAGAGCTTTGGATCGAGAGAACAACAAAGTTCGCCAGCTTCAAACAAAAGATGCCCTCTACACAACAGCGACAGGAACTTTTGTTCAACTCAGCGGTAAATGCTTTAACCTGAAAGATTTACCGGCTGGCAGTGATAGCGATCTGAACCCCTGGTTTAGAGCCAAATGCCCCAAGAACTCTAGATCCCAAGCGGATATTGATCGCCTCGCTGAAAAATATGGTATACCTTAGACACACAATCATTTGTGATGAATAGTATGAGCAAGGCCTCGTCGATACAGAGGAGACCTCACATAAGAATACCAACTAGCGTTTGAACAATCTTATGGGTGAATAAATTGGAGCCGAACTTTTTGCAGTCTTAGAAGGTTGGTAGCAGCATCAAACCTTACCCTTGCAAGGTAATAACAGCTTTGTGTATTAATCGGGCGGCTAGGGATGTTAATTGCGGTTGATCCATTAGCTGCATCAGTGCTCGTACTATTGACTACAAGCGTGAATGTTATTGCACCAGCGCCGAAGGCCGGTTGACAAACCTCAAATAGCATAGCTGCCATCGCAGAATTAGGGTCATTATCAGTCCACCACCACCGAAAAAACTCCACGGTTCCCCCATTGGGTAGGTCCCAAAATTGGGCATCGGCAAACCGCTCAGTGCCTAAACGGCTCAGCTCAGTGCCACCTCCTACGGAATATAACCATTCCGTCCCAGTAGTATCCTGCCGCCCAATAAATGACTTCGGCATAATTGGTGAATAGTCTGTGCTCCCTGTGGGGAATAGCCCCTCTTGGGAATCAGGATTACCCGATGCATATAAGGAAAAATCAAATGGACTTTCTGGATCAAGCCCTTCAGCTACATATACATTAGACGCCGCACTATCAAAACCCATGGCTTCAAGTGCCGCCGGATTAGTAATTAGATTATCTTTATTGCCCGCAATTACCATCTGTGAAGCCGCTGTGAAACTGACAAGTGTGGCGAGGGTATATTTAAGCCACCGGTAGGACATCTTCATATGAACTCTCCAAAATTAGTATCGAAATTATTATCAAAATCCCCAGTAATGAGTAAATTCTGAGCATCCTTAACGACGTAGGGATAAGGTATGTAATTAGTAGAGAAATGAATTTCTGCAAGTAATCTCAACACAAAGGCGGAAAAACCTCTCAGAAATACCCCTCAAAACTTATTGAGAAACCCCAAGCGTATACATAAATAAATTCAATCGATTCAGCATGCATCTCACCAGGAGGTATTGATCTAATTAAATTTCTAAGATCAAAATGAAAACACCAAGTTACCCATTTTAAGAGATAAACTTACCCCCTAAATTAAGCCCAGATGATTTTGCGCTGGGGTTTTCAACTATTTCCCATGTGGCCCGCTGAAACCACAAAAACTTGAACTGTCTTTTGCTAATGTTGGATTATGTTAACAATTGGTGATCGCCGGCCGCTATGTAATTCGTTCTTGTCAATTCCATCCCAGTCACGAAGTATAAAAACTATGTGTTCTTACTGTACGTTGAGTGGGTAGGGGCCTTCTTAATAATAGAGAGAAGAGTTTGAGCTCTTCTCTGGACTTCCAAGTTAAGGTACACGCTTGTAGATATAGGTTTTATCATCTTGGCGGAGGGTCAGCGAAACAACAGGGCCCACATCGGCTCCCTCAAATTCGATAGTTAGCCCTGGTACCATCTTAGATGCATATAGTGTGGATGATTGCGGTCGAATGACGAACTCTCCGTATCCCGCTGAAACAATAAGGCCCGTATAGCCACGACTAATCTCGATGACATCGTCCTTAGCCTGCTCATAGCGTCCGATTCCCCTTAAAAGAACTTTCTCAGGTAAAGTAATGAAATCTGGGGTAGGGACGATCTTAGTAGATACTGTTTGCTGGGGGTTCAAAAAATGGTGGCCGATATCGTCTAATCCTTCGCCACTCGCAGCATCTGCCAAGGCAACAACACCGGCTCTCCGTGCTGGGTTAAAGCCCATAAATGTGCGTGATCCATCGCTGCTGCCGTTAGACCAATAATAGGTTTCTCCATGGGTCGTCGTTCTGCGCCAACCCAGGGCCATACGAGTGATATCACTGCCTCCAGGCCTATCGACCGACAACATCAAACGCGAGGCAGCCACCAAATCCTTAGGGCCCTGGCCGTTGGTGAACAAGTCGAGAAGAGTGAGGAGATCGTTGGCAGTAGAGCGCAAACCACCAGCCGGAGCGAGCACACCATCACTAGTGGGGCCAATCGGGCTGAGGTAAAAGTCATGGCCTTGAGCGCGTCGTGCTGCCTTTCTCGGGTCATCCTCTAAAGTAGTGTCACTCAACCCTAGTGGCTCTGTCACACGCTCTCGCAGTATCTCTGCAAAAGAGCGGCCTGACTTCAAAGCAATGCCTTGACCTAAAAGTCCAAAAGCCAGGTTTGAATAGTTAAATTGAGAGCCTGGACTAGTTTGTAGATGGTAGCTTGGTAAGCTGCCATAGAGCTGTTCAAAGGAATAACCTGCATATTTATTCGGCGCATCGGGTACCGATGTAGCAAGGTTGTTGGGCCTAAGCGGCAATGCAGCACCATGTGTAGCCAGGTCGGTGAGGGTGATTTGTCGTCCTTTAAAAGTTGGAGCCTTTACTCCATCTGGTACGTAATCCTGAAGTGGGTCGTCGAGCCTTACGCGCTTATGTACGACTTCAACAGCTAGTAGCAGAGCGGTAAAAATCTTAGTTAGCGAGGCAACTTCAAAAATGGTATCACCGCCTAGCTGGTAGTCATCCTTGGCTTCAGGGTCCCGAACGGTAATGATGCGACGACCAGAGGGCTTCAGGGTGCCTGTAACCGCGGCATGTGCCCCATGCTGCTTAAGAATACGATGACGTACAAGACGTTGAAGCTCGTCTACACCTTTCGCTGTATTATTTGATAAAGCGTCTAACGCAAAGAGTGGCTGGGGCAGGGTATATGCGATGGCAGCCCCCAAAAAAACTTTAGAAAAATCACGTCGATCCATGGCGATCAGTACCTATTGAAGAAGTCAGTCAGGAAAATCAATATACGTTTACAATACCTAACCAATAGTTAATTTAAAACAATCAAATTGCTGAAAGAGTATCGACTACCAATATCTACAGAAGTTTCAGTATTTCATTCGTCATATTGTCAATGAGTACAAAGGAGTGAATTAGATTGAGCGACTTATGAAGAAATCGATATCCACAAAGGTCAGTTGTTTCCTTGTCAGCCTACTCAGGGGAATTAGCCAAGTCATCCTACAGAAGAACGCATTGAGTGGAGCTTTGTTTTTGTTTGGTGTGGCAGTTAACTCCATCACCATGGCTATTGGAGTCCTAGTTGGTGTTATCTCCTCAACAATTTTTGCACATATTGAACATTATCCGGTGAATGATATTGAAGAGGGGCTATTTGGATACAATGGTGCATTGATTGGTGTAGTCATTTTCTCTTTATATGCACCATCATCAATCACCGTTTTCTTAATTATTGCTGGAAGCGCTCTAACCGTTTTAATAATGCGCTTAATGATGATTCACTTTCCTCTTCCAGCATATACCGCACCATACATTATGGTGATATGGGTTATCTGGGCCATGGCTCCGGCACTCAATCTAGAGCCAGCTATAACATCGATGAGTGAGAAAATCTCAACTTGGGGGATATTCGAAGGTATAGGACAGATTATCTTCCAAAATAATGCCATTACGGGGGCTTGTTTTTTGCTTGGGATTTTCATTTCCAATAAGTTACATGCCCTTTGGGGCATCATTGGTGGGCTATTTGCTACATTATTGGCTGAGCTTCTATCTTTATCGACAACACTCATTCTTTCCGGAATCTTTGGCTACAATGCATCACTTTGTGCTATTGCCTTAACAAGTAGAAGTAAGCTATGGTTTGCTCCACTTGTGGGGAGTGCACTAACCGTGCCCATAGCAATGGCTTTTATCAATGCTGGCATCATTGTATTAACAGCACCATTTGTACTTTCCAGCTGGGCAATATTGTTACTTAAGAAAAGGTTTTCATTAACTTACTGATAGAAAGGTCAGAGTGTGGCCAAATCTTATGACTGATTCAGCCACAGTATTTAACTAGGCATACTTGAGCTTTTTATCTTCACAAAGAATAACTTAATAGATATCTGTTAGTTTCTTCCAGCTATAACACCACCATCTACATCCCAAATTGCACCGGTAACCCAACTAGAGTTTCCACCTAGAAGGAAGTTAACAACATTTGCAACATCATTTGGCACACCAATTCTCCCAATGGGGTGGAAAGAATCAAATCCGGATAGTGCTTCATCTATTTCATTTGGATCAATAAAGTTCTCATAAATTGGTGTTTTCACGACTGCTGGAGAGACTGCATTAACTCTTATGTTGTACTCGGCAAGCTCCATGGCTAAATGCTGGGTTAGGGCATGGAGCCCAGCCTTTGCCATTGAATATGCTGAAGATGGAGTGGCTTTAATTGCTTGCTGGGCCCACATAGAACCAATATTAACTACACTACCAGAGCCATGCTTTATCATATTCTTCGCAACAGCTTGGGTAATAAAAAATAACGAACGATTGATTTCTAGATATCTGTCATAGTCATCATTTTCATGCAATAGAAATGGCTTGGGGTTGAAATAACCCGCAGCATTTACCAAGTATCGATAATGAGCTTCATCTTTCTCGATAAGCTCAATGAGAGCACTGACATTTTTTTCTTGGTAAAGATCTGCCTGGAGCGTTTTCACTTCACCATAGGTAGATAGATAATCCTCTGCCTTTTTTAGCTTTGCTTCCTTACTACCAACGATTATGGGCGTTATCCCTTGTTTTATCAGCTGCTCCGCAGTAGCTAGCCCAATTCCACTTGATCCTCCCACAACAAGGGCCAACTCACGTCTATCTTTGTCTTTAGCTTCAACTATAGTCTCGTTCACAAATTTTCCTCGATAAGATAATGTAGATAGCGTGCAAGTAGTCTAGGCAAAGCAAAGCCCTGATGAAAAGTAGGTACAATTCGGTGTATTAGTTACTTTTTGGTAAGTATTTATGGAACCAAACAAAAAGAAAGTCCTAAGAAAGGCGCCACCAAAGCAAAGCGCCCGGATGGTTGAGACTATCTATGGCTGTAAATGGTCGCTTACAGTCTACCGCTTGCTGGCTTTGGAAATAAATCGACCAGGAGAGATGGTACGCAGTGTGGAGGGTCTGAGCGCAAAAGTGCTTAATGAATGTCTCCGTAAAAACGTAGAGTTTGGTATCTTGGAACGCGTGAGCTATAACGAAATTCCTCCCAGGGTTGAATACACAGTTACAAAATTTGGTAAAAAATTTTTAAATGTATTGGAGGAATTAGAGAAACTGCAAGATGAGATAGATCAAATGAACTCACAGTGAAAAATTACCTACAAGGATCATATTCACATCCAAATCAAAACCATTTCACTACGTTTTCCAATATATATTGCGCAAGCTATCTGATAAGAGTTGAGTTTGAAGGTAAACCGGAACACAAGATTCCATTTGATTAATAGCTACACTAAAACCTTTAACGTGGTGTATTTCTAGGCACAACTTTTCCATTATGACCAAAGAATAGCTGAATGTTTTAATTAACAAACTAAGGACGGTTATAGCATGAAAATTGTAGTGATTGGCGCTAACGGAACCATTGGTAAATCAGTTGTGGCTGAACTTAAAGACCATGAAGTTGTAAAAGTAGGTCACAGCAAAGGCGACTACAGAGTTGATATTGAGGACAGGGCATCTATCAAGGACATGTTTGAGAAAGTCGGCCAAGTTGACGCAGTAGTTTCAGCCACAGGAAATGCAGTTTTTGCGCCAGTTGAGGAACTGACATTTGATCAAATTAAGGCAGCTATCAACAGTAAGTTGTTAGGGCAAATTAGTATTTTCCAGATTGGCCGTGACTATATTCGAGAGGGTGGCAGTATCACTTTAACTTCAGGTGTTTTGGCTCAACATCCTATGCGGGGCGGTTCTGCACTCAGCCTGGTAAATGGGGCCATTGAATCCTTTGTGAAAGCCACAGCGTTAGAGCTCGGCCATAAGCTTCGTTTGAATGCTGTTAGTCCACATTTTGTGAAAGAAACCATGGATATGATGGGTATGGATAGTTCTAGCGGCATCTCAGCGTCGGACTCTGCAAAAGCGTATCGTCATGCAGTTTTAACCAATGAAACTGGGCAGTCTTTTGACGTAGTGGATTATATATAACCCTCAAAACTGAAACTTATTGTGAGACTTTTTATATCGATGATATGCAGTTTATTGATGGTTATGTATTAATTGATACACTAGCTTTTTCTTGGCGAGATTGATCAAGACGTGAGTTAGTGAAGTAACTACATAGAATATCCACGTAAATGCGATTGACTCCGAGCTGGTAGAAAATACATCCTTCAAGGAGAGAAAACAGCAATAGCCTGTACGAAATACAATGATGAAACTATTCCTGCTCAATCGCTATACATTTTTTGGCTGTTGTGTTCTCACGACTATCGTCAGCCTGCCTCTGTTGGACTCTTACTCCTGGCTCTGGCCTATTGCCGCAATCAGCAGCCTTCTGAGTCTCCTAGGAATTTACGATCTGATTCAAAAAACCCATGCGGTGCGCCGTAACTACCCCATATTGGGCAATATTCGCTATCTCATGGAACGTGTTCGCCCAGAGCTACGCCAATACCTGTTAGAAGGAGAAGAAGACGAGCTACCTTTTTCCCGGGCCCAACGCTCCCTGGTCTATGCCCGGGCCAAGAATGAGAATGCATCCAAACCCTTTGGTACCTTGATAGACGTCTACGAACCTGGTTTTGAGTTTATCAATCACTCCATACGCCCCAAGGAGGTCAGAGAGCACAAGAGCTTCAGGGTGCTCATAGGGGGACCCCAGTGCAGCCAGCCTTATTCGGCCTCGATCTTCAATATCTCCGCTATGAGCTTTGGGTCCCTTAGTGCCAACGCCATCAGGGCCCTGAACAAGGGCGCCAAGCTAGGGGACTTTGCCCACGATACAGGGGAGGGCAGCATCAGCCCCTATCATCGCGAGTTCGGCGGCGATCTGATTTGGGAAATAGGCTCGGGTTACTTTGGTTGTCGAGCCCAGGACGGCAGCTTCGATCCAGACCGCTTCAAGGCACACGCTCGTAACCCGCAAATTAAGATGATTGAGCTAAAACTCAGCCAGGGCGCCAAGCCCGGCCATGGCGGCATCCTACCCGGGCACAAGGTGACTGCGGAGATAGCATCCACCCGCGGCGTGCCTGAGGGCGAGGACTGCATCTCACCTTCGAGCCACAGCAGCTTTTCTACCCCCCTTGAGTTGCTGGCTTTTATCAAACAACTGAGGGAACTTAGCGGCGGTAAACCAGTGGGTTTTAAGCTGGCCCTCGGACACCCCTGGGAGTTTATGGGCATCGCAAAGGCCATGCTCCAAAGTGACATATTGCCAGATTTTATTGTGGTAGATGGCAAGGAAGGGGGTACTGGAGCTGCACCGTTGGAATTCACCAATCATATCGGCGTGCCCCTGCGCGAATGCCTACTGTTTATCCACAATACCCTGGTAGGCCTGAACCTGCGAGACAAGATCAAGATAGGTGCCAGCGGCAAGATAATCTCGGCGTTCGATATTGCCAGCGTGCTGGCTATAGGGGCCGACTGGGCCAACTCGGCACGCGGCTTTATGTTTGCAATCGGCTGTATCCAATCCCAATCCTGCCACACTAACCAGTGCCCCACGGGCGTAGCCACCCAAGACAAGCTGCGACAGCGAGCCCTGGTGGTGCCGGAGAAAGCCGACAGGGTACATAATTTCCACCACAACACCCTTAGTACCCTGGCCGAGATGTTAGCCGCCGCCGGATTAGAGCATCCAGCACAGCTAGAAGGAAAACACCTAGTACGCCGTACCGGTGGCACAGAAGTTCAGCTATTTTCGCAAATCCACGTCTACCTCAAGCCAGGTGAATTGCTCAGGGCGCATAACGAGGGGGGCTTCTATGTCCGGGCCTGGCGCATGGCACGTGCCGACAGTTTTGATCCAACCGAGTACGACCCAGCCGGAATCGATTCGGAAAGCGAGGCCGGCACAGCTGAGCTTGCGCTCAGTTGACCAGGGATCATGAACGCCTATAAGGCAGGGGAGACCATACCAATGATGGACTAAATCAACAAAAAGTTTGGCCTAGCAACTCTGTTTTTAGGTGCTGAAGATATTCAGAATGAACAGAAAGTGCGGCAGGCGTTTACATCGCCAGCCAATACCATCTGTGACCTATACTTCTTTAGGCTAAAGAGAGTGCAAAGCTGAATAACATGAAGATCCATTCTAGAAGTGAGTACTTGGCGCATTTTGTTGATTTTTCCACATTTAGCGGAGCACCTCATTGTGATTTTCTCCATTAATAGCTTGGCAAACCCCGGTTTCTCATGGCCTAGTGTTCTCTCTATGGCACTCGCTAGCAAGTTATCATATGAGGAGAAGGAAGTTGTCGAGAGCACAGCATTAGATGATTGGGGCTACTTATACGCTTTATTTCTGGATATAAAAAATACTGAGTGTTTTCTTGCTGAAACCAATTCACACGTATTGTTATCATTTAGAGGGACTCAAGGAATTGGCGACTGGGTTGGAAATATTAACTTATTTCCAATTCACAACCCCAACTATGGCACTGTGCATAATGGTTTTTTTGATGCGTTTTATGATGTTGAAAAATTGCTAATAGAGCATCTTCCCAAGGATAAACCTATGTGGATAACTGGGCATAGTTTAGGGGGAGCCTTAGCAGCAATTGCTAGTGTAGAATGGCGTAGTAAGTTTGAAATCTATGGTATTTGTACATTTGGGCAACCTCGTACAGGGCATCAAGATTTTTCTGAAACAATAAGAAGTTCATACCCAGACAGTTTCTTTCGGTTTGTTAACAATAGGGATCTTATTACTAGAATCCCACCAGGATTCCAGCATGCAGGTTCTCTTTATCATTTTGATGCAAACGGGGACATACAAGAAATTTCGGCTGGCTTTCTTCCAATATCTCCAGATCCCGAACCCCTCACTTTGGATGAGTTCCATCAATTTCAAGAAAATATAAATAACATTCGTAATAAGATTGAGATGAAACCTACAGAGAATTTTGCAGGACATTTTGATTTATTAGACGACATATTAAGTCGTCAATACAAATCATTATCTGACCACAAAATAGATCGCTATATAAAAAATATAAGCGGACAAATCCTTGCGAGCCCTGATTATACCTAACTAACATTCGTCCAATACTTTCACCGCTTGATAACAGTTTAGTAAGGAGGCTTTAGTTGATGTATCCATAGTCTAGATCAAAAACCTATTGACGATCGGTTTTTGACGTTCTACCATCACTTAAAGAATGATTTTCACTGTTGGAATAATGGTCTATGCGACTTGGCGATCTTGAGAAACAGGTGCTCCAATATCTCTGGGATAGAAAATCTGCGGATGCCAAACAGGTCCACTCGGACTTGAGCCGGGCCCGTGGAGGATCTCTCAATACCATCCAAAGCACGCTGGACCGCCTCTACAAGAAAGGTTTGCTGTCCCGGGAGAAGCAGGGGCATGCATTCCAATACAGCCCGGCAGTGGAGCGCTATGAGTTTGTCGGGCAGCTGATTCAAGACGTTACTCGTGAGTTTGTTGATGATGAGAACGGGCTGGTAGCCGCATTTACCTCTATCTCATCGGAACTGAGCGAAAGTCAATTAGAGCAACTGGAGCAGTTGATCGAAAGCCAGAAGGTAAAACGCCAGCAGGGTGATCGCGAATGATTTTGGGGCAGGTTGCACTCTGGCTAAACCTGCTGACTATTGCGGTGCTTGGCCTGTTTGTCGGCATTATACTGGTGTCAGCTGCCTGCCTTTATGCTTCCCGGCATTCACTTCACTTGTCTGCCAGTAGTCGGCGTTTACTGCTATGGAGCGCGGTATTGCTGCCGTGGTTCGCGGCTTTCTCTGCCGCTGTTATCCTGGCATTCCCAAACCTTTTAGGGGGCGTTGCATCTCTGGCGCACTGGCACCATATCAACGCTTTTAATCTCTACAGTTGGCATGGTGTTTTTACCATTGCGTTTCTTTTCCTTACCGGGTTTTTGGTGTTTCAAAGTTTTAAACGAGTCCATCGTCATTTGGCGCAGCTCCGATTGTTAATGCAACTTTGCGAAAGGGATAAGTCTGATCAGAGTATTATCCAGGCCCAGGGTTCCCAAGCTTTCACCAGTGGTCTGCTCCGTCCACAAGGGTTTTATACCAGCGGTCTGCGAGACCAGTTAACAGCGGAAGAGTTTGAGGTGGTGCGCCTACATGAGGAAGCCCATGCGCAAAAATTTGATCCTCTGAAGAAATTAATATTCGCTTTGTTTGCCAGCTTTTTCCCTACGCGTTTGGGGAATTATCTGAATCGGCAGATGGCGCTGTGTATGGAGCAGCGTGCAGACGCTTATGCCCATAGGCAGGGGTGGAGTGAGACCTTTATCGCCCAAACCCTGCTTAAGGTAACCCGTATCTCCAATGGGTTGCAGCCCAAAGAGAGAAGTTCAGCATTGGTCTGTTATTTCGCTCTTGACCAGTTGGATGCCCGTATACGTTACTTGCTGTCTGATAATAAGGGGCGCAACTTATCCCCTTTATTGTTAGCTGGATTGTTTGTAGTTCTCACTGGCACTTGCCTTGTGTCGGTGGATGCGCTCCACCACACCGTCGAAACCCTGTTCTCCCACTAAGGAAGCCGAAGTGTTTAATTGTTTGCGTTTAGTCATAACTAAAAAACCGACTATAGATCGGTTTTTTATGGCCGGGGCTGTGTTCATTTTAGTCGCATTGAGTGGGGCCCTTAGGGCAGAGCAGGGCGAGGAGTTATCGGGCCTCACTTATGAGCAGGCAATTCTTAAAAGCTTGCAAAATCACCCTGAACTGGCGGGTTACCGATATCAGTTTGAAGCTGTGGATGCTCTATCCGAGCACGCCAAGCTAGGACCACGACCGGAGCTTAGTGTTGCCGCTGAGGGGGTGGGAGAGGATAAGAGCAGCGATGGCAACGACAGTTCCCAGGTAACAGTCGGCATCAGTTGGCTATTACAGGGTGATCTCGCAGAAAAACGTGTATTGGCTGCACGCAGCAAGACTCCTGTGATTGAGGCCCAAAAGCAGGTTCTTGAATTGGAAATTGCCGCTAATACCGCGCGTTACTTTTTCCAGGTCCTGGCGCACCAGGAACGCCTGAAAATTGCTAAAACAGCTGTCGACCTGGCTCGCAATATGACCGCTGAAATTAATCGTCAGGTTAGTGTTGGCAGAACGAATGAAGCCGATGCTTTTCGGGCTGAAGTCGATTTGCAGCGTCGACTCTTAGCTGTGGAAGATGTCGAACACGAATTGGATATTGCCAGATATCAATTAGCTGCCCAGTGGGGCTCCAGAGAGCCCAGCTTTCTTGGGGTGGCGGGCTCTCTTTCCAGTGTCATTCCAGAAGTTGATTTATCTAGATTGCGAAGCTTGGTTGCGAGCAACCCAAATTTGGAAATATTCATGAGCCGCGAGCGCGTGAAGCAGGCGGAAATTGATTTGGCACGTGCAGAAGCGGGCATTCAGTGGCGGATTGATACAGGAATTCGTCGCAACGAAGCGAGCGGAGATTATGGATTGGTGGCCGGCTTCGCAATCCCACTAGGAAAGGGCGATCGCAATCGCGGCAAGGTATCTGCTTTGAGGGCGGAACAGAATCGTTTCCGAGCAGAAAGAAATGCGAAAGAGATTGCATTGGATACACAACTCTTTGTGATGACCCAAAGGCTACAGCATCACCGGCACGTGGCTGCCGCCCTGAATGAAAAGATGATTCTCAGTCTGGATAAGGCGCTCACCGCTACGCAAAAAGCCTATCGACGTGGCCGCTATAACTACTCGGAATTGGCACTAGCCCAACAGGGACTTACCGATGCGCAGCTTTCACTGCTCCAGGCACAGTACAACGCACACCTTAGCCTGATTGAAATTGAAAAACTCACCGGCCTGTCAGTGGCACAGATAAGCGAGAGCGAGATATGAGATCCGCAGTTTTTTCCAGCCTGATATTCAGTGCTTTACTTTCCTTGTTCCTTAGTGGCAGCGGCAGTGTCTATGCGGCCGGAGCTGTCGCAGGGGCGGAACCGGAAAAAGGGCCCAATCGTGGGCGCATGTTGCGAGAAGGTGATTTTGCCGTTGAGCTAAGTATATATGAAACTGGTGTTCCCCCAGAGTTTCGGGTTTGGGTGAGTAATGATGGAGAGCTGGTTAATCCTCAGCAGGTTGATCTTAAAGTGGTTCTTACAAGGCTTGGAGATGGAGAGGATCACATCGAATTCAGGCCCGAGGGGGATTATCTGCGTGGTGATATGGTGATCTATGAGCCCCACTCATTTGTTGTGACTCTAACAGCCAAGTACCAGGGGCAAGAACACCGTTGGCAATATGATAACTTTGAGGGGCGAACCCGTATCGAATCCGGTATTGCTGAATCCATGGAAATTGATACGGAAACCGTTGGCCCAGCCAGGATGAGTGAAACCAGCCGCGCTTACGGCAGGCTTATGGTAGACCCAGAGCAGGTACGTGAAATTAGTGCACGTTTCGACGGCTATGTAGAAGCTGTGCAGGTGGGATTGGGGGAGCGCGTTAAAAAAGGGCAACCCCTAATTGCCATTAACAGCAATCAAAACCTAAACACCTACACTATTCAATCACCAATTGCCGGTGTAGTAGTCCAGCGCAATGTAAACCCTGGTGAACAGACCGCAGGTCGAGTTTTATTAATGGTTGCCGATGATACTGCTTTGTTGGCAGAGCTGGATGTTTTTCCCTCGACACGCCCCCAGATTCGCCAGGGCGCGCCCGTTTCCGTCAATATCAAGTCCTTGGATACTCCTCTGCTCGGGGTAGTGAAACAAATTGATACTTTGATGAAACCCAATCAGGCCACCGCCGTTCGAGTGTCACTGCAAGATATTCCCGCAGGCCTCGCACCGGGTTCTTTTGTAAGCGGCGATATCCAAGTTGCTGAATATGAGGTGCCTCTTGCCGTCAAGCGTTCCGGTTTACAGGCGTTCCGCGATTTTACTGTCGTTTATGCCAAGGTGGGCGACCAGTATGAAGTGCGTATGTTGGAGTTAGGGCGTGAAGCCGGTGATTGGGTTGAAGTGCTGGGGGGGATTCGACCGGGAATCTAGTATGTCACCGGTAACAGCTACATCATTAAAGCGGACATTGAAAAGTCCGGTGCATCCCACGATCACTGAGGGTTCGACATGCTTGAGTACTTGATAAGAACCTCAATTCAAAATCGCGGACTGGTTATTGCCCTTGTGCTATTACTGTGCGGTTTGGGCATTTGGAATTTCACCCGGCTGCCCATTGATGCAGTACCAGATATTACCAATATCCAGGTGGTTATTAATACGGAGGCACCGGGGTATACCCCAAAAGAAGTTGAGCAACGGGTTACATACCCTGTGGAAAATGCAATGGCTGGATTGCCGAGCCTTGCTTATACACGTTCCGTTTCGCGGTATGGGTTGTCCCAGGTTACGGTGATTTTTGAAGATGGCACCGATATTTATTTTGCCCGCCAGTTAGTGAATGAACGGCTCACTAGTGTACGTGGTGCACTGCCTGCTGGTTTGGAGCCGGAGCTTGGACCCATCGCCACGGGTCTTGGTGAAATTTTTATGTTCACAGTGGACTCTGAACCTGGAGCCACCAATGCTGATGGCAGTGCCGTAACACCTAAAGACTTGCGTTCGGTGCATGACTGGATTGTGCGCCCGCAGTTACTGCGTGTACCTGGTGTGGTGGAAGTCAATCCGATCGGCGGGTTCAAGAGAGAAATTCTGATTGCTATAGAGCCGGATAAACTGCTGGCATTCGGCCTGACGCAGGAAGACCTGATTCGCTCGATCGAGGAGAATAATCGTAACCGCGGTGTAGGCTTTATTGAACACAGTGGCGCCCAGTGGTTGTTGCGGGTTCCGGGGCAGGCAAGCTCGTTAGAGACACTGAAGGATTTCCTGGTTGCGGAAGTGAATGGCGTTGCTATTCGCCTTGGCGACTTGGCCAAGATCGAAGAGGGGCGCGAAATGCGCACCGGGGCGGCTACTCAGAACGGCAGGGAAGTGGTGATGAGCACCGTTTTCATGCTGGTTGGCGAAAATAGTCGCACCGTTGCAGGTGCAGTTGGTGAAAAGCTAGAGGATATCAAACAGAGCCTACCGCCTGGTATCACATTGACTGCGGTTTATGATCGTACCGGTCTGGTTGACCAGACATTGCGCACGATCCAAACCAATCTTATGGAAGGTGCGCTGCTGGTTATCGCGGTTCTTTTCCTGCTGCTGGGGAATGTTCGCGCAGCAATTCTCACTGCGCTGGTCATTCCGGTAGCCATGTTAATGACTATCACCGGCATGGTTCAGGCCCGCGTAAGTGCAAACCTGATGAGTCTGGGGGCGCTGGACTTTGGCTTGTTGGTGGATGGGGCCATCATAATTGTCGAGAACTGTCTGCGACGTCTCAGCGAATCCGCCCGCGAGCGTGGCCAGTTGAGTCTTAAAGAGCGGCTTACCCTGGTATTTCAATCGACGCGGGAAGTGATTCGCCCGGCCATGTTTGGTGTTTTCATTATCACAGCCGTGTATTTACCCATTTTTGCCCTGACCGGAGTGGAGGGCAAGATGTTCCATCCGATGGCAATTACCGTGGTGATTGCGCTGCTTTCTGCGATGTTTCTTTCCATCACTTTGGTGCCAGCCGGCATAGCGCTGCTATTTCGCAAACCGGTGATCGAAAAGGAAAACCCTGCACTTGAGAAGCTGAATAGCTTTTATCGCCCGGCCTTGGAGTTTGCACTGCGCCAGCGTGGCATGGTTGTCGCTATTGCTGCGCTACTGGTGTTGGTTTCCTGTTATACGGCAAGCAGAATGGGTAGCGAATTTGTGCCGAATCTGGATGAAGGCGATATTGCCATGCACGCCTTGCGTATTCCCGGCACATCCCTGGAACAAGCGATTGCACTACAAAAATCCCTGGAGGAGCGGATTAAAGAGTTGCCCGAAGTGGAGCGTGTATTCGCCAAAATTGGTACTGCGGAAGTGGCTACCGATGCCGTTCCCCCAAGTGTTGCCGATAACTTTATTATCCTAAAACCCAGGTCTCAGTGGCCAGATCCGGATAAGCCGAAAGAGCAATTGGTAGAAGAGCTGGCAAAGCTGGTAGAGCCAATCCCCGGCAACCGCTATGAATTTCTCCAGCCAATCCAGATGCGCTTTAACGAGCTTTTAGCGGGGGTGCGTGCGGAATTGGCGATCAAAGTCTTTGGCGATGATTTCGAGCAATTAGAGCGTTTGGGCGGTGAAATTGAAGCGGCTATTGGCAGTGTAGAAGGCGTTGCTGATATACAGATGGAGCAAACCAGCGGTTTACCGGTTCTCGCCATTGTTCCTGACCAGGCCGCACTAACCCAGTATGGGCTGGCTATCAATCAGGTACAGGAGCAGCTGGCAACCGCCCTGGGAGGTACGGTTGCTGGCCGCTTTTATGAAGGAGACCGCCGCACCGATATTGTTGTGCGTTTGCCAGAGGTATTGCGCCAGGATTTGGATGCGCTAAAGAAACTGCCGATTCATCGACCCAATGGCAACTATGTGCCCCTGGAGGAAATTGCCAGCTTGGAACTCACTGCCGGTATCAATCAGGTTTTCCGCGAGAACGGTAAACGCAGGGTAGTGGTAACGGCCAATGTGCGGGGTAGGGATCTGGGTAGCTTTGTTGCTGATGTACAGCAGTCCGTTTCCGATAAAGTGGAAATACCACCCGGTTACTGGGTTGAATACGGCGGAACCTATCAAACGCTACAGTCTGCTACTGAGCGCCTATCGATTGTAGTGCCGCTGACCCTTGTGTTGATTATGGGGCTTCTCCTGCTGGCGCTTCGCTCCATAAAAGATGCGGCAATTATCTTTACCGGTATACCCCTCGCATTAACCGGCGGTGTGCTCTCTTTAATGTTGCGGGATATCCCTTTCTCCATTTCCGCAGCCGTTGGTTTTATCGCACTTTCCGGGATTGCCATCCTTAACGGCCTGGTAATGGTTTCCTTTATTCGGGACCTGCGTGACCAAGGTTACAGCATAGAAAAGGCCATTATTGAGGGCGCCCTGATCCGCTTACGTCCGGTCATTAGTACCGCACTGGTTGCCTCACTCGGTTTTGTGCCCATGGCCCTGAATACTGGTATTGGCTCTGAAGTACAGCGCCCACTGGCTACGGTGGTTATTGGCGGTATTGTCTCATCAACAATCCTGACGCTTTTAGTCTTACCGGCACTCTACAGAATTTTACATGGCAGGAATGCCAAGTCTGAGAGCTTACAAGATAACCCTGAAGTGGCTCTGGCTGGAGCCAGTTAACTGGGCCTGTGTGCGCTTTGGTTCACAAGAATTTAGAACTTTAAAAACGGGAGATAGTAACGTTGCTCAATAGTTTAAAAACAGTTTTCGGCTTGATGACGCTGATAGCAGGTATGGTGATATCTATACCGCTATTTGCCCATGGAGTGGACGATGCGACCAAGACTTTTCTTGCCGGCAACGAAGGGGTATCTATTATTCCCTTTCTATATATTGGCGCCAAGCATATGGTGACTGGCTATGACCACCTGCTGTTCCTGGTGGGAGTCATTTTCTTTTTATATCGATCAAAAGATGTTCTTATCTATGTAAGCTTCTTTACGCTCGGTCATAGCTTAACTTTGTTATTTGGAGTGCTTAACGACACCCATGTGAATGCCTATTTGATCGATGCCATTATTGGATTATCCATTGTCTATAAAGGCTTCGATAATCTCGGCGGCTTCAAACGGGTTTTTGGCTTCCAGCCTAATACCAAGGCTGCCGTACTAATTTTTGGACTCTTCCACGGTTTTGGTTTGGCAACCAAATTACAAGAATTCAAGCTGTCCAGCGATGGGTTGGTGGAGAATATCCTGGCCTTTAATGTTGGAGTAGAAATTGGTCAGTTTGTTGCGTTGCTGTTTATTCTTCTCGCCATCAATTATTGGCGTCGCTTTGACAGTTTTCTGCGCTTTTCCACTATGACAAATACCTTACTAATGAGTGGTGGACTGATGTTGGTGGGTTACCAGATGACAGGCTACTTCGTAGGTTAGTTAGCCAGAAAGTGACTTTATTAAGTTAATTGAACAGAAAGAACTCAGATTTAGAGCTTACAGAATGAATACAACTGAAATGCCAGTGCAGTCTGCACAAACACTGATTAAATCCACACTTGCTGCTGGCGTGCTTGCAGCCATTATGTTGGCCACAGTAATCCTGCCGGCTGAATACAATATAGATCCTACTGGAATCGGCAGTGCACTGGGGCTGACTGAATTAAACAGTCAAGAGCAGGAAATTGCTGTACCAGAAGTAGTGCAGCGTGGCGAGCAGTCCTTTGCTTATCGGACTGACACTACAACTATTGAAGTGCCCGCTGGTCGTGGAATTGAATACAAATTTCAATTGGATAAATACGGTCATTTGGAATATGAGTGGGTAACGGAGAGTGGTGAACTTTACTTTGATTTTCACGGCGAACCCACAGGCGATACTACCGGCTACTTTGAGAGCTTTGCTATTGCTACCGCAAATAAAATGAGTGGCTCTCTCACCACGCCTTTTGATGGTTCCCATGGCTGGTATTGGAAGAATAACGGTCAGGAATCTGTGAAGATCACTCTAAAAACAAAGGGGTTCTACGAGGTTATTGGACTCAAACAGTAACGCTTTTTGATCAACATTCGCTAAAACCGAGAAGAAAGAGAGTATTATGAACAAACTTATTCGAGTCATCTGTGTATCAGTTACCTTAGGCTTCGCAAATCTTGCTTTCGCCCATGGTGACCATGAGAGAGACAATTTTGCCACTGTATCCATGGTAGAAGCCAAAGGCATCGCCAGCCAGGAAGTCGCTCGCCTAATCAAAGAGGGTAAGCTTAACGAGTCCTGGTCTGACAAGCCGCTAAGCGCCGCTATGCAGCGTATTAACAATCAGCGTCAGTGGGTTGTTACAGCAAAAGAGCAGGGTGGTGTACTGAATCAGCAGCTACAGGTTTTCTTAAGTACCGAAGGTTACTTTCTGACTTTTAAAGTGCAGAACCTCTAACTGATAAGATATACGCTGGCAGCGGTAAATTAGCCGCTGCCTTCAATGAAAATTCTTCACACACCTGATAGGCATATTGGTCGAACTTTATACGGCCGAAAATGCCATGAAGAATTTAAGGCCTTAAATGCGCATGTGGTTGGTAGTATCAAATTAGACAGCATGTAAGATGTGCACAGACTCATGACTGCCATCAAGACACCTTGCCATCTCAGATCAGATTTGCCGATCCAGAAAATCGAGCCTCCATACATCGAAGTGATTGGGCCCAACTGATCGCTGCCAGCTCTGCGTAGTCCGGGTTTAGAAGTGTATGCGTAAGCGAAACGACAGTGCCAAGCTCACTGCTTCTGAACACTACTTCGACCAATGACGAATTCTTTTGCGGTTCGGTGCCATGTGGCAAGCTGAGATTGCAATGTTTATGGACCTCAAAATTTAGAAACTTCGGTCTATCGACACGACGATATACTCCAGACATTACGCAAGAGCTACCGTCTGGAGCTGTCATCTCAAAAGCAAAACTCCCGCCAACCTCTGCCGTGAGATTGAGCACACGCGTAGTGAAACCGTCAGGCCCCCACCATTTTTCAACCATGCTCGGCGTAACCCAGGCAGTAAAAACCTCTTCCGGAGTTGCTCTGACGGTGTAGGAGATAGGCTTGGTTTGAACGTCCGCTTGATAGGAAAAATCGATCACTATTGCACCTTGTTCTTTTTATCAGGGGGTTTCCTGCTTTCTGTTAACACTAAAACATAGCTTTTAGGGAGGAGATGAAGCACTTTTGTTAGGGGGGGTTACGGGCATTAGCAAACCGCGGCCATTGCCTAACGATTTTACACCTATATACTTAGTCAAATGGGTAACAATCACGAAAATCTGAATACAGTCTTCCAAGCCTTAGCAGATCCAACGCGCCGCGCTGTCATTCAGCACCTGATCAGCGGACCGGCATCAATCACCGAGCTCGCTAAACCGTTTGAAATGGCACTACCTTCATTCATGAAGCACATTGGTGTGCTGGAGGATGCGGGTTTGATCCGATCCAAGAAAATTGGGCGCGTACGAACCTGTGAGATCAAGCCGAAGCAACTGACAGCTGCAGAAACTTGGATTAATGAACAGACGGCCCAGTGGGAAGGCCGGATGGCAAGAATGGCGAGTTTTGTCGAAGCACTTGGCGCTGAAGGACAGGATGACTGAGTACGATAGAGATACAGGGTGCCATATTACAAACCCTGTAGGTCACCACTCCATTCTAATAGCCGACTACTTGATCTTCTGTTAAAAAAATGGAGGGCGTGATCGGCTCACATACCGCACCCCCTTATGACATTGCCGATCATAGTTGTTATGTCATTGCACCTCACTTTGAGCAGATAGAGGTCATTTGTCTTACTCTTTTACGCCACTAGTAAGTTATCCATTGACCTAACTATTATTGCTTTTTATAGTTATCCAATCGGCTAACTATTAGTCGGTAGCCTGGGAACTGCCATTAAGCAAAGGGACTAGCATGAGCCAACAGTTATCGCACGACACCATATCCATCAGTAAAACAATCAAAGCACCAGCAGAACAGGTTTTTTCAGCATGGGAAAACCCAAAAGCCCGCTCAATATGGGGGGCACCATCTAAGGATGAGGCAGTCGAGTTTATTGAAAACGACTTTCGCGTCGGAGGCCTTGACGTACATCGGTGCGGCCAAAAGAATGATCTGCAATTCCGAGTCGAAACACACTACTACGACATCCGTAAGCCGCATCGCCTGCTTTTTACCGAGCGTGTATATACCGACGACTCTTTATTGAGTGCCTCTTTGATCACCGTGGCGATTAGCGAAAATAAGCGCGCGACTGAATTTAAGGTGACGATACAGATCACCTCTCTGGTCGGTTCGGGAATGATCGACGGAACGCGCAATGGATGGCAGTGTGCTCTTTCTAATCTCACCGCTTACCTGGAGGCAACGAGGGTGGAAGTCAAATAAAGAAGATCAATAAGCTATCTCTTCAACTCTCAATGGTGATTGAAAGCAATAGCCTAAGCACAACTCGAGACGCCATTTTGATCAACAAAATCACCAAGGAAGAACTGTGTGCGAAAAATAACTGTAAACACATTTGTTAGTCTGGATGGCGTGATGCAGGCTCCCGGTGGTACAGAGGAGGACACTTCAGGGGGCTTTGAGCATGGTGGATGGGTGGTACCTTATTTCGATGAAGGTGTAGGTAAATTTATGGGAGATGTCTTCGCAGCCCCATTCGAACTCCTGCTTGGCCATCGGACTTACGATATTTTTGCTGCTCATTGGCCAAAAGTAGCTGCTGCCCCTCCACCTGAGGGTGTTGATGATGGAGAAATCCAGATGGCCCAAAAAATTGACAGTACAATACGGTATGTGGCCTCGCGCACGAAACCTGATTTTACCTGGGAAGGCAGCGAATGGCTGGGCGATGATCCGGTCGCACGACTTCGTGAAATCAAGGCTATCAATGGTCCTGACTTGCTGGTTCCGGGCAGTGCCAATTTTATTCAGACTCTACTTAAAGCAGACCTGGTAGATCAGTTTAAACTGCTGATTTTTCCCTTGGTTCTGGGCAAAGGAAAGCGCCTCTTCGGTGCTGGTGTGATCCCTTTGGGGTTCCATGTACAGCAATCTACGACGACAGATAGTGGCGCTATTTGCGTAACTTACATGCGGGATGGAAGTATCACCACTGGAGACTTCTCGCTTCAACAAGATTAACGCCGGCAGCCCAATCGCAAACTGGCATATTATGACGCTGATCAAAACTCACAGATAAATATGGAACGCCATAGTTGCTAAATTACGGGGGTTCAAAGGCAGAAGCCGTAGGGGAGGGGACATCAAAATCTAACTCCGGAAAAATGATAGTTTGATAGTGGCAGGGACTTTGTTCGTACGGGACAACCGGTTATGGCAATGATTTCAGATATCGCAGATTATTTTTCGAAAGGTTGTGGACGTTGTGAACGCTTTGCAACGCCTGATTGCTCGACCCAGAAATGGAAATCCGGCCTTAATGAGTTGCGCCGGATATGCCAGAGCATGGATCTGGAAGAGCACGTAAAATGGGGGCAGCCTTGCTACACATTCGCCGGTCGAAATATTGTCATCCTTGGAGCGTTTCGAGAGAAATTCCTCATTAGCTTTATGGATGCGGCGTTATTGAAAGACCCCAAAGGCTTACTTCAAAAGCTTGGTGAGAATACCCAACACCCACATATGATCCCCCTGAAATCCAACGACCAAGTGACAAAGCTCGAATCAGTTATACGGGCTTACATCGAGGAAGCGAAGGGATATGCCAAAGCCGGCATTAAGCCCCCAAAAGCAGAACGCGATATCAAGCTCCCAGATGAACTGGTTGAAGCCATGGATGCCGACCCCGAGCTTGCAGAAGCGTTTCATGCATTAACACCAGGGCGCCAGCGAAGCTATGCCTTCAACTTAAATTCAGCCAAGAAACCGTCTACACGGGTTTCGAGAATAGCCAAGTTCCGCAGCAAAATAATTTCAGGCAAAGGCGCTATGGAGCGATAAAAAACAAAGTATCGATGAACAACTCGCATCGATCCCGAGCAACCTTTGGCATAGCGCAGACTTGGCTAAGCAGTTTTAGACGATATTTATCATGCTGAGTGAGGTAACAGAACATCCTCCTCGAGAGGGTACGGAGACCGCCATTCATCACAAACACCGAAGGGGCAGGGGTCTTTATCGAACTCGAACCAGGGCGCAGTTACGATATGGAGCGCATTGCAGCAACCTTCAAAGCTGACGGTGAAGAGACCGCATACTGTCCAAAGCATAGGAGAATACATATGACTGAACTCGTAAACTGCCTGTGGTTTGACTATGGCGAAGCAAAGAAGGCGGCGAAATTCTACGCCGCAACTTTTCCAGATAGTCATGTAGATCGAGTTAATCAAGCGGTGACCGACTACCCTGGCGGTCAGGAAGGCAGTGAACTGACTGTCGAATTTACCGTACTCGGGCGCAAGTTTATTGGTCTGAATGGCGGTCCGAATTTCAGGCCAAATGAATCCGTTAGTTTCATGGTTGTCACCGAGAATCAGGAAGAAACCGACCGCTACTGGGAGGCGATCATCAGTAATGGTGGACAAGAAAGCGCCTGTGGTTGGTGCAAGGATCACTGGGGCCACTCGTGGCAAATTACACCAAGACAGCTTCTGGATCTGACAACGAACTCTGATCGTGACAAAGCGAAGCGTGCCTTTAAGGCGATGATGTCCATGAGTAAGATCGATATCGCCACGATAGAGGCAGCCGCCGAGGAAGTATGAGTTCATGGGGAGGTACTCTTCTCAACTTAACTCAAGATCTGGAGCTGATTATGGCTTTAATTCAGAACAGGAAAACTAAGGAGATCTCCGGAGTAGTCCGGCAGATCCTGTCACCGGAGGCCTGGAAGGATGAACTCGCTGAACTCCGCAAAGCAGAAAAGGAGCTCACCCGTGCGCATGACCGGCTGGCAGAAAAACGACGGTATTCGGGTTGGGTGAAGATCGAACAAAATTATGCCTTTACGGGTCCAGGAGGCACTGCGACTCTGGCTGACTTATTCGATGACCATTCACAACTCATCGTTTACCACCATATGTTGAAGCCCGCTGATCCCAGCCCGTGCGAAGGCTGCTGCATGGTCGCCGATCAGATTCCTCATCTTGCCCATCTGCATGCCCGAGACACCTCTCTCGTCTTTGTGTCAAAAGCGCCAACCGTTGAGATAGAGGCATTCCAGAAACGTATGAGTTGGGCCATCCCCTGGTATGAAACCAAGGACAGCTTCAACGCTGATTTCGATGTGGCTACCGGATTTGGTATCAACGTTTTCTATCGCGATGGAGAGGACCTCTATCGAACCTATTTCACTAACGGCCGAGGTGTCGAAACACTTGGCACGGTGTGGACTCTTTTGGATCTCACACCGCTCGGCCGCCAGGAAAACTGGGAAGCGGCTCCCGACGGCACTCAGCAGACACAGCCGTATCATTGGTGGCGGAGACACAACGAATATGGCTAATACGGGTGCCTGCAACACATCACCCAGCTACAAAGGGAAGAATTCATCTACTCAATCGCTTGTTTAGGAGAAACAGGATATGAGGCGTTTAGTTGTTTGGAATGTGATGACGTTGGACGGGTACTTTGAAGGCACTACGCCCTGGGCGCTGGACCATCACGGAACAGTGTGGGGCGACGAGTTAGAAGCTTTCTCTCTTCAACAGGGCGATGAAATCGGCACCTTGTTGTTTGGACGCTGCACCTATGAGGGGATGGCCAGTCATTGGAGGAATGAAACCGGGGCGGTTGCTGACATGATGAACTCACTTGAGAAAGCTGTCATCACGCGCACACTTGAAACCGCCGATTGGTCAAACACTCGCCTTTTAAAAGGCGAGGCCGGCGAACACGTTCGCGTGCTGAAGAGGGAGACAGGGAAGAGAGATATCTTCGTTTTCGGAAGCGCAAACCTTGTAGATACTCTGCTCGCAAGGGGCTTGGTAGACGAATACAGGATATGCCTTGCGCCCATCGTGCTTGGAGCAGGCTCACCTCTCTTCAAAGCTAACGCCATCCAGAAGAATTTCGAACTAATGCGGGCGGACGCCCTTAAATCGGGCGGGGTGATCCTTCGCTACAAGTGCTTGCAGAAAGGTGGAGAAGTATAACAAATCGCAAAGTTTCTATTTTCTTTAAGGGCATTAGGCCTTCACGGAAATCCGTGGAACTCCTATATTCCAGCAGTCATATGGATTGATTGATACAGTTCAAATAGCCATCTATCTTATAGCGGTGTAATCACCAATTTTTATACTGTCATGATAAGGCCTCAACCTTTTCGGTTACCACTTGATTCGGATAGAAGGCGATACAAGCATTAATTACTTTGGCAAAGTTGAATACGGCTTTGTAAGTCCATGCAATGGTTGAAGTAGCTGGAGCGGACAATGGGCGTCTTTACCTCAATATGAACCAGTTAAAAGAAGTGAAGAAGTGTGCTGAAAAGTTGAAGTAATTCATCAATATATATTGGATAATATTATGGAATTTAATTTCCCAAATCGTGACGGTGTAGAATTAAAGGGTAAATTAGAGAATTCCACCGGGAACCCAAAGGCCTATGCAATTTTTGCACATTGTTTCACATGCTCAAAGGATATCATTGCTGCGAGCGCTATTAGCAAATCATTGACTAGCAAAGGAATATCAGTATTAAGATTTGATTTCACTGGGTTAGGTAACAGTGATGGAGATTTTTCCAATACTAACTTTTCATCTAATGTTGAAGACTTGCTTAGTGCTTACAATGAAATTGAAAACCGCTTTGAAGCACCAAAATTGCTAATTGGGCATAGTTTTGGTGGTGCTGCCGTATTAAAAGCCGCTGGTATGCTAAAGACAGCTAAAGCTGTTGTTACTATAGCCGCTCCAAGTGATGTAAAACATATCCAACATATGTTTAAAGATGAGCTCGATAACATCAATAAAACAGGACAGGCAAAAGTGGTGCTTGCTGGCCGAGAGTTTACACTTAAAAAGCAGTTTATCGACGATATAAATGAAGCAGACATCTTGGTTAACCTTAAGGAATTAAGGAAAGCTTTACTAGTTATGCATTCACCACTAGATAGCACTGTTTCTATTGATCATGCTGCAAAAATATTTAGCGCCGCGCACCATCCAAAAAGTTTTATATCCTTAGATAAAGCCGATCACTTGCTTATGAAGAAATCAGATGCTGAATATGTCGGCAATGTTATTGGAGCTTGGGCTCAAAGATATATTAGTTAATACGACATATAATAGAGAATAATGTTGGAGCTTAGAATCCAATAAAAATATGGGCTCGTCTGTTAATGATTAAATTGCATAACTGAGCTTTACTGACTTCCAGGAACCTTTGGATCAAACAACATAGCCAACACCAGGATGTAAACCCTTGTTTTTGTAAGCATAGATCTTCCGCAAGGAATCATCGCGTCAATCTATCGCAGCCGCTACCTATTAAAGAATGAGTTACTTTAGTTTGACTGCCACTCTGCGTGAATTTTTCGAAATCATATCGTTCACGACGAGAAAGTAAGCAGTTACGGATAGAGATGGAAACCTTAAAAAAAGGCCAGCGCCTTCTTTGTGAAAAAAATGAAATAATGCACAGCATTATTAAGGTACAGCAAGGCAGCTTTCAAGTGAGGTTGCTCTGCGGGGTAATGCAGGTAATGCACTACAAGCAAAAATGTACGAGATGCCGGGGCCTGAGCACAGAAATTCGTTAGCTGTTACAACGATCAGCATCGCTGTAATCAATTCAATTTTGTTACAGCCAATCAGCGTCATCGAGGAGAGGATTATGAAATAACTCGTCTTATTCTTTCCCACTCCGTTATATATATTATGCCTATCAAATTGGTACACTGGATTCACTACTCTCACTATCAGACACAACAAAAAAGGAAATTTTGATGTTGAATCTTAAAACTTTACCGAGTCAGAACGGCAATTCTTGCGCCGCTCACTGCACCGAGATCGCAGTATCAGGATTTGATATCCGTGCGCCAAGGCCACAGAGTTTTGTGGAAGACACTCTGTGGCCCGCCATCAAATGGCAGAATGCGGACCTACCTCCTATGCCAAACGGTGGTGACCATCCCTTAGTGGCGGACAACAATAGCTCGCCGATGCGTGTGCGAGCCTATGTGAATAACCAGTGCCCTGGACGAAATAGTCGGATTCTATATGACGCACAGCAGAAAAACGTATGCCTTCAACTCGCACAGGCGACCAATACAGCTGATTATAATGCGTTGTTTACAAATCTCATTCAGCCAAATAGTGATGGGGTAATGCCGAGAAACTTACTTACCGACACCTATTACAATTGCGCTTTTATGATGTTTCAAGGCCCTTCCCCTGTGTCTACTGCAGAAATAGGTTTCCATAATATCCTGGTTGCCAAGGATGGGACCACAGTCAAATATTATAACCCGAATGAAGCTCAACCAGTTTGGAGAAATGATGTTGGATGGCGAACGTTGCGTTATCAAAACGGTGGGGCGCATAGTTACGTTTGGAGTGGTATTGCAATCGAAATCACCTAGCAGTTAATGTTTGATGATGCGATCATTAGTATGGATCATGGGGTTTATCCTTGGTTTTGCTTTTAGCTTTAGGCACTTTCATCAAAACCGGTAAACCCTTCTTATTCAAGACGATCTGTCAGATTTGGTCTGATTTAGTCCACATCTTTACACCTTCCTCCAGCTTGTTCGCTCCCTTATTTGTTAAGAAATACTAAATTCCTGCTAGAACTGAATGTAAGTTACTCATGCCAGCCACTACTAATAAATCGATAAAATAAATTCGATTGTATCCGTTTTCGCAACATTGTTTCTCTATTCGAACTGATTATTGAGTCAATGTGATGTAATAGGATAGATCCCAAGTTTTGGACATTAACCCAACGCTTCAGGAGCTTGAAATGAAAGCAAAACTTATTTTACCAATGATTCTATTAAACATGCTTGGCGGAGTAGGGTCTGGCATCATGATCTATATATCTGGTGGCGATCCGGTTTGGGTCGGCGCACTTTTAGCGACCTTGCCTTTACCATTTTTCTTGATGGTCCTGACAAATGTGTTCAGCATTTCAAGAACGTCAGAAAGATTACCAGTTATTCAAGCCGTTAACTTTATAGGAGTTGCATTGGTTGCTTATTCAACTTATTCGAACCAGGCTCCAATGTCCTTGTCTCTATACATTCCTATTGCAGCTGCTGCTCTGGGCTTCCTATCCCTTCACTGGTATCTCTGGTCATTCTCCGTCTACAACCGTAAAAAGAGCAAAGCCATATCAAAAGGCCAAAAACTGCCTGAAATGAACTTTAATCGATTAGATAAATCGGGTGTGTCTTCCACTTCTTTTGACGAATCTAAAACACTAATAGTGTTCTTTAGAGCCAACTGGTGCCCATTCTGTATGAACCAGTTAAAAGAAGTGAAGAAGTATGCTGAGACACTTAAGCAATATGATGTGAAGGTAAAGTTTATCTCTAACCAAGGCTACGACAACTCAAGGAAGTTAGCCGACAAGCTTGACCTGCCTGGTCATTTTGAAATTCTTCAAGATGACAACCTAATGGGTGCTAAAGCCTTAGGCATTGAAGATATTGGCGGTTCTCCTGCAGGAATGCCTGGGTACCCTAAGGATACCGTTATGGCCACGGTGATAGCACTGGATGAAGGTGGCAAGGTTCTATTCGGAGATGAGACCGACAATTATCGCAGACGCCCAAATCCTACGACTTTCCTGCACGTTTTTGCGGGCTCAGTACCACAGCTAGAAAAGGACAAACCAACCTTTAAAAGTATTGCCTAGCGAAAGGCCTAAACTCAGCAAGCTGAAGGTTTTCGTCAGCCAATCTCCCCCTTTCTAGAACTAGAGAGGGGGTTCCTTCGATGAAATTTTCCTGCGATTTCACCTGACACCATAAATCCTAATCCAGCACGCTTTGTAGAAAATCGATAAAAACTCTCGTTTTCGCAGGCATCGCTCTACCACTGGGAATCAGTGCACTAACCGGTGGACCGGGTACTACTTTCTCAGGAAACAACTCAATAACTTCGCCAGTCTGAATAGAAGAACCGAGAGCAGTATCATATACCTGAGCAATACCCATACCAGCGACTACTGCATCTATCAGTGTTCGTCCATCTCTAAAAATAGCTAGCGGGGAAGGGGAGAATTCAGTAATTGAGTCATCATTTTCTCGAAATGACCAGGCTCTTACTTTTCCTGTAGGCGCTCTGAAAACAAGAGCATCATGCTCTCTCAGCTCCTCCAAATTATTAGGTTTACCTTTCTGCGAAAGATATTCAGGCGAAGCACACAAGATACGTCTAGATCCGCATAATGTTTTTGCGATAAAAGAACTATCCTCTAGTTCGCCAATTCTAACAACGACATCCCATTCACCTTTAATAGCGTCCTCCAGGCTATCTGAAAGAGAGACCTCGACCGTAACCTTGGGATGCAACTGCGTGAACCCCTTTAACGCACTGACAATATTTCGGCCTATGCCTATTGGCAAATTGATACGCAATCGTCCGGCAGGCTCATCCTTCCTGGCATGCAGCAAAAGCCTGGCCTCATTGATTGTTTCTAACGCATGTTTTGCGGCATCTAGAAATATTTTGCCTTCTTCTGTAAGCCTGATACTTCGTGTGGTTCTGTTGAATAGCTTAAGACCCAATTCCTCCTCAAGCTTCTTAACTGCCTTACCAGCGCCTGATTTGGTTGAGTTCAATGATGCCGCCGCCTTTGTAAAGCTGCCGTGTTCGGCTACGGCAATAAATACGACTATTTCGTTCAAATGGGCTTGCTGAAACACAGATTGTGTCCCTAATGGATACAATGAGTTTCAAAATAGCATGTTTATAGCGCAAATCAAAGTAACTAATCTTCCCAATAGTGGTTTGGCGTAAGTACCTGCATAGAGACCAATTGGAGAGTTAAGCACGTCGCCTCTTGGTCCATCGAAGGCTTACCCAAAGCTCGCGCTTCCAAACTTTAAACCATTAGAGGAATAGGTTATGTCTCTTCAAGACAAACTAGATGCTTTCAAAGAAGTATTTAAGCAACAGGCCCCGGAAGGAGCATTTGAAGCCTTTGCCAGATCATCCAAGGAATTGGCTGCTAGTGGCCAAGTTGAACGTTCGATTAAAGTAGGGGAGAAAGTCCCTTACTTTACATTGCCAGATTCAGAAGGTAATGACGTTGCCCTGGAAGAACTCCTTGCCAAAGGACCCGTTATTCTAACGTTCTATCGAGGCGTGTGGTGCCCTTACTGCAATATTGAGCTGCAAGCGTTAGAAGAAGTTGCTGCAGAGATCAAAGCTCGTGGTGCAACCCTGGTTGCTATTTCCATGCAAAGGCCCGCCGAAAGCCGCAAATCTCAGAGAGATAACAAGCTAAGCTTCCCAATTCTGACTGATCAAAGTGGAAAGCTTGCTGAAAAGTTTGGTATCCGCTGGACATTACAACCTAATGTAATTGAGTTCCACAAGGTGTTCAAAGTCGAACTCCCGACCATCCATCGTGACGGCGCGTGGAACTTACCTATGCCTGCAAGATATGTCATAGATACCGATGGAACAATCGCATATGCGGAGGTGAATCCTGACTATACGCGTCGCCCCGAACCCAGCGACTTATTTCCCGTACTTGAAAAGCTGAGTCAGTCTACAACTGCATAGTATGTAAACACCTCCACCTCTTTAGCGCTGACTAGTGCCAAAGAGGTGGAAGCACTCAATGTAAATCGATATCGAGCACCGTAAAACCCAGCTTATATGGTAAGACTCATGGTCAATTTTACACGTTACACAATTGAAACAGCACCAGAAGCCTCTAAGCCCACTCTAGAAGCCGCTAAAAAGAAAATGGGATTTGTACCCAATCTAATGGCAACCATGGCCGAATCACCTGTAATGGTAGAGAGCTACCTAACACTTATGGGATTATTTGATAAATCTCGCTTGAGTGAAACGGAGCGAGAGATAATCCTGATGACAAACAGCCGCCTAAACGGTTGCACCTACTGCATGGCTGCGCATACCGCCGTTTGCAAAATGGCCGGTGTAGATGAAAATGTCATCAAGGCGCTGCGTAGCGGCAAAACACTCGATGATCCTAAACTCGAAGCGCTCCGAGCATTCAGTGTCATTATCAATGAGAAACGTGGATGGGCCACAGAAGAGGAGGTTGAGGCGTTTCTTGCAGCAGGTTATACGAAAGAGACGGTTCTAGAGGTGATAGTTGGAACTAGTCTAAAAGTACTCTCGAATTACTCTACCCACAACCTGAATGTCAGTCTCGATGATGCGTTTTTGCCAATGGCTTGGAGTAAGGATATGGATTCGAATGATTGAGCGTAAAGGCAAATAAAAAACATGTATCCGATTCAAGCGTCTAATCAAGACTGAGCCTTGGGAAGAGGGCGCCTGTCCAGATCATAAAAGTGACGATAAGAACCCCACTGATTCACCAAAGTAATGAGGCCCATATAGCCACTATGGGCCTCTACTACATTGTCCGAGATATACTCGTGGTATCTAAGCCCCTAAACAATATATCCTCTTGAATACAGCCTTCTTTTGGCTTATCGCAATCACTCCATTTCGCTACGAACAATGCCGGGTGTTTTGGCTTGTCCCCGTACTCGGTCAGGATGATCGCGCTCGTTAAAGCGCCTCAAGCCTTCGGATAGTTCTGCTCTGGATTCAGAGTCGCTGAATAATCGGTTGAAGCACTCAGCCTCAATTCGTAGACCTTCATCAAGATCCTTTCCATAACCACGAATGGCAGCTTCTTTATCAGAGTGAATCGCTGGCTGGGGAAGGGTAGAGATATACTGTGCTAACTCAACAGCACGATCTAATGCGGCTCCCTTTGGCACCACTTCGTTGGCCAACCCAATGCGATAAGCTTCTTTAGCATTAATAACTTTTCCCGTGATGATTAACTCCAGCGCTCGCCCCATACCAACAATACGCGGCAAACGCTGAGTACCACCATCGGCTAAGCCGATATTCCAACGACGACAGGTCATTCCAAAGGATGCGTGTTCTTCTACAATCCGCATATCGGCAAAACATGCCCACTCAAAGCCACCCGCATAAGCAATTCCGTTCACAGCCGCAATGATAGGCTTATAAATATCGGTCCAGCGGGATGGACCTATAATCCCTGGAGCTTCACCTCGATTATGCAGGGCAATATCAGCGGGCTCTACAGGACATAAAACAGCCACGTCAGGATCGGGGTGATTGGTGGGTTCGGTTGCAGCAAGGTTGCTTTTCAAATCACCCCCTGCACAAAATGCAGAATCGCCAGCACCGGTGATTACCGCAACTTTTGCTCCGTCATCGGTACGAAAGCGATCGAATGCATCCACCAGCTCACGGTGAGCACGTGTCCCAATGCAGTTCTTAACCTCTGGACGGTTAAAAGTAACGATGGTTACAGGACCATTTTGCTCGTATTTAATATGATGATATTCCATATCATAAGACCTTTATCATGTGGCGTTGAAGTAATATCTGGAATCTAGCCTTGAGCTGTCAATCTAATTCGGTACTCGTTTAGTGATTTCTAGCATGAAGAAGGAGAAGAGCCCAGAAAGCTGATTTAAGCTGGCGATGTAAGGAAGTTACTAAGCTAGAGGGCTTGTTACAACCCCACTATTTCCGATATTTGTGAATATCGGATATTTTATAAGTACCCGATATTACGTATAATTTGCCGCATTCCAACAACAACTCCATATTTCTATGTCTGTTTCCAACCGGCCACCAGCACCAATCATCGACAACCTGAGCAATCTTGAGAATCCATTTCGCTGCACCAGCTTTTCAGCTAGCCGTTATCTCAGCAAGCAGATTCCTGGTGCTGATACCGATCTGGAGTTCACGCTTAAGTTTCTTTACAGCTACAACGGCAGCCAGGCAACGTTCAACAGCTACCGCCGTGAACTTGAGCGCTTGCTGCAATGGGCGTGGCGCATTGAAGAAGTTTCAATAATGACTCTGAAGCGCGAACACATTGAGGAGTTTGTGCAGTTTTGCATTGAGCCGCCAATTGCCTGGATCGGAACTAAGAATGTTGCCAGATTCAAAACACAAAATGGCGAGCGCGTTGTGAATGCCGATTGGCGGCCATTCGTAGTCAGTGTGTCCAAAGTTGAGTTTCGTGCTGGTAAAACGGCTTCTCCCAAGGAGTTCCGGCCATCCCAGGCAGCGATTAAATGCATCTTTACTGCATTGTCGTCCTTCTTCGATTTTCTCTATCAAGAAGGCTTGGTTCCAGCCAATCCTGTGGCACTGATTCGCCAGAAAAGTAAGTTTGTTCGACGTGAGCAACAAAGCCAGGTTGTACGTCGAATCAGCAACTTGCAGTGGGACTATGTTCTGGAAACTGCTGAGATCATGGCCGAGACATCACCTACTGATCACGAGCGAACTTTGTTTATTATGAACGCCCTATTCGCTATGTATTTGCGAATCTCTGAGTTGGTTGCGGATGAAAGATCGGCACCAGTTATGGGTGATTTCAAGAAAGATCGCGACGGAAACTGGTGGTTTCACGTTACGGGTAAAGGAAACAAGGGCCGGGCAATCACTGTTTGCGACCAAATGCTGAAGGCCTTGAAGCGCTACAGAAATTATTTGCAGCTCCCTGCTCTGCCCAGCATCAATGAGCAGACACCTCTGGTGCACAAGTCCCGTGGCAAGGGACCAGTTACCAGTACCCGACAGGTGCGCCTGATTGTTCAAAACTGCTTTGATGCTGCCCACCAACGGATGGTTGAAGAAGGCTTAGGGGAAGATGCTGAAGATCTCAAGGCTGCCACTGTGCACTGGCTCCGCCATACGGGTATTTCTGAAGATGTGAAGTACCGCCCCCGCGAGCATGTGCGCGATGATGCGGGACATGCAAGTATGGCTACGACCGATCGCTACATTGATTCCGACATGCGGGAACGACATGAAAGTGGACGGAGTAAGCGGGTAAAGGAGGAGCGGTAATACTACCGCCCTGCCCTATAATGAGGCTCAGGAGTCCTTAGCCGGCCTTACTAGGTTTTCTGGAGTTCCTATTATGGTCTCCTTATCAATTGAGTTACGACCAGTAAACATGGAGTCAGATGATTTCGGAAGTTGGTAACTCAGGCTCTACCCGCCACTTCCTACCATAAATAATCTTCTGGCAAGGTTGCTGCTGTAGTGGAATATAAATATCGTAAGTAATCACACCGACTTGAATATATATTCCGGAGCTGTCTTCACAGAAAAATATGGGTAATTTTCATCATAGTGAATATCTAACACCAACTCCTCTACAGTTTCTCTTGTATGGGAATATCGCAAAAATTGCTGAGGTATGTAACTGAGCTTCTTATTGTTTAAATGAATTTCAGGTGCTCCCTCTATTGCCACCTCTCCACGTCTTAAGTCTACTGAGTACGACATTGAAAAACCTTAAGGGTAGCCAATATGATATATTTGGGGGCTATAGGTACTCAGCCCCCGAGAGATATCATTATTGCCTGTTGATATTACTGCTAAGCGGCCTTAGCTATGTTAAGCTTTATTTGTTCTTCTTTCCGCGGATGAACTTTTCCGGTTTCTGAAAAGACTTTCAACTCCTCAAGCACAACCTTGGCAAGTTTGTTAAACTGCCTCTTCATTAGTACTCCCATAATCTGAGCAAATATGGGGAGCAAAGTTACACCAATTTCAAAGCTAACTCGTGACTGCCCATTAGCAACCGGTTCAACTTTCCAAGTATTAATCATGGATCTAACAAAGAATGGCATACTAGACAGCTTTACCTCATAGGAAAAAGTGTGCTGACCACTATCCACATTCACTAATGTTTCACTGGCAATGGCTCCATCAGGCAACTCGCACTTTCGACCATCACCTTTCGGTAAATCTGGATTTTCAGTGGATACAACAACGGCACTGGTCCAACTACTAATCTCGCTAAAATTACCTGATAATATTTCCCACACTTTATCAATAGAAGTGTTGATATTAATTTGATTGACAATCTTCATTTGCACTCTCCCAATTAAAAATTATGACGTAAAAATATAGTATTCTGTTTTTAAGATATACGAACCCCTAAGCCTTAATTGCCTATTCATTAAAAATCTGATTTTTAATATGTTTTACTGTTCGATATCTATAGGACTTTACCTATATATTCAAACAGGAGTGGTTGGCCTTGTTACCGGAAATTGAATCTCACAAACGCAATCTTCAGGGTCCCCTTGGGATGGTGGCTTTATAAATATTTCTTTTGCAGGCCCTGATATTTGAAAATCACTATTCTCTATCCACCTACCTAGCTGAGCATATTTCTCATACCCGTTTTCAAATGCTCCTACCCTGATCGTAGAAATAACACTCTGCTCTGATTGGAGAACCCGCCCTTTAACTTCACTTCCTCCAGGTAGCAGTAGAGCTCTTTCGATACTCCTCTTAACTGGAAACCCTACTTCGATATCTACGTTTTCAATACTAAAAGCATTACCGTGAAGTATGATCGTTAGAGGGCCAAGCTGGTCTTTCCCCGCCACGTCAGGTACATATTCCCTTAGCTCGGTCACCAAGTGGATTGTGTCAAATAGGTTTGGCATTATCTTTCTAACAGAATAGAAAGGCTGCTCAGCAATGCTTTTTAGAATAATTCCATCGAAATTCAAACTCTCAGGCCTTTCAGCCTCTTTTAGGCGTGCTTCAATGATCTTTAGGTGATTAATTTGTTCCTGAACAGTTTGTTCTATTTGTGCTTTTCTCAGCAGTAACATACCTTGAATTTCTTGCACCGATACGTCCTGAAGAACCATGACCTTAATTTGTTCAAGCGAAATTCCCAGCTCTTTCAAGGCGATAATACGGTTTAATTCAGGCAACTGATTAGTGCTGTAGTATCTATACCCTGTGGACTCGTCTGTGTGATCAGGCTGAAACAGACCAATTTGATCGTAATACCGTAATTGTGAAACAGCGGTCTGGGCTATTTTTGAAAACTCACCGATTCTAAACATAGTTCCACCTATCTGTTCACCCTTCTGCGCGTGAGTTGAAGTATGGACTCTCAAGCCACTTGAGAGTCAACAGATAGATACAAGAAAGATCTCCTTGAGAGACAAAAAGTTATAACCGAAGAGTTAGATATAACTTTTAGAGCTTGAAAGGCAGAAGGCCCTCGTGAATTAAGGCCCGCGAACTATTAGAAACGGGCACATTGCAAGTCGAACGGATCGCTTGGCAAGTGGGGTATGAGGATGTCAGCGCATTCCGGAAAATGTTTCACAAACAGACCGGTCTTTCTCCTCGGGAGTATCGACAGAGATTCTCAGGTGGCTCTAAAATGTAATTCCCCGAAAAGGCGGACTAATTGGTAAAGCACCCAATTTCACTAAAGAGATTGATCGAAGAGATTCCTGTTAAGCCCAGTAGCTTGATAGGCAGCGGAACGCCTCTATTTAGGATGCGTAGATCAATATAAAAGTTAAACAGATATAACAATAAGATTAAAAGCTTCCTAAAACCTAAAAGCTCTAACTAAAAAGTTGACCACATTCAGATAGTTAAGGGGTCATTTATCGTTCGAGTAAATATTACACCACCAACCGGCTAGCAGAAATACGAATCATTTCTCTTTGGAGATGCGGATAAGTATCCCCTCAACTCTACACTTCCTCGCCATCTCAGAAATTGCCCTGCAATTTTCAAAGGTAAATAGCAAGACTTCAATCTCGTCAAATACAGTGCCCGCAATGTGTAGGTCAAGTTCTGAGTAATATTTGAAAAAATATTTTGTGAACAATTCTGGATATTCCAAAAATCAACAAATTTTTTGTTAAATCATGGTATCAGCTGAACGAGCTCCCCTATATAGTTAGTGGTACCGCCTAACTTTGATTAAAAATAGGTTAGTTTTCATTCTTTTTTGAGATTTGGGAGAGATACCAAAGTGATTAAGAAAATTTTTTCGAAAAGAGATCTAAAGCTTCCAATCATTGGCGGCTTGATAGCGGCAGCAAGCTTGCTATCAACAACGGCAACAGCCGAAGTTGATATAAATCAATTACGTCAACAATCAAAAATTATGTTCGGCACTCTCTCAGAAACTATGCCAGGCAGTGAGAATGACACCCCAGCTATGGTTGAGCTTGGAAAAACACTGTTCATGGACAAACGACTTTCAGTCAATGATAGCCAGTCCTGTAACAGCTGCCATCAAGTAGGGAACTACAACGGTTCGGGCGTTGACAATGAAGCGACATCACCGGGAGCTTTACCTGGTACCAAGGGTGATCGAAACTCTCCAACGGTCTGGAATTCAGGATTCCAAATGGCTCAATTTTGGGATGGTCGCGCAGAGGACCTGAAGGAACAGGCCAAAGGTCCAATTCTAAACCCTGTAGAGATGGGAATGCCTTCAGAAGAGGCTGTTGAGACAAAGATTTCAAAAATTGCCGAATATCAACAAAGTTTCAAACACGCCTTTGGTAAAGAAAATGCTATCTCTTACGACAATATTGCTCAGGCCATAGCTGCATTTGAGCGCACCCTGATTACGAATGATCGTTTTGATGATTTTATGAGCGGCGATGATCAGGCTATGACAAAAAGTGAGTTAAAGGGCTTGCAAACCTTTATCAACACTGGTTGTTCGGCATGCCACAATGGTGCAACCTTGGGTGGAAACATGTACCAGAAGATGGGGCTAGTCAACCAATACCCACACCAAGAAGATTTAGGTCGTTATAAAGTTACAGGCCTTGAAAAAGATAAAATGATGTTTAAAGTTCCAATGTTACGCGATATAAGCAGAAGCGCTCCTTACTTCCACGACGGGCGTGTAGAAACCATTGAACAAGCAATTTACGATATGGCTTGGTACCAATTGGGGCAGAAATTAAGCACACAACAAGTAGATGATATTGCAACTTTCCTAAATGCTTTAGAGCATCAAACCCATTAAGGTATTTCCCACCCTTCGGGGTGGGCCCCTTTCGCTCTATTTAATTTTGGCTAGGCTCGCGGATTTTAAATCACTACTCATTGATAACTTATTATCACTCTGCCCTACCTTTGTGTATCAGCCACGTTCAGAGATAGAAGCTAGCGGACTAAACAGTTTCCTAATTGCTAACCAGTTGGTAATGTATAGCCCTCTAACAATATCTATACCAAGTCGGAAAAGTGAAATCCATGGTGAGGTGTACAGTTTTAGCTATCGCTTTGCGGCAGCTACATTAGATTACCGTTCACTACCTGAGCATTCAGTTATCAGTTGTCTTTATCAGAAGGTGTTCTGTCCGTTTAAGGTCAAGTAATCTGATTTATTCGGCGGAAGGTATCAAGTTAATCAGTAGTGATTAGCTTAGCTTTAGACGATAGTATCGAATTCACATCTTTTCAGCTATTAGCTACTAATACAAGTTGCGACAGTCATGCCTCTGCTAATTAGATTTATTTAGATAAACCATTTGCACAAGGCGAGCCAAAGTCACTTTCTCAACACAGAAACCTAAGAGTATTACGAAATTATTAACGCAATATTTCATGAGATTGCAGAATCAACTTTTAAAATCTTCGTGAGATCAGTTTCTCACTATACGCCATCTCTGTTTGACCCGATCAACAACAAAGTCTTACATTGCTGAACGAATTTTGAAGTTCGAACAGCCAGCATACATCACTTACTTTATCCAACAATAATTTAATATGCGGCATTGCATGAAATTCGTTGAACTTTCTAAATTATATGATTAATTTTTAACAAAAAATATTTCCCCTCCAAAGAGTTACTTCTATTTGGTCAAAAAAACAATATAGGACTTGATCATGAAGCTCAAAAAAATAGGTGCGTGTATCGCACTTACGTTTATTCTAATTTTACCAGCATATGCCCATGCAGGATTGTGGGATAAATTTACAACCTGGGTTGTTGATACTTGGGATACTGTTGAAGAGAGAGTTGAAGAGATTATTGAGGATGTCGTTACAACTGTAGAGGATGGTGTAACGTCAGCCATTGGTTTCTTTGTAGATACCGGTGAGTGGATATACGATGGACTAACGACCGTGGTTGAAGGTTCACTTAATTTCTTCTACGGCGTTGCCGATGGTACAGTCACGGCATTAAATTACTTCGGCATGGATCTCGATATATCGGACTGGTTCACCACGGGGGGGCAGAATTCCGAGGACGGTGCGCGGCTGTGGAGCCTTACAGACTATGATACTTCCTCGCATCCTGCATATTTAAATGCCTTCCGTGATCGGCAGGTAGCTTATATCGAACGCGTTCTTGATTCATCCAAAGCTGAACCTAATAACGATCATTATGTACTCAGGGCATATTATGATTTACCACTAGATAAAGAGGCTCTGGCTCGGGGGCTGACCGATCTTTTTACACCAGGAAAGCACGCTTACAAAAACCCTGATATGCGCCTGATAGAATATATTAGACTATTGGCGGAGAGTGATGAGTACGATGATATTATCCTGAGTGAAATTATCAAACTACCTTATTGGCAGGATGAAGATACTGAAGGAAAGCGAGTATACACTTCTGAAAATCACGTACTTATGTGGCTATCTTCCAGCTGGTTACTATCTGAAATGGAAGGTTGGGATATAGGTGGTGGGCCCGAAAAACTAAGGGAGCGTCTTGTACGTTATCTGGAGGTTAAAAAGCAGTTTGGAGTATATGAGTCTACTTCAAATGTTTATAGCCCATTTTCCCTAACAGCATTGTTAAATTTATACGACTATGCCCAGGATACAGAGATTAAAACCCTAGCTGGACAGGTTGCCCTCATTTTTCTTAATGATATCGCTATGGTCACCAACGACCTTGGTGCTGCTATAGCTGTCGATTCAAGGACCTATGAAGGTGTTCACCAAGATCTTAACTTCTTGAATAATAAGTTCGCACGATATACCGCGTTGATTACTGGCAAAGGTCCACAAGATTTTACGGGTAGTACCCATATGGATATTTTTGCCATGACTACACTTGATGTAAGCAGTGTTGCCTATAATCGCCTTGAAAAACTTAATGGTGAAATTAACATAAGCTATTCTTCCGGCCATCCTATCTCTGAAGTTGATACCGTATGGGCTGGGTTGGACCTCCAGGATAAGTTAATTTTCTCTCAATCTGCCGGCGCCTATGCCCACCCAGAACTGATTGATGAGATGCTGGAATATTACCTGAATCCACTTGCCGGTCTGAACTTCTTTTTGGAAGATTTGATTGTGGAGTCTAACCTGGCAGATGACGTAGTCGACATGTCAGGTGTTCTTCTTACTGAAACCAGTGCACCTTTCACCACAAGCTCAATTATTTCAGAAAAAACCATGGATCTGTATCGCCATGGCAATGTGCAATTATCGTCATACCAGGATTTCCATGCGGGGAATGCAGGTTGGCAGCAGCTGCCCTGGATAGCAACAACCGGTACTATACCGGTTTATACTCGGTCAGGTGCGGAATACGGTGGCTGGAAGGCTGGTGGCCAGGAGCAAATGAACACGCACTTACCCTATATAAAGCAAAATAAGAATGTAGCCATGGTTTTGTACAAACCTGCGATGGAGCTGCGCTTTATGGATGGTGTTAACAGAGCAACTGACTTCTTACCTGTAGATGACTTTCTAACTGCACCAGTAAATTTGCATTGGCCAACAGAGCAATTCGATGAAGCTACCAGTTTCCAGAACTGGTTGTTTGCACGTGAGGGTGATGGTTATGTGGCTGTTTATCGTCACTGCCTGGATACCAAAACCTTTATTCGTAATGAGGAGGTTGTAGAAATTTACAGCTGTAGTGCTGATGAACAAGTCTGGGCAACAGTTGTTGGTAATACCCAGACTCACGAAAGCTTTAGTAATTTCATTTTTACTGTGTCACAAGCCAAGATCAAAAGCAAATGGTACTGGAGCTGGGCAGAGACCCGCCATGTATGGGAGACAACTTTAGAAGTCGATGGAAAGACCTTAAGTTTTGGCTGGGAAGCAAACGTAGATGATTTAACGGATAGAGAAATGTGGGAATTGGCCAGTGCTAATAACGCATCTACTATCGAAATGGCTTCGGTGAGTGGATTCCAGGTCAATAATGTAACAGACACAGAAACTAATACCGGTCATGGCAACTGCGAGAGTTCAAACGATGTGCTTTTACATCAAAATGTAAGCTTTAACGGTTTTGATCCAACAATATTACGTATGGCAGAGGCCGATAACGGTGAATGCTATCTGATTAACGTAGAAGATCAGTCACAAGATATGGAATTGATCCATGAAGGTGAAAAGGTCGATGTAGTGCGTTTTACTAACCGGCGCTTTGTAGGTGGCGAGGCTGATAAGGCTTACGGGATAAATCACGAATGGACTACTATAGAGTTGGACTTCAGTTATGAAAACCCTGTGGTGTTTGCTTCAGTAATTGGTATTGCCGGCACTGACCCGATAACAACTGAGATTCGCAATATCACTTCAACCAGCTTCGATGTGCGTGTTGCGGAGTTTGCCTGGAACGATGGCATCCATACAACGGAAGTGGTGCATTATGTAGTGATGGAGGCTGGTAGTTACTCAATTGCCAATGGATTGCAGCTTCATATTGGCGCCGTTGCACTGGAAGATAATTTGAGTGGCTCCCCGGACTTTGAAACTGTCGGGGTCGACTTACAGGATTACTTGCTTATCAGCCAAGTACAAGGTAGTGACAGGGATGAAACACTAAGCACGCGTGTCAGAAATAAGAAAACTGGCACATTTGAAATGAGCCTGATGGTACAGGAGGCAAACAGTGATAATGAGGAAACTATAAAGGCAGTTGTAGGTTATTTGGCTGTCGGAAAGCCCCCAGTCAAATCCTTAAAAGTGGCACTTAAAGGTGCCCACGGGAAGTATCTGGGTGCAGCAGGTAATGGAGGAAATGGCAAAACTGCCAACGCCAATGCCTCAGTAATTGGTAGCCATGAGACTATTGTCCTTACAGGAAATAGCCTGCAACAGGGTTGCCTAATAGACGGGGATGAAGTGTGGCTGCAAAGCACCGGTGGTTATTACTACAGTGCCCAACAAAGTGGTGCTTTAGATGTCGATAGAACGGCTAGGTACAGCTGGGAAACATTTAAGTTGATCAACCATTCAGACAATACGGGCTGTTTACGAAATGATGACTTGATTTCCTTATACAACCCTGAACATGGTAATTACATCGTTGCAGAATCAGATGGCCGGGCTAATGCGAATCGCAAAGCAATAGGTTCCTGGGAGAAATTTATTGTTTACGATCTAAACGATAACTAACAAGTACCAAGCGGGCACCCACATCCATTCTTACTGGGTTTGGGTGCCCTAATCTTTGGAGATTACGTATCTGCAAAATTATCCTGTGTCAATAAGCTAGACAGATACTCATCAGTGATCCTAACTCGGAGCTTTTCAAGCTCCAAACTTTGGCTCCGGGAGCCCCCGAACACCAAGGCCATGAATAGCAAAAATACTACCTGGCTGCGGGTGACGAGCCAGTTCCTCAGGAGTTACAAATGATTGCTGTGAAGTAACATAGAGAGTTTCATAATTGTCGCCGCCGAATGTAACGCAGGTGGGACTTCGGATCGGTAGGTCAATCTCACGATCAAGGCGGCCCTTAGGATCAATCCTTAAAATCTTACCGCCAAGATTCAAAGCAAACCAATAATACCCTTCAGCATCGACTGTTGCGCCATCTACAATCGCGGGCTTACGCTCTTGAACTGAAAAGAACGGCCTTCGGTTACTGATACGGCCCTCATCCATATCCAAGTCAAATACATAGACCATGCCACCAATGGTATCGCCAAAGTACATACGAGTGTCCTCTGGGTCGAAGGCAATCCCATTGGAACATACAAAGGAAAAGTCCTTAGCAACCTGGCGCACACTAAAATCAGGCTCAAGACAATATAAATGAGAGACTTTACCTTTCAATTGCGTATCCATACTACCGCACCAAAAACGCCCTCTTCGATCGATCTTTCCATCGTTTAGCCGGTTTTGGGGTAGATTCGGTTCCGGATCAACAACTGTCTCAAACTCCCCTGTTTCGAGGTCGATGGTGCAGAATCCTGAATTGGCAGCGCCAACTAACCCTCTCCCCTTACGGAAACCAAAGGACCCTACCTGCTCCGGCATTTCCCAAGTCTTTCTTTCACCAGTAGAGATGTTTAGCCGCCGAATCGATGGCCGCCGGGGCCCTGCCAGATCAACCGAAGGGCCGACATGATCCGCCCAGTAGATAGAGGTGTCTTCTGCATGCCAGATGGGTGTTTCTCCCAATCCATCGTTACACTCCCAAAGACATTCAATCTCCATTGTCAAAACCCTTCTTAATAGTTTCAGTAGGTCTTAGACTTGAAACTTGGATGGAATAGGAACATCAATATCCTCAGTATGTAGCAATGCGGCCTCTATTCCAGCATGGACACCAAGTGCTGAGGTCTCTCTGGACATGCTGGGTGTACCAAGGTTTTCGGGCAAAGCCGCTACTTGAGGTAATTGCGGAAGGTGAATCCACCCTGCGCGTATATCCAGTTGATTGCTGGCAATAAAGTGCAAAACGCCATACATCAAGTGATTACAGCAAAAAGTGGCGGCATTATCCGAAATATCTGTAGGCACTCCGGCTTCACGCATTGCCCTAACCATAGCTCTGAGAGGAAGATTACTACGATAGGCTACCGGTCCACTGGCAACCGTAGGTGCGCCCTGCATCTCTACGCCACGATTGTCCTTCAGGTTGTATCGAGTAGAATCGTTAAAATTTTGAGCAATTCGCTCTACCGTAACCATCGATCGCCCACCATATTCACCCATCATGATCACTATTTGTGGACGGAGCTCATCTATAGCGCTAGTTACTACGTCAATACACTCAAAGAAGTTACTAGGAACCAGGATTCCAAAAACATCTGAATTCCCAATACGGGTACCATCCAAAACACGCATTACCGATTCTGCAGGATTTATTGGCGTATGCCCGAATGGTTCAAAGCCGGTCACTAAAACCTTTTTCATGACAATGCTCTTTGAGTAGTTTGAAATTGGCCTTCAGAAATGTGTTGTCTGATTCTATTTATCAAGAATAGAAACTTTTAAGGGCTCAGACCTAAAAGAACGACTTTGCTGATGTGTTTGATTGGCACAATATGCCAATTAAGAGGCTGTTTTGAACCATAGATCTGTAGAAAGACAGCAGAAGCGTTTTTCAGATAGACGTGAACTTGGTCTCCAATAACTAAAGAACAATCTGCAGGCTTATATCTCGGTATGTCGACCAGTGCCTAGCGACACGCATCTCTCACTGAGAGTGAGTGTACTTAAACTCTCCCTGATATCACACGCCTGGAATGCGCCGCCAGTAAGTGTGGTACGGTGCATCATAACTTCCGGAGCGAACCTGCCCTGCCCTACATATACAGAGTTTTTTCTGCCTCAATTTGTAATGATAAATATTTGTGCAATTAAGTACTTTACTTGGCTGTCCACCGTATACCAACAACAACTTCATTTCCTTTCTATGTCTGCCTCCAATCAATCACCAGCACCAATCATCGACAACCTGAGTAATCTTGAGAATCCATTCCGCTGCACCAGCTTTTCCGCTAGTCATTATCTCAGTAAGCAGATTCCTGGTGCGGATACCGATCTGGAGTTTACGCTCAAGTTTCTTTACAGCTACAACGGTAGCCAGGCAACGTTTAATAGTTATCGCCGCGAACTTGAACGACTACTGCAGTGGGCTTGGGGTATCGAAGAAGTTTCAATCTTGTCACTCAAGCGTGAGCATATAGAGGATTTTGTTCAGTTCTGTATTGAACCGCCACTTGCCTGGATCGGTACAAAGAATGTCGCCCGGTTTAAAACTAGAAACGGCGAACGTGTTGTTAATTCGGATTGGCGACCATTCGTAGTCAGTGTATCTAAGGTTGAGTTTCGTTCAGGTAAGACACCATCCGCCAAGGACTTCCGGCCATCTCAGGCGGCCATCAAGTGTATCTTTACCGCACTGTCTTCTTTCTTCGACTTCCTCTTTCAGGAAGGCTTGGTTCCCGCCAACCCTGTGGCATTGATCCGGCAAAAAAGTAAGTTCATCCGGCGTGAGCAACAAAGCCAGGTAGTTAGGCGCATCAGCAATCTGCAGTGGGATTATGTGTTGGAAACTGCTGAGGTTATGGCCGAGATGTCACCACTTGAGCACGAGCGTACATTGTTCATTATGAACGCCCTATTCGCTATGTATCTGCGTATCTCTGAGCTGGTTGCCGATGAAAGATCGGCACCCGTTATGGGTGACTTCAAGAAAGATCGCGACGGAAACTGGTGGTTTCACGTCACCGGTAAGGGTAATAAAGGCCGAGCCATTACCGTGTGCGACCAGATGTTAAGTGCCTTAAAGCGCTACAGAATCCACTTGCAGCTCCCTGCTCTGCCCAGCATCAATGAGCAGACACCCTTGGTGCAAAAATCTCGCGGCAAGGGACCTGTCACCAGTACACGTCAAGTTCGACATATCGTACAGAACTGTTTCGATGCCGCTTACAAACGGATGGTTGAAGAGGGCCTTGGTGAAGACGCGGAAGACTTGAAAGCTGCCACGGTGCACTGGCTAAGACACACTGGAATCTCCGAAGATGTGAAATATCGTCCCCGGGAACATGTTCGTGATGATGCAGGCCATGCAAGTATGGCCACAACCGATCGCTATATTGATTCCGATATGCGGGAACGGCATGAAAGCGGACGAAGCAAGCGGGTTAAGGAGGGGCGGTAAAACTACTGCCCTAATCTACTAACAAGTATGCCCTATTCGCCGAGGCGTTTGTATTATGCACGCGGTTGCTGTGCAGGATCTTCTTATGCGTAATTGGGAGGATACAAAAGCCTGCGTACTAAAGGCCTTTTTAGAGTTACTATCTAGTTAGACATCAATCATTTTGCGTTAAACAAGGGGATTATTTATAGATGTTGTGAATTACAAGATAATCACTAAAGTCTAACCTTTTACTTTCACCTCAAGATTCTGTTAGGCAAAAAAAACATCAATACCAATGAAAGAAATAAAAATATATTTATAGAAAAAAGGGCGTTTTTCAGACCAGTATTTGCGGCTCTCGAAACTATATCTGAATAAGCTAATCTGATTTTTTCTGGCAACTCTGAGACATACTTTTCTTCTTCAGGGACAGAGATACTATTAAATATATCTTCTAATTTGACAACCTCTTCCTGGCGAGTTCTATCTGATAAGGTTTTTCCCTCTATATTGGCATACGAGTCTGCCATACTTGTATATACGGATCCAAAAAGTATAGAACCCGCAAAAGCAACAGCAAAACCTTGCCCTAATATTTCTTTCATAGTTTCAGTTAAACCTGACGCTGCTCCACTATTTTCAGGTTTAACATTCATCATCGTAACTCCCGTATATTGGGCCATTATTAATCCGCCCCCTATTCCCGTAATAATCATAGGAACTAGCAACACAAGAGGTGTCATATCCATTCTGGCCAACTGCCCGGATAACCATATTCCCAGGAGCATGCAGATTGCACCAAAAATCAGAATCCATTTTGGTGCAATTTTTTTTCCGAGGGGTGGAGTTAAAAATGATAATATCGCTAAAATTGCTGTGAATGGTAATGTTGTTAGGGCCGTTGAGAGCGAGTCCATCTGAACACCAGCCTGTAGATATACAGAAACAACAAATAGAAACCCCGCATTTACCAGAAAAAAGAAGCCACCAATGAACAATCCTAATGAAAATGATATATTTTTAAACAGGGTTAAATCTAACAATGGGACTTTCCCCTGCTTCTTCAATCTAACACATCGAACAATAAACAAGAATATTGCAATTAGACTCACCCCATAAATAATTGGAACAACTGACAGCTCTCCAAAGGTAATAGTGTTTCCAGCGATTACTAATGGCCTCTTCTCCCACAACCAACCATACTGCCCAGCAAGAGTTGTGCTTACTAAGAAGAAACCAAAACCTAGCGTCGACAAGATGACACTTCTGACATCTATGCTTATCGTTTTATCGCCTTCTGTTTCAGGAAGGGAATAAGCCATCAATAAAGTAATTATTCCAAATATAGGAGATAAAGAAAGTGATACGCGCCAATTAACATTGTCAGCTATTAAACCAACAATTACTGGAGCTAATGCCGATACAGCTGAAAGAACAGCTCCATAAACCCCAAAAGCCAACACCCTCTGGCTACCATGATAATAATTCATGATTAAAGCGATTGATGTGGGCACAACCATAACCATCCCCAGAGGCCAAATAATGGCCCACCCTACAATGAAAATAAGGGTATTTGGGCTTAAAATGACAATTATCATCCCAAGAACATAAATGGCCACTCCAATAGAAAATATTTTCTTTTCTCCATATTTATCACCGAGCCTTCCTGCTGTCACCATTAATGCCCCACCAATTAACGAAGCAGAAACAATAACGGCCTGTAAGGTTGAAACCGTACTTTGAAGGTCATTTACGATCGGAGATATAAGAACATTTACACCAAAAGTTGTTATATAAAGCATCACATTTGACAGAGAAATAACAATCATTGGAAACCAGCTGCGCTCAACTTTTGACATTTTATTTAATCTTAAATTAAGAGCTGAAATACTAAGACTAATGATAACTAGTTAATCCATGGAGGAATAATATCCCGTTGAAACACCTCATCTTGTGTTTCAGGTCGCTTAATCCAGCTAGCTTTATGGCCACTCACCAATAGCATACCCGGTCGAGGGAGAGCGTTAAAATTACACGCATAGGTTTCTATATATGAACCAGTATTGAGGAACGCCAATATATCTTTTGCAGCAACTTCTGGCATCATGACTTGCTCAGCAATACATTCATAATTACACGTTATTCCTACAACATCATATGGAGCATACTCGGGTGAATTTGCTCTGTTGGCTAATAAAATATCAAATGGAGGATTTGTATTTAAGCTGCCTATACCTAGGAAACACTCAGAGGTATCAGTCTCTATCCAACTGCGGGCAATATAGTTTCGTTCCAATTTTATGTTATGAACTTTTGTTAAATGGATAGCAGTTTCATTGTGGAGTGCTCTTCCTGGTTCAATCTCAAGTACAATCCCTTCGGTTGAAAGACCTAGCTTTTGCATTGATTTTCTAAATTGCTTAGTAATCAACTTTGCATAATCTTTAGGTGTAGGAGTTTCATAATCCGTTACCGGGACTCGGGTCTCATGATCATTAGAGGCTGCAAAGCCACCACCCACTGAAACTATTCTCGGTACCCAATCCCCTCCCATTAACATACTTATTTTACCTATAAGTGATGCATAGTCTCTCATTAAAGCCTTCCAGAAGGCCGCTTTCTTAGAATGGCGTCCTGCATGAGTATGTACGCCTATGAGATCACACCATTTCGAGCTTTTAAGCTGTGGAATCATATCTACAAGCTCACTGTGAGGGATACCATACTTAACAGTTTGTGTCATTTCTCGAATAGTACGATCAGGGTAAAAATCTGAATTTAGATCAAGATTCTTTAGCCAGGGCTTGACTCTAAGTATTACAGTAGCTTTCTTTTTTAAAAATTTAGCTTCCTGCTCACAATATAAAAGCTCTATAGGACTATCTAAAACAATGGGAATACCTAGATTTATAGCTTTACTTATAATCTCTCGTCCCTTAATAGATCCATTTACAGCTATATCCTTTAATGGAACGTTTCCTCGAAGAGCCAGCTCCAACTCCCCCTTACCGAAAGTGTCACAACCGGCTCCTTCTCTTGTCAGTATTTTACGTATTGCTGTAACAGGATTTGCCTTAATCGCGGCCATAATTCTGACCTTACCCTCAGGCCATTCAGACTCAAATGCCTTCCTATATGATCTTAAGTTTTTAACCAAATGGTTTTCTGATACAACAAATAATGGGGTTCCATATTTCTCAGCAAGCTCAACCGTATCACAGTCTTCAATGAACAAATGGCCATGCCTAACGGATAGAAATTTATTTAAATATTTATATTCCATGCAAAGTCCATTTAAAGTAAATTAAACTATAAAATCCTCATTTGTATATCACAGGCTTGCCTTACCCATAGCTAAAGGCCATTCAGTCTTTTGTTTTTCTCCCTTACGCTTAGCTACACAATCCGCCAGCCAACAGAGCAGTTTCCAACTAATACCGCATGCTATATATGCGTCTCTATGTGTAGAGTCTAGGTATGGAGCATATTCACATACATCAGCACCAACAAGATCAATGTCTCCATTTTTTCTGAGATATCGAATAATGTCCCATATTTGTCTAGACTTTAGTCCAAAGGGCTCCACCGCTGAATTGGAAGCATTATCCGTAGCGTCAAGGCTATCGAGATCTAGAGTGAAATATGTAGGTCCATCTCCAACAACCTCTAAAATCCTTTCTGCAATTTTGTCCGTCCCCAGCTCAAATACTTGATCGGCAGTATAAGTAGTTACGCCAAAATTTTTTGCATGTCCACCAACCAAGGCTGTCATCCTTCCCCGGATACCCATAGTTATCATACGTTCTGGGTCGAGATATCCCTCTGCCATATTTTTTGTGAATTGATTGCCAGAGTGATATGGATAGTTAAAATCCGCGAAGGTTACCAGGTCATAATGCGCGTCGAAATGAATCAAACTTAATGGGCCAAATTTTCTGCCGAGAACATTAATTGGTGCATAGCTAATTGTATGATCACCACCCCAGGTAAATGTGACACAGTCATTATCTAGAACTATCTTTTCATATTCCTGGATTATTTTAGATACCTCATCAGACAAATCAAATCGCCCGTAAGTATCAATATTTCCATAATCTATGATTCTACATGTATCGAAAGGTATATCCCAACCTCCATCAGGATTTGGTTCGATAGTCCCCATGGCATTCTTTGAAAACTCACGAAGGACTTTTGGACCATATTTATGAGATGCATTCATCGGCGCAGCCTTTTCTAAGGGCTGGCCAACTATTACGAGGTCTGCATTTTTACAGTCCCGAGAGTAAGGCGACATAAAGCCACCTAAATAATCCTTGTTTAGGTTACCAACAACTTCTAATCCAACGCCGCCCATCTTACCCATTCTTTGTAGGTGAGACGCTACTTCCGGGTCTATCCCATCAGAGCTTCTAGAATGTTTCCATAAATCCTGAAGACGTGCTTTTTTCTCTTTCGACATTTCTGGATAAGGGTAATTCCTTTTACTCATTTTTACGTCCACTTAAATAACAATATGAAACACCTTAAATTATATCTAAGTATGAGCCAATTTATTGAATGCAGAGATAGAAAGCCCTGCACTAAAACCACCATCAACATTAATGGCTTGACCATTGATAAAGGTACAGTCATGTGACGCTAGAAAATGTATCAAAGCGGCAATTTCATCTGGATGTGCAATGCGTCCCAAAGGAACAGCAACTTTTTCCATAGCTAATTGCGGTTCGCCGCCTTCTGCTTGGGCCATTGGTGTATCAACGGAAGTTGGGCATATGGCATTTACCCTAATATTTTGTGCCCCTAACTCCAATGCTGCTGTCTGTGTAATACCAACAACTGCCCATTTTGATGCAACATATGGAGCAAGGTAAGGAACGCCAGATTTTGCGGCGGCTGAAGCAACATTGACTATGGAGCCACCATACTTCATATGAGGTGTGGCGTATTTTATACCAAAAACGACTCCCATTGTATTGACGCTGTAGTTTGCCCCAAAGTCATTGCAATCTACGTTAAGCAGCGTTTCATATCCTTTGTTTATGCCTGCACAATTAACCAAAGTATCTATTTTCCCAAATTTTTCTGCTGCGTAATTCATTAATTCTTTTACTTGTGACTCACTTGATACGTCTGTTTCAACAAAGTCGCCGCCTTCTATATCCCGAATTGCATTATCCCCACTACCAATACCCGCTATAATGACGTGAGCGCCAGCCTTATGGAAACGTTTTGCAGTGCTCAATCCAATTCCTGAGTTTCCTCCAGTTATCACTGCCACTTGGTCATTAATATCAAAGAATCTATTCATAGCTTATGTCTCCAAAATTCGGTTTTCCTAGGAACTGTTAGTTTTCGGCTGCTATCATTTTTTTGTTAAGGTTTTTGACCTTTTAATTGGATTAATTTTTTCAAAAGAAATGAGTGAGGAAGCGCAAGTGCTGAGCATTTTGAATGCTCACATGGAAATCTTATTCAATACAATATAATTATATGAACCTAAAAGTAAGCTATTACCTCTTAAATATTACTAAATTCCTGGAGACAAGCCTCCACTTACAGGTAATACAACACCTGTAATATACGATGCCTCATCACTTGCTAAAAAAGCTATTGCCGCAGCAACCTCAAAGGGTTCTGCTGGGCGCCCTAACGGTATAGATGAGTTTTCTTGTTCGGCTGCCTGAGAAATAGAAATTCCTTCGCCTTCAGCTATTGCCGCATAAGCTTGCTGCAACATATCTGTATTGATTGCACCAGGTGCTACAACATTAACCCTTATGCCCTTGTCTGCATATTCTAAAGCTAAAGCTTTGGTTGCACCTACCAATGCATGCTTTGTAGCTATATAAGGATATGGCATACCCGCAGAAACCCCGATACCAGCTGTAGATGCAACATTGACTATTGCCCCAGAACCCTCTTTTTCCATTATCTTCAGTACTCCCTTACACATAGATAATGCACCTTTTACATTGATGCTGTAATTAATATCCCAATCCTTATTCTCATTTTCATTTAAAATGGCGGATCCAAATCCAACCCCAGCGTTATTGACTAAAATATCAATTCGACCAAATTTATCTGCCAGGTCATTAACTGCATTATCTATTTGATCAGGTTTTGACATATCTATAAATATATATGTAGCCTCCCAGCCACTAGATTCTATTTCTTTAACATTACATTCAAGGCTATCCTTTGACTTTTCTCTCCCTGCAAGGATCACAGTTGCTCCTAATGAGGCTAGTTTTATTGCTACAGCTTGACCCAACCCTTTTTGCTTGGTAGCACCAGTTATAATCGCGATCTTACCTGAGAGTTTTTTCATAAAGCAGGCTCTGAGATTAATAGCTAGTTATATAGTAGCTAACTACCTAATTGTTTAAATATAAATTTAGAGCTAGATTTTAATTTACTACAATTAATTTTTTGGATAAATCATAAAATTATAGTTTGTAATTCTCCTTTGATACCCATCTATACTTTGACCAACAGGTTAATATAACTGGAAGAAAATATGAATGCTGATGCACAAACGAGAAAAACAAGTGGAGATTTTTTAAGTTACTGCATTAGAAGGATATGGAAAGCTGAGGGGGCAAGCGATGAGCACTGCAATGCGGTGGCAAATGCATTAATGATCGGAATATTCCAGGGCAAACTAAATCAGGGACTCGGTGTTTATGAAGCCATAGATTTGACCCATAAAATGGGAATGTTGGATATCAAAGCTGAACCTGAGATCGTTGATGAAGGTCCTACTTGGGCATCAATTGATGGTAAACGCTCATCTGGATACTATACGATGACGAAAGTTGCCCAGACTGCGATCAAAAAAGCAAAAGAGCAAGGCATTTCAATAGTATTTGCTCATAATCATAATGATGCTGGCAGTTTTGGCGCATACACGTGGCTTGCTCATCAAGCCGATTGTGTAGCACAAGCGTCGAATAACTCTGTACCCATGTGCTCCCCACTGGGCGGTATGGGAAATACAATTGCCGTACCGCCGCTTGATGCCATAGGCCCAAGCGGAGAACAGCCACCGGTCTGGATGAGCACGAAACTGTGTGAGTGGTATGATGCAGATACTGCACAGGCTGTTTTGCAAGGTACCAAGCTTAAATATAATGCTGTAATTGACCCGGATACAGGTGAGCTGGGTAATGATTTGGCTCCTTATGCAATTCCAGTCGAGGGATATGGTCGTGTATATGATCAGACCTGCTTCCAGAATCTTCACGAACCCCGGGTTTATATGCTGAATCTATGGAACGAGTTACTAACAGGCATCATAAATCCTAGAGGTATCATAACCCCAGAGGTTCCCACTTTAGCAGACTTCATAAACGGTAAGGCACAGGCTACCTCAGTAGGTGGTAGTTACTATATATGTATTGATCCCTCTAAATTCGGCCCTATTTCCGAAGTAAAGGCTAAGTCTGATCGTTTTGCGAAAGCTATACAGAATACTCCCCCGTTACCGGGCGGTAGAAACTGTCGTATGCCAGGTGGTACTGGTTGGAAGAAGTTAAATCAAAAGTCTGATGAAGTTGAAGTACTTGAAAGTCACTGGGTTCCATTTTTTGAAACCCAAGCCGGCCGACATGGTTGGAGTGAGGAAAGCTTGAAAAAGGAATGGGAAGCGCAGCGGGAATAACGAGGCTATTCATATTTATTACATCAAATTAGATTGGTTTTAAGCTCTACTCTGGCCGCTTCTGCAGCTTTCTTTATAGTGATTTACATGCTTGGACTCGATCCATCAACAACGGACACATCATTTGTCTACCAGTTGATCTTCAATTTCGTCTAGGCTGAGATAAGCATTAGGGATGTTAATAGCGGAATTTCTGAGATTATGGCCGAGACATCGCCAACTGTTCACGATCTATCCTTATTCATTATGAGCAGCCTATTCGCTATGTACTTGTGAATCTCTGAGTTGGTTGCCGTTTAAAGATCGTTACCCGCTATGGGTGATTCCAAGAAAGATTGCGGCGCAAACTAATGGTTTCACATTTTAGGTAAAGATACAAAGGCTGTACGATCACTGTTTGCGACCAAATGCTTAAGGCGGCTATTGTCCACTGGTTTCGCCATACTGGTATTTCTGAAGGTTTGAGGTACCGTCCCCGTAAGCATATCCGTGATGATGCGGGAACGGTATGAGAGCAGGCGAAGTAAGTAGGTTAAGGAAGTGCGGTAAAACTACCACCCTACTCTACTGGCAGGTATGCACTATTCCAAATTGAAACGATTGTGGCTCACTAGTGGGCTTGAACCTGCAGGATATTAAATGACAGTAATAATAAGGTATAGATGTTTAAGCTATATTTTTTAGGGTCAGCTAAGCTGATATATCAAGAGTAAGCTGTCGCGGGATATCACCAGATGAGTGATTTATGGAGCAGCAAATCTATCTACGCGCCATATGAACAAACTGCAGTTACTAATTGAACTCAAGCAATATGAAAGCCAAGTCAATTTTAGCCAGAGTGCTAACTGTTATCTCAATATGCATAGTTATCCCAGCCTGCTCTCAAAGAATAGCTAGCTCAATAGAAAAAGCTGAAAACTTTTCCTTTGTTGACAGAATAACTCCCGAACGTATTAAGAAGTTAGACTTTAGGAAAAATGAATATTGCCCATCTAAGAAAAAGGTATGTATAAGCTATTATTACGGCTCACCTTTAGACGAAAATAACCTTAACTACTCTGTAACATTAAACCGTGGCGAAAGAGAAAATATCGTTAAGATTAACTTAAATAGAAATTCTTTAGATCGAAGTTACTTTGGTACCGTAGTCTTATTGCATGGATTCCGTACTTCAAAAGAGTTTATGTTGGATTCTGCTCTATATTTCCGCTTTCTTGGATTTCAGGTTATTGTTCCGGATCTTCTCGGTCACGGTGATACTGGTGGCAGGAGGAAATATGGAGTAGATGATAGTCAATATATTAGTGCTCTTATCGACAACCTAATTGAAGAAGGGACTATCAAAGGTGGAAAAATATATATTGTAGGAAGCTCTATGGGAGCCTTAACGGCATCACATATTTCCACTTCAAGATCAGATATCAGTGGAATCATTCTTTTAGCTCCGATGCTGCAATTTGATGAGGCTGTATACAATTATGCAAAAATTGATCACCCCATACTTAGCAGGATTATCCCTGAGAGAGACATACGCAACGGGGCGATTTTGGCTCTTAGAAAATCTAACATAGATTTGAAGGATACAAACATAAAACCCCTCTTAAAATCCTCACAGACTCCGACTCTACTAATACTCTCAGATTCAGACCAAATTTCACCATATACAAGTTACAAGCAGTTGAAGAAAGATAATATCAAAATATTCAAAATTAATGGCAGGTTTCATCCAAGCATGAATACAATAGGTAATATCGAGCATAATGCAATTGTTAAATGGCTAAATACTATTCAGTAATACTGTCTATAAACTTTTCGGATATATTCAAAATTTAAATATCGTTGGGTGAATCTGCCAGAGGCAAAGCGAGATAGAGTAGTTACCTTAGTTGATCCTATAAGTTTTTTTCATAATAAGCTTGGATAAGCCACGACCACGACTACCTAATGACCAAATAAAGGTCATGTTTTTGGGTGTTCCCACACACTGTCTGGTCGATAGCGATATGGAAACAACCATTAATCAACGACTGCTATTATTTGAGTTTGAGTAAATGTCTGCTTACATCCTACTCGCCCCTTGACTCATAAAGGAGATGTGCATGAAGAAGCATTCATTCTTATTCATAATGATTTTGATTGCTCTTGCCTTAATAGGGTTTAACACAGCGGCTGAAGAAGGTAAGCCTAAGCCTCCTCAAAGTAGTGAGGGCAATATTTGTAGTAATGAATATGTCTTATGCACTTCCGCCCCTTGTATCCCGGACCCCAGAAATCCGGATTCAAATGCAATTTGCCAATGTGATGTTAACAAGGGTTTAAACTTCGGGATGTCAGCATGTAAAGCCCGGATTCCTGTAACTCACTCAACCGGTGTAAAAAAAGTCTTATCGACTTTTTCTTTCGCTCAGGCACCTACTAAACCAGTGCTTTCCTGTCCAGAAGGTAAACCTTGGACGGATTGCCTGGATCAACCCTGTATTGTCGACCCAATGAATCCACTCAAGGCCATTTGCACATGCAAAATAGTACGTGATCAGCCTTTTGTAACTTTTGGAGGAGACTGCGTTACGTTGACTTGTGATACCGGCTATTGGTCAGGCGCAACAGTAGGGTCCTATATTGGGGCAAGCAGGCAGCTGATGAAGGCTTTTGGTTTAGACCAGACACCTGCTAAATATTGTGCGGGAACAAAGGCGAAAGTCTCAGAGTGACCCAGGCTTGACTGGCAAGTCGCCCTACAGGCGTCTAATCTAATGCCAAGATAATATCTACTCTTCTAGCTCTCCCCCTTGCCATAACCTTATGAGGCTTCCTATGAGAAAAGCAACCAGTGAACAAGTAAGCGCAAAGGATCAAGCCAGACTTAAGGCTCCAACTGATTTGGGCGAGAACGCTAGGAGTAGCATTACTACTGCCGTCAATACGCTACTGGCAGACACCTTTGGCTTATACATGAAAACGAAGAATTTTCACTGGCATGTGAGCGGTCCGCACTTCCGAGACTACCATTTACTGTTTGATGATCAGGCCAGTCAAATTTTTGAGATGACCGATGTCTTGGCAGAGCGTGTGCGTAAACTGGGGGGAACCACACTTCGCTCCATTGGTCAGATCGCCAAACTACAACGATCTTCAGATAATGATGCGGATTATGTAGACCCACAAGATATGCTCACGGAACTTGCTGAAGACAATCAGCAAATGATTGCGAATATGCGCAAAGTCCATGAGCTTTGCGATGAGCATCGTGACATTGCAACTGCGAGCATACTGGAGGAGTATATTGATCAGGCTGAAAGGCGATCTTGGTTCTTATTTGAGGCTAGCCGGAGTTCAGGATTAACGCACCACTGAGCGTCGCCCCAAAAGACCCAATAATTTTGTGCTCTAGTTGAAGAAGGGAGTTGTTGTATTTTAGCGGACAACAATTCCTTTCTTACATCTCTACTAAAACTTCCACTTATTTACAGCGTAAAATTTACAGTTTCAGCCTCAATTTTCTATAAAATTTATCTCTCCAGTTATGGAACGACTGGATAAAGTGAGGGATACTTTATTGGGATTTCAGGTTTGCCCAGGTGGCTGAAATACCAATCTTTTCAACAAGGAAATCAATAAACACCCTGACTTTTGAAGTGAGTACATTAGATTTAGGGTAGACAAGCCAAATCGCTGCCTGGTCATCAATTCTGTAATCTGGCAGTACCCGAACCAGTGTGCCCTCTTCTAATTCAGAATAAATATTCCATAACGAACTCATACAAACCCCAACCCCGGCCTTTGCGGCTATACGCATGCTGGCGCCATCATCACAAATTACTCGAGACTTGCCTTTCGGTGGAGGAAATGATCCAGCTTGTTTATCACTTTCAGATATCAGCTTTCTGGGCTTTGAATTCATAAACACCAAAAGCTGGTGCCGAATGAGATCTTCAGGCGTATTTGGAGCACCGTATTTCTTTAAGTAGCTGGGGGAAGCGCACAGGATTCTCTTGTCTTCTGCAAGTTTACGTCCAATAAGACTACTGTCTTCTACGGCATAGTTGCGTAGGGCTAAGTCAAAGCCTCCCTCGATGAGGTTAACTTGTGTATCAGATAGCTTAAGCTCCACATTCACACCGGGATATCGCTCAAGAAATTCAGGCAGTATCGGTGCTACAAAGCGCTGTACAAATGTGCTTGAAGCCGCAAATCTTAGCGTTCCGCTCACATTTGAGCTGCCTTTACCCAAAGCTGCCAAGGCAGCATCTTCTTGGGCAAGGATCTCTCTAGCATAGGGAAGGAATTCGGCTCCTTCTGTCGATAAAGTGACCTTCCGAGTGGATCTATGGAATAGATCCGCCCCTAATTGAACCTCAAGCTTTGACAGGCGCGCACTGGCTACTGATGGAGCCAACCCAAGCTGACGCCCCGCGGAACTGATATTGAGCATGTCAGCAGCCAGCACAAAAAGCCTTATTCCGTTCGTATCCACCAATTATATCCAAAATCAGAATTCTGAATCCATTTATACCTCATTTATTCGTAATAAACAATGAATTAGGCTTTGACCAGCTGTTGAGTAGTTGCCTCAAAAGGTCTTGTAGCTAAGCAATAACAGGAAGTTCGTTCGCGATTAGAAGAGATCAATAGATGGTATTTTCTCTCTTCAGAACATTTATGGGATATGAGCCAACTGATCCCAATTGTGCAAAGGACATGGCAATGCCAACAACCATAACCCGCTGTGTCAACTATGTTGAAGGGGATGTTTTGTGACTTCTGGCCAAAGAGATAGAAAAGTTTGGTTTCCCGAAATCAATACTGGCTTCAATAGCGTATTTAAACCTGGACGACTTTCTATAGGCCTAGTCGTCCCTATTGAAAACTACTCGACAACCTCTGTGCCAACTATGGCAGATCATATTGAGAGAGTTCAACTCGCTGAGGAGCTGGGTTTTAGCGCCGTTTGGCTAAGAGACGTGCCGTTCAATGTGCCTTCATTTGGTGATGCCGGGCAAGTGTTTGACCCTTTCGTCTACCTTGGGTTACTTGCAGGTGCTACTTCAAAGATTAGCCTCGGCGTAGCGAGTCTTATTTTGCCATTACGTCACCCGGCACACGTTGCAAAAGCAGCTGCCTCAGTTGATCAACTCTCCGGAGGGCGACTTATCCTTGGCATTGCCAGCGGCGATCGCCCTGAAGAATATCCAACGATGAATGTTCCTTATAAGGAGAGGGGGGCGATTTTTCGTGAGAGTTACGAATACATTCGAAAAATAACAGCCCCCTACCCTCATTTTGAGAATCGCCTTGGGGCTGTATCTGGCGAAGTGGACCTTTTGCCAAAGCCTTATGGCCAACAATTGCCGTTACTAATAACAGGATCCTCCCAGCAGGCCCCAGATTGGCTAGCGAGCAATGGCGACGGATGGATTACATATCCCAGGCCCCATACAGAGCAGAAGCATTTTATTAAACAACTAAGAAAAAACATCTGCGAAGAAGGGGTCCCTGCCAAGCCAGTTATGGAGCCACTGTATATTGATGTTATTGACGACCCTGATTGTCCGCCACAACCAATACATTTGGGGTTTCGCATCGGCATCAATCAATTAGCTGCGTATTTGAAGTCAAGAGCGGCAATTGGCATTAATCATATTGCGCTTAATCTACGCTTTAATAAACGAGACGTACAAGAAACACTTCAACAGATTGCTACAAATATTCTTCCAGAGTTGAAAGGATAGGAATAATTAATGACGAAGACAATTTTACTAACAGGCGCAACAGATGGTATTGGACTGGAAACGGCAAAGCTATTAGCGTCAAAAGGCCATACTTTACTGTTGCATGGCAGAAGCAAGTCTAAATTGGCACAGGTAAAGAAAAGCATCTCACAAGATTACCCTGAAACCACAATAGACACTTTTCTGGCAGACCTCACTAACCTATCTGAAGTTGAGGCACTGGCAGTAAAAGTTAAAAGTCACTATTCAAATATTGACGTGCTAATAAACAATGCTGGTGTACTTAAAATACCCAATCCAGTTACAGACTCAGGGTACGATATTCGTTTTATCGTAAATACTATTGCACCATATATATTAACCAAGCACCTTTTAACTCTGTTCAATAGTAGTGGCCGTGTCATCAATCTATCCTCTGCCGCCCAGGCGCCTGTGAATCTGGAAGCGCTTAAAGGTGAGCAACTCCTCTCTGATAGTGATGCTTATGCCCAGAGTAAATTGGCTATTACGATGTGGACCTTCCAATTATCCAAATCCCTTGGCAATGAAGCCCCAGCATTCATTGCCATTAACCCCGCATCATTCTTGGGCAGCAAAATGGTGAAAGAGGCTTATGGCTCGCTTGGGAGAGATATAGGTATTGGGGCTGATGTATTGGTTCGAGCAGCTCTTAGTGATGAATTCTCCAGTGCTACCGGCAAGTACTTTGATAACGACCTGGGCAATTGGTCTCAGCCACACCCCGATGCTCTTGATGAGGCAAAGAATGAATTGCTTATTTTAGAAATTGAAAGCGTTGCTAATGAGTTAGGGGCTCAAATCCCCTAAAGCATAACCTGTAACTTAAACAATCAATACCTTCCCCCCCTAAAAGGACATAATGATGAAGTATGAAGGCTTTACTACATTCTCAACCGCTCAAAAGGAAGGCATTTTAACCGTCACATTTGATTTTGGGCCAGTGAATGTCCAGGGGCAAGAAATGCTGGCGGACCTTAACAGTTTAGCCATGCGCCTGGAACGGGATCGCAATACCAAAGTGGTAGTTTTTCAATCGGCAAACCCTGAAATTTGGGTCTGCCACTATGACACCGAGCTCTTAAAGGATATGTCTGATGAGGCAATATCCCGAGATGAAGTTAAGTTACTCGATTTACAAGCGGTTTGTGAGCGAATTAGTAAAGTTCCACAGGCAACCATTGCCAAACTGGAAGGCTTTGCTCGAGGCGGCGGCCACGAGTTGGCGCTGGCAATGGATATGCGCTTTGCCGCACGTGGCAAATTTAAGTTTATGCAAATGGAAGTTGGTATGGGAATACTGCCCTGCGGTGGTGGCGCATCTCGGATGGCTCGCCAGACCGGGTTAGGGAGAGCATTAGAGATCATTCTAAGTGCTCAAGACTTCGATGCGGATGAGGCGGAGAGGCTAGGCACAATTAACAAAGCACTGGACCCTGATGAAATCGGTGAATATGTAGATTCACTAGCAAAGAGAATCTCTCAATTTCCTGCTGAATCTATCAATGCCTGTAAGCAGGCCGTATATGAGTCCATCGACAAGCCGATAGATGAAGCATTGAAGGCTGAAGCCTACTGGTTATATCAAGCGACCAGTAAAACACCTGCACTAAAGCGGTTTTCGATCGCTGATGAGCAGGGATTAGAGCACGATATTGAAAATCAACGCAATTGGAGTGAACTGGTTATGCAAGTACAGAACATCAATTAACCCTTTGAAAGTTTTCTCTTTCCAATAGAAAAATAGAGTCTCTCTATTCTAAGGGCTGACTATTAATAATTCACCTCGGTGATCAGTCCAAAATCCTGATTAGTTACCATTATTATCCGTGATATTTGAGAATTAAAAATGAAAGCAATGATAGTAAATGCCTTTGGCAGTCCAGATGTATTTGAAGAATCCGATGTAGTAAAGCCAACAATTAAGGCTGGGCATGTACTGGTAAAGGTTGCAGCAACCAGCGTTAACACCGTCGATACGATGATCCGAGAAATGGGCACGGAACTGCCCTTCTCTCCACCTCTCCCCGCCATCTTAGGCATGGATTTCGCTGGTACGATTGAAGAGGTTGGTGAAGGTGTCAGTGACTATAAGGTTGGCGATGAAGTCTATGGTTGTGCCGGTGGTTTAGCAGATTTGCCGGGCACCCTGGCCGAATATATGATTGCGGATGCCAACCTGATCGCATTAAAGCCCACAAATACAACCATGCGAGAAGCAGCTGCTTTACCACTGGTTGGTATTACCGCGTATGAAGGGCTAAAACGTGCTGGTATTCAAGCGGGTCAGAAAGTCCTTGTTCATGGTGGTTCGGGAGGCGTTGGGCATATTGCCTTGCAATTAGCCCGTCACTTTGGCACCGAGGTCTTTTCAACAGGCGCCGGTGAGCCTCAAATGGCTCTAATCAAAAAGCTCGGTGGAACACCAATCAACTACAAAAAAGAATCGGTCGAGGAATACGTCAAAAAACATACAGATGGCAAAGGCTTTGATATCGTATTCGATTCTGTGGGTGGCGTTAACATGGCAAAATCATTCGAAGCAGCCACACTCAATGGGCAAGTGATATCAACTGTTGCTATGGTTGAGCTTGACTTAACAACGGCCCACCTTAAAGGCCTTTCTTTGCATGTCGTTTTTATGTTGATCCCTATGATTCATAATCAAGGGCGCAAAGCCCATGGGACCATTTTAAAAGCCCTTAAATCTATTGTAGAAAAGGGTGATGTCAAACCCGTACTCGACGAATCATCCTTTGGCTATAAGGAGATTGGCAAAGCTCACGCAAGGCTGAGTAGCGGTAAAGCTATGGGCAAAGTTGTGGTTACTATTGACTGACTCTTGAAAAATTCAAAAGCTACGGCCCACTTGTTGGGCCTAAACAAACCATTTAACATCGAACTAGGATCCTAGCTGAGCAATTGCGAGCAAACAAATTTTACTCATCAGGCTTATAACCCGGATTATATATCGAATATACCCTAACATACGAAAACTTGTTACTTGGACTTACATCATAAAAAGCACACATCATAAGCCTGAATTTTGAGCCGGCATTATAAGTTATGCCATTCCACTCAAGATCCTCTTTACAGAGGAAATCTATCGGCGCTTCAGAAGCTACAGTTTTTTCATCCGCCAAGAAATGAGTATGACTTAGAATCACCTCCTGCATTTTTTCAGCAACGCCCTCCCAGAAGGCCAGAATTTGGTCGCGCCCAATATTTTTACGAGCTTGAGGAACATACTCAAAAGTTGCATTCTTTTCGTAATACTGACCAAAGAAATCATCCAAGCTGACTCCTCCAGTGAAAGTAGAGTTAAAATCACTAATATACTGCCGATATCTTTTCTCAGTAAACATTTAAATAACTCTTACACTCTCAAACTAAAGGGGAAGTTAAAATTTCTTAAAATGAAAATTTCAACACCCATAATAAGAACTAAAAAGCTTTCACTAACATTTACCAAAATTGTGTCAAGTTAAATTGTAGTGGCCAGGTGCAATGACGCCATTTGGATCGAAAACCTTCTTAATATCCCTTGTGACCTGCCAAAAAATATCGTCAGGATCAACTACAAGATCCATAAAATCAACAAATAGACGGTTAGGATGGAAGCCAGCCTTGATGAATTCTTCATTAAGCTCCTTTGCCAAGGATCGAGATTCCTCTCGCGCTACTTTATCGGTACGTATAAAGTGCGTTGATATACTGAAATGAGTTGTCTTGTCATCAACAAGGCCAAATGCATAACTTGCTTGAGCCTTACTGTAATGTGTATTTACTTTGCGAACAATTGAGTTTGCCTGCTGAACATATTCAACATTCATGGGCACTGTTGGAAGAATGAAATGCATACCAATGTCAGTGTGATCCGGATTCTCCCATCCTTCAGGAAGTTCCGTTTGAGCCGGCCAATAAATGCTCATAATAGGTCGATCACTTGGCTCACCCAATGCCATACGATAAAAGCCTGCATTACAATGAATAAAAGAGTTCATTTTTTTCCAGCCGACAAGCTTGGAAGCATACAACCCTAAGTTAATCAACCTATCCGTTACATAAAAAGTCATACCCCAAGGACTCAATCTCTTCAACTCTTTTTTTGCTGCTTTTATCTGGTATTTGGTGCCACTGATATTTGAAAATATTACACCTGCACCAAATGAGTATCGATTCAGAAATCCCATCAAACTCTCGCGATCTATATCAACACCCTGCCCCTTAAGATCTTGATACATTACAGGAGCCAGACCATTTTTAACCCGGACATTTTCATAGTAATGAGTAATAGAATTAACCAACCCAAGTTGTTTAATTCCTTTGAGGGCATTGATTGCATCACCCAGGTAACTTTCATCCTTTAAAACCGTCAAAAACATGCACTTTTTTTCAGGCCTTCTCCTCAACTCTATTGTTGCACGAGTTACAACTCCAAAATTTGATTGCAAAAAAATCCGAAGATATGATGGCCCTATTCCTTCCGGAAAGGTATTAGTTGCTTTACAATTTGCATAATGCCCAAATCCCGTCTTAAATATTCTCCCATCCCCTAGAACAACCTCCAGATTAAGAAGTTGCTTATATCGCTCCATATTGTACCCCACCCCTTTGTCTAGAGCGTTGCCTACTATACTTGTATCCTTTGCAGAGCCTGTTGTGTCTGAAAAATACTTTGAGCCAGTCTCATTGAGGTAATTAAAAAGTTGAAACTGTGTCACTCCCGGCTCAATAACTGCATAGCCAAACTCTTCATTTACTTCGATAATCTTATTCATTCGATGAAGATCAACAAGTATTAGATCACCCTGCGTTGATAATTTTGAACCAAAACCCCAGGACTTTCCGGTACTAAAAGGCTGTATACAAACTTTAAATTTATTTGCATTTAAGACTATCTGTCGAACTTCCTCAGCAGACTCAGGATATAAGATTAAAGGAACATCTACGTTATATGATGTAACATTTTCAATATGCTGTACTATTTCATCCTGCTCAGATACAACTTGATCAGCCCTAAAAGTTTTTTTTATCTCCAGCAAAAAATCTCTAATCATAACCACTCCACACAGCCCTATACTGGTTCAAAATCGCGACATCCTAGTGCTTTACTGGAGATCTACTATTACTCTAAAAGCAAAAGAGCAAACAAATAGGCCTAAACCAAACAGCGAAAAGACAAACAAACCTTAGAGTTCATTTAGGTGACAAAAATAGAAGTTAAGCGACAAATCAATATATAAGTCACTTCTACACATATTAGAGTGTAACCCTTCGTGTTGAAGATATTTAGAAAGACAATAGTGAGATAGAGTATGTATATAAAGGCGCCCACCTCCTCAGACACCCCCTTGTGGGATCGCCTGATGGGCAACTACACCTTTGCTTGTCTGAAGGTTGCCGCTCAACTTGATATTTACGGCCTGATAGACAAGGGCTACAACACTAGCGACAAGATCTCTCAGGCACTGCAACTTAGTAGCAAGGGTGTTGAGCAATATCTTTTGATTCTTAATCACCTGGGTTATATCAAAATGGAACTGGCCCAGTATGAGAACACTGAGCTGGCAAAAAATTATTTAGATAAGAACAGTTTATATTATTGGGGGGAAGTCTTACTGGACCCCTTTGCTATTTACGATATCAATCATTTGGACAAGAAAATTATAACCAGCCTTAAACGGGAATATGAATTGGAGTGTAAGGGGCGTTCAGTAACCGATATGTGGCAAAACGATGAAATGGATAATGAATCGGCAGCGGCGTTTACTCATCTAATGCACTCTCAGGGTTTCGCCTCTGCAGTTAAAGCCGCTTCAGACGGTATTTTCAAACAGGTTGATACCTTACTTGATGCTGGTGCCGGCTCAGGGACTATCGCCCTGGCCTTTTGTGAAACATATCCAAATCGCACTGCTGTACTCTTTGATCTTGCTCCAGTCTGTGAAATTGCCAAGGAGTATGTACAAAAATTTAACAAAACACAGCAAATAACCATTGCAAAGGGGGACCTATTCAGCGCTGAGTGGCCCACGGGCTTTGACGGCCTCTGCTTTAGCAATGTACTACACGACTGGCAAGAAGCTATCTGTGAATCCTTACTGAGTAAGGCCTTCTCTCTACTGCCCAAAGAGGGTTTTATCTTTATTCATGACATGCTCCTAGATGAGAGCCAGCTTACACCGAGCTTATTTAGCTTCCATCTTTTTATGAATCATGGTTCACGGTTATATTCTGAAAAGGAGCTATACCAAATGCTCACTAAAGCCGGCTTTAAAAACCCGCAAAGCCACAAAGCACTCGGCTATTTCTCAGTCATTTCAGCACAAAAGCCCTAGCTGATGTATTCATAACTATGGCCATCCATCCGGCAAGTCAATAAAGAAATGGAAACACGGAGCTCCCCATGACCATCGGACACTTAGATTGGAGCCAGCTGTTACACCATGCCAGATCAATATCTGAACAGGGGGGGCTCAGTGTGCCCCCAAACGCCAACCGGATTGAAGACCTACCTATCAGTGGGCCGAAAGAAATTTTAAAAGTCACCAAAGCCTTGGCAAAAACAGAGGGCGCTATATTAATGTCCAGCGGTGGTACCACAGGAAACCCCAAGCTGGCCTATACTCCCTTCCATCAGGCAACACAGAGACTTCTACAACAGTGGAAACCACTTGGGCCTGGCGATGTACTTCTCAACCTTTTCAACCCCGGCCGCCTATGGGGTGCCCACTACTTTATTCAAACTCTCGCCGAAAAAAGCAGAGCTATCACCGCACCTGTAGGGCCCTTTACTCCCACTGAAACAGGCGCTTGGCTGGAGACATTTCGCAAGATAGAGATTAATGCCCTTGCTGGGGCCCCCACAGGATTGGCGGACTTCGCCCAGGGCATCCTAGATGGCAATTGCAAACTGAACATCAAAACAATTATTTGGATGGCGGAACCCTGGACCGAGAAAAAGTTTAATACGGTGCGTATGACCTTTCCAAATGCCGGCTTCTGGTGTGACTACGGTTCGGTGGAGACCAACAGCATCGCTGTTAACGAGCCCGAGTGTGATCGGGATACTTACCACCTTTTAGCGGATCAATTGATTGAACCCGACGATCACGGGGCCCTACTCACACGTATTGGCGATGGCTGGACAGTACCAGTTATACGCTATCGGTTAGGGGATTTGATTCGGCAAGCCACTTGCCCATGTGGTCAGCCAAATGCATTGCTGATTGAGGGGCGCGCGGACGATGATGTGAGTCTTTGTAGTGCGATTCTTAGCGTTAGGAACATACTTGCTATCGCTAGAGAAGAGGATGGTGTTGAGGAGGCGCAGCTGATTCTCACAAAAAGCGGGGAAACACGTAAATCTGCAAGCGAACTTACTTTAGCTTATACCGGTATTACAGAACCGGACATAGTTCGAAAACGAATTCTAGTTGAGATTCATAACTTGGCATCTGTAGTCCAGCAATACCCTGGTGCCTTTAGCACAAAACGGGTTGAAAGGCTGATGAGGGTCAAAAGAACTAACAAGGTGCCGCCTATTATTCAGGCAGACGATATCAATTTGTAGATTTCAGTCAAGCACTAAAGATACAGCATAGGAAACATAGAAATGAGGTCCATAGCTAATTTGCCAGTGCTATTCTCAACCCTACTGTTACGCCCTATACGTGCTGTATGTTCTCAAATGATTGCCAACTTTATAGAAAGCTCTAAATGCTTCCCATTTGATGACATAATAACCATTGAAAGAATTATAAAACATGGTTTTAAGAAAGATAAATATTGCTTTGTAAAGGATGACATCTGTATAAGCTATTATCATGGAGCCCCTTTAATAGACCAAAATTTACAATACTCTGTTACATTTGAAGCAAATGGCAGTGAAAGTACTGCCAGCATGAATTTGAATAAGAGTTCTTTAACAAGGATATATTCTGGAACGGTAATATTATTACACGGATTTCGGGTATCCAAAGAATTCATGTTGAACTCGGCAATATATTTTCGTTTCTTAGGTTATCATGTTGTTGTTCCAGATCTCCTCGGTCATGGTGAATCAGGTGGGATTAAGAAATATGGAGTTTATGATAGCAAACTCATTAACCCTTTTATTAACAACCTCATTGAAGCAGATATTATTAAGAAGGATAATTTTTATATTGTTGGGAACTCAATGGGCGCCTTAACCGCTACATATATCTCAAATTTGAGAACGGATATCAGTGGAGTTATTTTATTAGCCCCAATGCCGCAATTTGATCAAGCCTTATATAATCACTCTAAAGTCACACATCCAATACTTAGCAAAATCATTCCGGAACAAGATATTCGCAAAGGCGCCAGTTTAGTCTTGGAAAAAAACAATATTAACCTGGAGGATACAAATATAATCCCCCTTATCCAATCATCTAAAACTCCAATACTTTTAATATCCTCAGATACCGATCGAATCGCTCCTTACTCAGATTACAAAAGCTTAAGCCAAGATAATATTGACTTAGTCAAGATTCACAATAGAAACCATCAGAGTATGACTACAATTGGAGATGACGAACATATCTCGATTATTAGATGGCTCAATAAAACTGAAAAGGAATAATGCTAAATTTACACATCCTATTTATACCCGAATAAATAAATCATCTTACCAACCAATATAACAGTCACGTCCCTGGGAACTTAGCGATATTAGCTCTTAGTGCACCATAGATTTCAAAAATTATACCGCTATATAAACATGACAATACAGGCATAGACTGATGCCGGCGATTCAGCCTATTCAGGCCCTGGTGAATGATACAAGGTCATGAACGCTGCAAGCCTGGAAACAAAAACCCTTGATCACTATCGAATTTGTAGTCTGGATGCTCCCAGGCGATCATCTTACCCGGATTGAGTAGCCCCTTGGGGTCTGTCTGCCTTTTGAATGCAAGCAGCACCGGGTCAATTTGCTTCATCCCCCCTTCTTCCAGGGTGTAACGGTGCGGATTGAAGATCGTACACCCGAGCGCCTCATGCCGTTTGATAATTTCATCAAGCCGGGTTTTATCCGTGAAGCGAACAATGGGTAGACCAATGGGAACTAGGCCTCCGTTGTAGCGGATAAACTCCAGATGGCCAGGCAACTCTTCAGCGAATATGCTCTGCAACTTGCCGATAGTCTCAAGTGGCTTCACATCAGGATAACGGACCTGAAGATAGGTAATCGATGGGTCAACGCTTAGGCCACGCAAGGTTGTGTGGTTCCAGGTGAGTTCATAAGCCGGCGGTAAATGCGTGATATCTTCGGCGGTTGCGCTATCGGAGCGGTACAACATCTCAGCACCCGGCGATCGACTCAGGAGCCCATCCAATGCCCCCATGGCAAACGCTGCCACCATGAGAACAACAACGGACTGTTCCTTGCGGATAAATTTCTTGTGTCGCAAGAAATAGTCATGGGGCAACGGCGCTTCAATCGTAGCGATATTTTTTGTCAGAAGACCATCCATGTTGGCGAGCTCTTCAGAAAAACGGATCGCATTTATAAAATCATCAAACCCGACGAGCACATCGATCCAGTCATAAGCTTCTGTTAGCGGTACTTCGATCTCGGTGATGATGCCTGTCGTACCGTAAGCGTGTATAGCCTTTTGTACATCGCTTCCTGTCAGCTCCAGAACCTGCGGCTCCGCCTCCATGGTTACCATCCGCAGACGGATGACGTTACCCAGATCCCTGAGCCCCCCCCAATTCACCGAGCCGACCCCCGCAGCCCCCCCTGCAAGAAATCCTCCGATGGTCGCGATACGGTAGGTGGAGGGATGTATGCGGAGCGCATGACCGGTCCGGGGTATCGTCTGCGCATCGATATCCGCCATAACGGCTCCAGGCTCGGTAACAACAACGCTTGGTTTAATATCCTTGACGGCATCCATTTCCGACAAATCCAGGACAACGCCACCGGAAAGTGGCATGGCCTGACCATAATTGCCGGTCCCCGCCCCCCGAGCTGTCACCGGAATGTCCGCGGCGTAGCACACTTTTAGAACGCGAATAACCTCGTCAACATTTTTCGGGCTGACAAGCAGATCACCGGTCACAGCATCAAGTTGCTCCTTGAGGATCGGGGAATACCAAAAGAAATCCCGGCTCTTTTTTCTCACTATCCGTGGATCATCCTCAACCTTGATACCGTCGAGATTCGCTTTCAAAGCGGAGATGTCAGTCATGGGCGTTGCGCTCCCATGTGCATGTGATGATCCAGTTCGCGGAAATCCGGCAGGTCCTTGTCAATGCTGCACCCTGCGCGCAGCACATGTCGTGGACCATTTGGGCGTGAAAGGAGTTCATTCCAATTGCGCGCACGAAAGAGAATCAGATCTGCCGACTCACCGGCCCCAATCCAGCCGGCAGAAATCCCCATTATATCTGCCGGCGTGGTCGTTATTGAGCGAACCCAGTCTCCAACCGGATGGTCCAGATGCAGAGTGCGAGTTGCCTGAGCGTAGACTTCAATCAGATCGAGGTCACCGTAGGCGCAAAAAGGGTCCCGTGTATTATCCGAAGCAACAACAACATCTATTCCACGGGAACGCATTTCATGCAACAGCGTGACACCCCGGCGGCGCGGAGTCCGGCCCATTACCCGGTCCTGAAGATAAAGATTGCTCACCGGCAGAGTCACGACCGCGATCCCCGCCTTAGCCACCAGGTCCAACGTACGGTCCACCTCGTCATCAGGCTGTACCGATAAAGTACAGCAGTGCCCGCACACAATTTTCCCCTGAAAGCCCAGGCGCAGAGCTGTTTCCGCGATGTGGCGCAAGGTCATTCCGGATGGGTCGAGCGTCTCATCGACATGAAAGTCGAGGTCCAACGCATGCTCCATAGCCGCGCGGAACATCGCTTCAAGATACCGATCTAGATCGGGCACCATGTAGGTCGCTGCTCCCAAGATGCCCCCGGCAGCCTGCACCCTAGACGCAATGCGCCCTAAATATTGATCGTCTGCGGCAAGGCGATGGATGCCGAACAAACACACGCCCTGTAGTTCGACTCGGCCCGCCCATTCGGTGCGAATCTCGCAAAAGAGCGGCCAGGTGATCTCATCTTGCAGCGGCGAACTATCCAGGTGCGTCCGGATGACGGCCGTGCCATGGGTATAGGCACAACGCAGCCCAAATTCCATACGCACCCGAACATCCTCTGCTGACCAATTTTTGCTCCGATCCCTGTCAACCGCCTGCATCGCCCCCATGAAAGTGCCGTCGGGATTGGATGCACGCGGCCAGATATGCCCTTTATCCAGATGAGTATGCAGATCAACAAGAGCCGGTAGGACCAAGCCGTTATCCAGGTCGAGCCCGCCTGACGCCTCTGGCAGACTGGCCGCCGGAGCAACCTCTATCAGCGTTCCGTTACGAAAGATCAAATCGCAGGAAACAAGATCCGATGGCTCAGAATTGCCAGGGTCACGCAAGACACAGGCAGGGATCGTTGCATTTCTTATGGTGCCAGTACCTTTGAAACTGGAGCCCCAACTTGCCTGCATCTACACCTCCCGTTCCAATGCGCCCGCACACAATTTGCGCATAGCTGGTAAGAAAAGAGATTGAAAGACAGAGATACCAAAATGCATGCAACAAACCTGTAGGGAATGTTCTGCTGATACTCTGCTCCAGTACAAATATGGCAAGGCCAAGTCCGGAATAGGATATGCCCACAATGAATACGACTGCATCTATCAAATACTGGCCGCCAGCGATCTGCTATTCGCCCAGGAGATGCTGTAAGGACACGCTTGATTGTCTTGCAGGCTAAGTCACCGGCCGATTTGCCTCACCAGCAGCTTGCACCCGTAGTTAAAACCGGCGCTATTTGCGTGATGTTGCACATCTTTGATTGTAGCCGGCTCTCTGCTTCTGCGATTTGGATATCTGATTAGTTTGAGCTGCTTTTTCTTCTCTAAGCCTTAACACTTGTCACTGCCCTAGCTGACGTGTCCTTTCACTATTCAAATGAGACTAATTAAGCTCCCCTACCGGCAGTCTGGAGCGACTTCGCCCTAAGGATCGGTGGAAGCTTCAGATAGGTTAGTGCCCGCCAAAACCACTCTAAAGGCCCCATACGGAAAACTTTCAGCCACAAATCAGAATAAGCGAGCTGAAATAGGACAAGACCAATACAAACACCAACAACTTCTACTCTTGTCAGCGCACCATATAGCCCCATTCCAAAGCCATAAAATATAAACACACCAATCAAAGACTGAGCGAGGTAATTGGTAAATGCCATTCGGCCAACCTGTTGTATTTTATTCTTAATCCACAGATGTGTATTACTCTGATACCAGAGACAGGCCAGGCCAACATAGCCAATACTGGTGAAGGTAGCCCCTACCAGATTAAATGCATCGCCATATAAGAAGTAGTGATTAATATTCCAATCATTGCTGTAGTTCCAAACCAAACCCAATGCGGTAAGGATCAAACCAATGGGTGTTGCGACAACAGCCATCTTTTTATAAGTCTTAAAACTAGCCTCACCACGTAAGATACCAACTTTATAGAGCCCCATACCTATTAGTATCATCGCGGCGATTTTCAAAATAAACGACAAACTGAAAAATAGCATCACAATATTCGCCTCCATATCTGCATCGCTATCTTCAGCTGCGAATCGGTGATTGACCAACTCCCAGAAACCACCTGTATAGGCCGCAACTTCCCTTTGAATTTGTGCTGTATCAGGTGCGAAGATATCTGAGACTATATATTTAGCTTCTCCACTGAGCCCGGATAACACAACACCGGTATAGTTTGAAACCAGTACAGCGCCCATTAAACTCAAAGTTCCTAGCGTAATGAGCCAACTTCCACGCAGCCCACGGAATATATAAAGCACCATAGCAACTAGCGCATATACTGTCAGTATGTCGCCCTCCCAGATATAGATCGCATGGAGCAAGCCTATAACCAGTAGCCAAAAGTTGCGGCTGTAATGAATCTTAGCGGCAGATTTTTGCTGGTGTAAACGCTTCTCAGCAAGAAGGACTATACCCGCTCCAAAAAGCATGGCAAAAAGTCCCATAAATTTCTGATCGGCAAATATATGTAAGAAAATAAAAATCAGATCATTAAGTGGTCCATCTGCCAGATATGCTTTAGGGTTCAAATAGGCAGCCATGGGCATGGAAAAACTAACCATATTCATAAAAGGAATGCCCAATATGGCAATTCCTCTCAGCAAATCCAATTGTGAAATTCGGGCTGGCATGCAAATCCTTTTAAGCAAAAATAGAGCAGGTTAATGCTAGTGTAGGTTTGACACAAGATTGAACCCTTAAAATAATTATTCTTTTATTGACCTAACGTACCAACTTAAAATATTACCCGGTTAACACCCCTTTTGGGGACGACTGGACTAATAGTTTTTTTAGATCGGTTAGAAAAAATATTTGAAATCTGTTGAGCGCGCATCACCATAATACAAAAATTGCCACTTCCGCTGTCCATACAAGACCTTGGATATCACAATCTTATCAATGGCAATTTATATAACGATTAGACTATCACCACAGACTTAAAAATTGTCCGCTTCTATTATTAATGTAAAGGATATTTAATCTCCTTAGCCATCCCCCACATCTTATAGTCTGCCGGCATTTCGGAGAGGTAATTTAGAGTGTTATAGATCAGGCTCTTCTCCATTTGGTCTATTCCCAAAGATTTACTCCAACCCTCAGCTGCCAATCGATAGCTCATTACAATCAGAAGAAACTTCTGCTCATTCGATAGCCCACTGCCATGCCCATTAATTAAGAGGTGCATTGAGACAAGGTCATAATCCAGATCAAACTTAGATTCATTGACCTGGATATTAATTTGGGCTGATCGCCCAGACACTGATGATCCACGAGCAACTATCTGCATCTCGTCCAGAAAAAAAGATACATGGGCGTTATCTTTATCAGAACTATTCACATAGCGCCCTCTTAACGCCAGTTCCCGAATCTGCCTTTTGCTAATTTCACCCCGGAGCCATAAGTTGGTCATTTTTGTAAGGGGACCGTAGGATTCAGCGGCGGGGGTGTTTTCTTCTGCCGCAAGAGGCAATGAAATGAGAAGTACGACAAGACAAATACAGATCCTTGTTACAGCCATTGCTACTACCACTCAAAATCAAGAATTGACCACATAAGCGACACAAGGCGTTATCGCTATTAATGAGTATATTCAATGATTGGTATACGAACATTGCTTTGGGGCGCAACGACACTCATTGACGGCTTTATCGGTCGGGGGTTTAAATTCCAGATTAATTTGAGCTCTATCGGCTCGCCTTCTCTCTTTGTGTCTCTGCAATGACTCTTTCGTTGATGCATGAAATCCTCCAGAGAGAAAATACCCCATGAATATGTCAACCTTCTCATCCAGGCTAAAACTACTCTTCCCCAGACCTATCCGGGAGTTAACTTTCGACAAACTGTAAGTCAATAAAATATCTTGACCATCACGATCGAACAGGTTAAATAGGCCTATCGCCCAATCGGTTTCCAATACATGTGAGAGCGTGTAAAACTTATCCACAAATTCTAAATAGATTAAGGAAAAGTCTTCACCTCCTTGAAGAAATCTACTTACGTAAGTGGACTCCTCCTCCCGTAAAAAATCCAACGCTGCCTGGATTGTTATTTCCTGAATATCATTGGCAAGAACATAACGGCCCAGTTTTTCGACTTCAGCCACACTCATACCGAGTTGATAAAGCTCTGTTTGGTTTTTCACCAACATGCGCCAAGAGGATAACGGCATTAGCAACCGGTATGCGGTCATCCACTCAGGATGTTCTTTTAAATTCACCTCATACCAAGTCGGGCTCTTTTTTTCAAGGCCGTGCTTTTGGAGGAAAGACAAGTCTTCACCGTCATAACTCGCTTGGCGAACTGCTTTCATTCGCAGCCAAGCTGTCAAATTCCGTTCCCTACTCAGTATCCAGTCGCTATCAATTTTCTTATTGAGATCATTCGCCGTAGCATGCAATATCTGTAAGGCATCTTGATTAGAGCTAGCGACAGCCGAAGTAGTAAAGATGATGCTCATTAAAGAAATCAACAATAAGGCGGCATTTGGAAGGAATGGCATTGGGGGAACCTTAGGTCGCTTTCGATAGCTATATGTGACTTGGCCCATTATTCAGAGGGGCACAGCTTAATTATCGCTTGGAAACCTGCCTCGAAGAGAAAATGGATGTCGGAATTCCCACCATAGGGTTCATGGGAAATTGCTGAGCCTCGTTTATATTTTCATTGCCTGGAGAAACTTGAGAACACCAGCCAGTCACGCGGTGAAGGTAATCTTTGTCGGGTGGCCGATCTCTGGTGTATGATTTACTAGTAATGAAGCACTACTCTTCCACATTTCGCGCCAAACTGATTGCTATGGCGGCCCTGCTCCTGCTGATGTTCCAGGTGCAAACTGTGCTTGCCTGCGAAATGATGGATAGCCCTGAGCCAGCCGCGGAGTGCTGTTGTGACCACATGGTTACCAGCTCAGAGCCCGATGAAGTCGACTGCTGTGAATACGACACCCAGGTTTCTCTCAAGACCTCCCTGGATGATCACGAAGTCGCCTTAACCGCTGCCTTCCTTGGCCTTGAACTTCCTCAGCTGGCACCACCGCCCACTTACCAGTGGCCGCAAATATTAGCCCCACCGCTGCTCAAGGCGGTTACACCCTTCCAACTAGCCTCCACCTTCCCCGGCAATCGAACTTGGTTAGCCACTCTACGCCTGCGTATTTGATCACTCCCTCTCTCTGATTTGTGAAATTTCCCGCAGCATCATTCAACTTTTGTCATTGCTGCTGTTGGGCTTCAGAAAGATTGTTCTAGGAGTGAACCCTTTGATTTCCCTACAAGCCGTTGCTGCCAGTAGCAGCAAAGAAATGGGCAGTGCCTTTGATTTCCAACTTGGCACCCCACACAGCACCGAGCTCGTTACCCAAATTCTGATCCCCTCTGTCTTTGGAGGTGTGCTATGAGCCGCGCAAAAACGCTGAGCCTGGTTTCTTTCGTTTTTTTACTGGCGGCGGCGGGCGCTGCCTTCTATTGGAAGAAAACAGCTGGATTAGCGGTAACCGACCATATTGAGTTTATTCCTGCCGGCCCCTTCCAGATCGCAGTAACCGTAGATCCACTGCAGCCCCGCGCTGGTAAGAACCAGATTCGCATCGAAGTTAGGGACAGAGAAAACCGTCCAGTCAGCGGTGCCGAAGTTCGCGCAGTCGCGGAAATGCCCGCGATGGGTGCTATGCCAGCTATGCGCGCCCAGGCGGACATCAACGAGACCAGCCCTGGTATTTTTCAGGGGGAGATAGAGCTCGCGATGGTGGGCTCATGGCCCATGGTGGTAGATGTGGCTACCGGCCACGATCGCCACGTGGACCTGGCCTTTGATATGAGTACCAACCGCAAAGGTTTGCGCTTGAAATCTGCACCTGAGGCCTCCGATACCGCTTACTACACCTGTGCCATGCACCCGTCTGTACGAGCTGCACAGCCAGGCACCTGCCCGATCTGCGGTATGGACTTACAGCCGGTCAGTCATGATGAGCTGCAAAGCGGCAGTATTGTGGTTGAAAGTGGTCGCCGTCAGGCTATCGGTATCAAAACCGGCACGGTTGAAAGACAGCCATTCGCCCTCCCCATTCACCTGCACGGTCAGGTGACTTACGACGAAACCCGCCTGCGGGATATCAGCCTGCGCTTCGATGGCTGGATTGGAGACCTGGATGCCGACTTTGAGGGCAAGGAAGTTAGACGCGGTGAAGTGCTGTTTTCTGTGTACAGCCCGGAGCTTCTGGCCGTTCAAGATGAATACCTGAAAGCGCGCCGCCGCGGCGACTCCCTGGAAAAAGCCGCACGCAGGCGCTTACTGCTTTGGGGACTCTCAGAGGAGCAAATCGATTGGCTGGTAGAGCAACAGAAAGCGCAAGACTATGTGCCGATATTCGCTCCGGCCAGTGGCGTGATTATTGAGAAGAATATTGTTGCCGGTTCGTCCTTTCAGAAGGGGGACAACCTGCTGCGTATTGCCGATCTGAGCCAGGTCTGGATAGAAGCCCACGCCTATGAGGACCAGCTGCCACTGCTGGAAAAAGGTATGCCGGCCAAGGTGCGTTTAACCAATGTCTACCACGAGGAAATTCCGGCAACCCTCACGCAGATCGACCCGTTTCTCAATCACAGTAACCGCAGTGCGCGGCTGCGCGTAACCCTGCCCAATACCGATGGCGAGCTTCGCCCCGGACTGTTCGCGGACATTATGTTAAGTGCCAAACTGGGGAATCTGCTGGTGGTTCCCAGGGATTCTGTGCTGATCTCCGGCAAGAAGCGCATCGTTTTCCGTGATCTGGGCCAGGGCCGCCTGGAGCCGGTGCAGGTACGCACCGGTTACGGGGATAGCGAGCGCATTGTGATTCGCTCCGGACTGCAGGAAGGCGACAAAATCGTCACCTCTGGCGTGTTCCTGATCGCGGCAGAGAGCCGCCTGAAATCGGGGGTACAGCAGTGGTAAATACCGAACCCAAAGGGCTGATCGCCCGTATTATTGGGGCCTGCGCTGGCAAGCCGGGGATCACGCTGATCCTTGTGGCGATTGCCGCCCTGGCGGGATACCGGGCCCTTATCAGTGTTCCCCTGGATGCTATCCCGGACCTCTCCGATGCCCAGGTGATCGTCATGACAGACTGGCCCGGCCGCAGTCCAGACCTGGTGGAAGACCAAATCACCTATCCGCTTTCCACCGCCATGCTGGGGTTGCCCAAAGTCAAATATGTCCGCGGCCAGAGCTTTTTTGGGCTCAGTTTTGTCTACGCCATTTTTGAAGACGGCACCGATATTTATTGGGCCCGTTCGCGGGTGCTCGAATATCTCAACCAGGTGTCAGACCAACTCCCCGAGGATGTTCAGCCCACTCTGGGGCCAGACGCCACCGGAGTCGGCTGGGTATTTCAGTATGCGTTGGTGGATCGCAGCGGCAAGCAAGATCTGCAAGAACTGCGCGCACTACAGGATTTTAAATTGCGCTATTGGCTCACTTCTGTGGAGGGTGTGGCCGAAGTCGCGTCTATCGGTGGTTATGAGAAGGAATATCAAGTCCAGATCGACCCCCATCGATTGCAGATGTTTAATGTTCCACTGGGCAAAGTGGTCGAAGCCATTCGCCGCAGTAACAACGACACCGGCGGGCGGGTACTGGAGATCGCCGGCCACGAGCATATGGTCCGTGGCCGCGGTTATATCCGCAATGTTTCTGATCTGGAAGAAGTAGTCATTGGGGTAAACGCGGCAAAAATTCCCGTAACCCTGGATCAGGTTGCCGATATTACCTTGGGGCCGGCCATGCAGCGCGGCATTGCCGAGCTGGATGGTGAGGGACAAACCGTCGGCGGTATTGTGGTAATGCGCTACGGTGAAAACGCCCTAAAGGTGATTGAAAGGGTTAAAGAGCGCATCGAACAGATTCGCGCTGGCTTGCCGGAAGGCGTCGAGCTGGTGGTGACTTATGATCGCTCAAAGCTGATTAACAGTGCGATCGACAACCTTAAAAACACCCTGATTGAAGAGATGTTAGTGGTCGCCGCTGTGATCGCCATTTTCCTGCTGCACGCACGCTCTGCTTTGGTCGCGGTGATCACCCTACCCATTGCTGTATTGTTGGCTTTTATTCCACTTTCTCTACAAGGATTGACCGCCAATATTATGTCATTGGGGGGGATTGCTGTAGCCATTGGGGCCATGGTGGATGCCGCCGTTGTGATGGTGGATAACATCCATAAAAAGCTGGCAGCCTCTGGCGATAAGGCATTGTCTACTGCTGAGCGAAGAAGGTTGGTTGTTCGGGCAATGCAGGAAGTGGGGCCGAGTATCTTCTTCTCCCTGATTATTATTACGGTTTCCTTCCTGCCGGTGTTTGCGCTGGAAGCCACCGAGGGCCGTTTGTTCAAACCCCTCGCCTATACCAAAACCTACAGCATGGCCTTTGCCGCACTGCTGGCGATCACCCTGATCCCAGCACTCGCCGTACTGTTGATGCGTGGCAAGATCCGCACCAAGGAAAACCCGGTCACCCGCGCCCTGGTTTTTACACTGCAACCGGTGATCCACTTCTGTGTGCGCCAGCGCAAAATGGTGGCGGCCCTCGCGGTAATCGCTCTGGTTTCCGTGGCCTATCCCATTAGTAAGTTGAGCGGTGAATTTATGCCGCCACTCAATGAGGGCAGCATCCTCTATATGCCCACTGCCCTACCCGGTATGTCTGTGACCGAAGCGGGCAAAGTACTGCAGCAAATGGATGAAGAGCTAAAAACCTTTCCCGAGGTTGAGCACGTGTTCGGTAAAATTGGCCGCTCAAACAGTGCGACTGACTCTGCACCACTCTCCATGGTAGAGACTGTGATTACCCTGAAGCCCAAGGATGCATGGCGGCCCGGCATGACCTGGGATGACCTGCTAGCGGAGATGGATGAGAAACTGCAGTATCCCGGTATGCCAAATATCTGGTGGATGCCCATCCAAACCCGTACCGAAATGCTCGCCACCGGTATTCGCAGCCAGCTGGGTATCAAGGTATTTGGCGATAACCTGGAAGAAATCGAACAAACCGCATTGGCTATTGAGGAAGCCCTGCGCAGCGATCAGCGGACCGCCGATGAAACCCGCAGTGTCTTTGCCGAACGCCTCACCGGTGGCTACTTTTTGGACTTTGATATCGATCGCGCACGGGCCTCCCGCCACGGTTTAAATGTGCAGGATATCGAAGATGTGATTGCCGCGGCTGCCGGTGGCTTGGCTGCAACCCAGACAGTCGAAGGGCGCGAACGTTACGACGTGCTGGTGCGCTACGCCCGCGACTACCGGGATACCCCGGAACAGCTGGAGCAAATCCTGGTTCCCGCTTCCGACGGTTCCCAGGTGCCTCTCAACCAACTGGCTGATATGGACTTCCGCACTGGCCCGCCCATGATTCGCAATGAAGACGGGCAGTTAGTGGGATTAGTATTTGTCGACCTGAAAGGCGATGTGGGTGTTGCCGACTATGTGAGCCGTGCGAAACAGGTGGTCGCCGACCAAGTCAACTTGGTGCCCGGTCAGCGCATCGCCTGGGCTGGCCAGTATCAATATCTGGAGCGGGCCAAGTCCCGCCTGCAATGGCTGGTGCCCTTGACCTTACTAGCGGTTTGTTTCCTGCTTTACCTGCACCGCGGCAGGCTGTCTGACACCCTGTTTGTACTCACCGCTATGCCGATGGCACTGGTCGGGGCCTTCTGGTTGCTGTATCTGCTTGACTACAAACTCAGCGTCGCCGTATGGGTGGGCATGATCGCTATGGCCGGCCTTGCCGCAGAGATGGGGCTATTGATGCTGCACTATTTATCGGCTGCTGGAACCAATAAGCCGCAGCAAGACAATACCGCTGCAGTCGCACAAGCGGCAGCGGGCCGTATACGGCCAATGTTAATGACCAGCCTTACGCTCTTAATTTCATTAATTCCAGTCATGGTTTCCGACGGCACCGGCGCAGATGTCATGAAACGCATTGCCGCACCCATGGTCGGCGGCACCCTCACGACACTCTTGTTTGTACTGTTGGTTATGCCCGGAGTGTTTTATCAGTGGAAGGCTCGTACAGATAAGGAAAGCTAGAAAAGCGGGGGCATTGGCTCAACTTGGCCCATTGCCCCACCGATTTTCTACTGATCATTTTTCATCAGCGTAAATTACCTATTTGTCAGCTGTGCACTGCTCTAAAGGCAGCGGGCAAATAGGTTTCCTCAGAGTTAACTGTTAAAATGCCAGGCAAGATTTGTATTGCCCAGATTGCAACATTGCATTAATGACAAAAGCTAGAATGTGAAAATCACTTTCCTGGCTGGTTGAGTAATACGCGTATTTGACATTCAACGACTCCAGGATTTACCTTGACTGCCCCCTTTTCCGAACTCCCCTTGAAGCCAGCCCTGCTGAAAAACCTGGCGTCTCTCAACTACACATCAATGACCGAGGTTCAGGCCAAGACACTTCCGCTCATACTCGACGGCAAAGATGTCATTGCGCAGGCAAAAACCGGCTCCGGTAAAACGGCAGCCTTCGGTTTGGGGGTGCTGCAGCGGCTCAGTGTTGAGCGATTTCGGATTCAATCGCTGATTCTGTGCCCCACACGGGAACTTGCCGACCAGGTTGCGCAGGAACTGCGCCGAATGGCCAGGGCAATACACAATATTAAGATTCTGACCCTGTGTGGCGGCATGCCGTTTGGCCCACAGATTGGCTCCCTCGCCCATGGGGCGCACATTGTTGTTGGTACACCAGGGCGCATCGAAGAACACCTGCGCAAGGGAACCCTATCCTTAGAGCATGTCGACACCCTCGTCTTTGACGAAGCCGACCGGATGCTCGATATGGGCTTTCAGGACGTTATTGATACCATTCTCGCGCAAGTGCCAGCTCGGCGACAGTCGTTACTGTTCAGCGCGACTTACCCGGATCAAATTGAACGGCTCAGTACACGAGTTATGCAAAAGCCGGTGATGGTACGCATAGAGTCCGCGCACAGTGAGGATGTGATCGAACAACGCTTTTACAAAACTGAGAGTTTCGATGATCGCCTGGAGATGACCCGCCGCATTTTACTCAATGACAGGCCAGTCAATACCCTGATTTTCTGTAACACCAAGCGCGAGACCGATGACGTCGCCAGCGACCTAAAGCAGGCAGGATTCAACGTGCTGGCCCTGCATGGGGATATGGAGCAACGCCAGCGTAACGAAACCCTGATCCGCTTCGCCAATGGCAGCGCCTCTATTCTGGTGGCCACCGATGTAGCGGCGCGCGGCCTGGATATCGACAAACTGGATGCAGTAATCAACTTTCATATTGCCAAAGATCCGGAAGTACACACCCATCGCATCGGACGGACTGGCCGCGCCGGTGAACGCGGTTGCGCCTACTCCCTTTTTGCCGAGAAGGAAGGCCACAAACTGGTTCGTATGGAACTAACCCAGGACCCACTATCCGACCCAGATACACCACCACCAGCCAGTATATTGAGTGAACCTCCTTTCCAGGCACCGATGGCTACCCTGCAGATCGATGGCGGCAAGAAACAGAAAGTTCGCCCCGGCGATATCCTGGGTGCGTTGACCGGCGGCGATCGTCCGATAAATGGAAAAGATGTTGGCAAGATAAACGTACTGGATCAAACTGCCTATATTGCTATTAAACGCAATGTGGCATCCCAAGCACTGAAAAAGATCGAAAATGGGAAACTGAAAGGGCGTAAATTCCGGGTACGACGTATACGAGGCTAAGCTTTAAGGGCCAATGAGTTGGGTCCGTATGGGCCTAACTCCCTGAGCTGGGGATTAGCTTTAAGGTGTGGCGTTAGGTTAGAAAGCCTATAAATACTTAAGTCCCAGCCTTTTGGAGCTGTATCCATGTCCAAAATACTGATTCCCCTTGCAGATGGTGTTGAAGATATTGAGGCCATTGCTATCTACGACATTTTAAGTCGGACGGATGCGGAGCTAACACTAGCTTCTATTATGCCGAGTAATCGCATCACTACTCTACGAAATCTTGTTATCGAAGCGCCTTATCGTATAGAGGAGTGTTTAAATACCACTTGGAATTTAATAGCTCTGCCAGGAGGTAAGGAAGGTGCCGAGTGTATGCATAACTCGGAACCTCTAATGGAGCTTATCCGCGCACAAATCGAATCCAGCCGTTGGTTAGGGGCAATTTGTACCGCCCCAGTAATCGTACTTGGCCGACATCAGTTAATTACCAATTTTAAAGCAACTTGCTACAAAGCTTTTCGTAGTGAGCTTAGTCAATATGTAAAGGAAGTCAGCGATCAGCGAGTGGTTGTTGACCGGAACTTAGTGACCAGCCAATCACCAGGAACCGCGATAGAGTTCGCACTTGCACTCGTAACCTGCTTGTTTGGGGAAGAACGAACACACTCTATTGCTCACACTATGAATGTGTTATTACCAGGTAAGTAATCTAACATTATCCTGACATTCAGTTTTTCAATCGAATTCCACGCTGCCGAGCTACTCGGACTCCGCTGAAACTAACAAATCAAAATCTGACTTTCGTAAACGCCTTTCTAGAAAACTCAAAAACAAATCTATTTTTTTTGAGCTATTACGCCTAACTTTATACAGAGCGCCAACTACTTGAACCTCTTGCTTTAAATCAGGAAATATCTCTATTAGTTGACCGCATTTAATGGCTGGCTGACAGAAATAAGAAGGCAATATAGCAATACCATTGCCATTTATTGCCGCAGCACGGATATGAGTGGTCTTGTTAGAAACAAGATTACCCTTAAACTGATAGAACTTGCCATTGAATAGCCACCCATCTTTCAAACCATTAAGCCTGGCCAACAAAATATTATGTTTTCCGAGTTCTTCGATTGAGTCTGGATGCCCTTTCTTTTTTAAATATTCAGGAGATGCCACAAAAATGGGATGAATATGAAAAAGTGGCAACGCATAAAACTGGCTATCTGGTATTGCCGACCAAACACGGATGGCAATATCAATATCATCCTCAACCATATCCAAATGGTGTGGCGTAAAGATCAGCTCGAGATTAAAGTCTGGAAAGGCTTCTTGAAAGTCAATACATATTTGGCTAAAGACATTTTCACCCAATGTTTCAGGGAAGGTTAAGCGCAATTTTCCCCGGTCCAAGGCCCCAATTTCAGCAACCCGATCTTCCAGGTCAGTAAAGGCATTGATTATCTGCTGCCCTTGCTGGTAAACAAGCCTGCCTGCATCGGTTACCGAGACCGATCTGGTTGTTCGGATCAATAGTACCTGGCCCAGCACCTGCTCCAATTGAGCCAGTGTCTTGCTCACAGTTGGCGCTGACAAGCCCAAATGGCTACCGGCTTTGCTTAGAGAGCCATGATCCACTACCGCACAAAAGACACTGATCAAGTGGTACTTATCATATTCCCGCCGCACCGACTATTTCCTTAAAGCTAATTATGACTTTCCGCTGATGATCTTTATTAAGATCGGCCAAATAGTAAACTTTAAACCCATACTAATCCACTCTGGAAATTAACCCATGAATCACTTAACTTGTCACTGTGGGGCTATTCATTACAAACTTTTCAACAGCTCAGTTTCCCCTAAGGTAGCTGGGGCAATAAGTTTTGTTGAGACTTCCAATCCAGCGCTCATTGAAGATGCCTCAAAACAGCTTAATACCTATTCTTTTAAATCTGGACCAGTAAAAGAATATGGATTTTGTAGTCGGTGTGGTGCGGGTATATATCAAACAGATCGCCGTGGACAAACCCATCTCGTAATACATAGCCAGCAAAATTATCAAGCCGACTATAGTGGAATTCTGAGCTTTGGCTTTTAATTAGCCTTGTCAATCCTTCAGTCAGAAAATTAACTTAGTCCGTCACTCTCTAAGATTCGCTGTTGCATAAAAGTGTGCATGTGGTTAAACCTCATCGAATGGTTGATCTCCCAGCTCCTCAAGAATGTGATTGATAAAGCTAGTAATACGTGATGAAAGTGCCGTGTTACGGTAGTAAACCGCATTAATAGATTGTTTCATGTCTAAGGTTTCACTAGAGAATAGCTGCACCAATCGCCCAGCTTGGCGATCTCTCTTGGTCATAAAGTCTGATAAACATACGATTCCTGCATCTGATAGTGCTAGTTGCCGTAAAGTCTCGCCACTAGATGAAGTAATCGTTGGCTTAATGTGCAGCATGTCCCCACTCTGCTCATACAGCGGCCATTTGTTGAGTGATTCGGGCTTTGTAAAGCCAAGCAAGGTGTGTTGGGCGAGTTGCTCCACATCCTCCGGGGTACCATGTTGTTGCAAGTAGCCAGGACTGGCTAGAATTCGAACTCTACTAGAACCTATTGGCCGGGCATATAAGGTTGAGTCTTGGAGCTTACCGATACGAATGGCCACATCAGTGCGCTTCTCTATCAAATCGGTTATCCCCTCATTACTGTTTAGCTCAAGCTCTATCTGAGGGTATTTAGTTCGGAAGCTATTTACCATAGGTGCTATTACATGCAGCATAAATGGTGTGGCGGCGTCTATACGCAGAAGACCAGAGGGGTGCTTTTTGCGGGCCGCCATCTGCTCCTCGGCCTCTTCCACTGAGATGAGAATATCCCGTGCATATTTGAGGAAAGCTTGCCCCTCCTCTGTTAATTCCAGACGCCTGGTAGTGCGCTGTAGCAATGTAGTTTGAAGTTTATTCTCCAAACGGGCTAATGCACGGCTAACCCCGGAGACAGTCTGCTCTAACCGTTCGGCAGCCGAAGTGATCGAAGCGGTATCTACCACAGTGGTAAATACCTGGAGCTCTTGAAGGGTAACCTGCATTGTTGACCTTAAATCAATAGTATATTGCCTATATACGGCTTTTTCATCAAAAGCTATTACCCCACACTGACTCCATCGACCCAATACCTTCGGCTACTACAAACAGGCCATATCGCCATAGTAATCAGCTGCAGTTTTTATGCTAAGTACATTGGTAACGGGACGTAACTGGCTAGTCAGGCATTTTTAACCGCCCGACCACATAGTCAAAACCTCTTAAATTAAGAATTTCATTGATGGGAGAAGCAAGTGAAGCTGAAAAATCTATTGCCCAGTAAGCTCGGATTTGGCACAGCACCTCTTGGCAATATGTTCCGCGAGATTCCGGATGCTGAAGCCTTAGCAACGGTACAGGCGGCCTGGAATAGCGGTATCAGGTATTTTGACAATGCGCCATTCTATGGAGCCGGTCTTGCAGAAATTCGTATGGGTGAGGCGTTGTCCAGCTTCCCACGCGAAGACTATGTTATCAGCACCAAAGTTGGCCGCTTAATTTTGGATGAAGTTGAAGATGTAGCGAACCGAGATATTCAAGATAAGCGTGAGATTTTCAAGCATGGCCGCCCCAATAAGGTTGTTAATGACTACTCATACGATGCAACAATGCGCTCGATAGAAGGCAGCCTCAAGCGGTTAAAGACCGATCGTATTGAAATTACATGGGTTCACGATGTTGCACAGGATTTCTATGGTGACGAATGGCTTGGTATTTTTGAAAGCGCACGGAAAGGTGCTTTCAGGGCTCTCGATAAACTGCGTGATGAAGGCGTAATTCAAGCTTGGGGCCTGGGGGTAAATAGAGTGGAGCCGATTGAAATACTTCTTGATCTTGAGGAACCTCGCCCCGATGGCTTTTTACTCGCTGGCCGCTACAGCTTGCTGGATCACTCTCGAGCTCTCCAGAGAGTAATACCACAGATAATAGGACGCGACCTCGGCATCGTAGCTGGAGGCCCCTATAGCTCCGGGGCGCTAGTCGGAGGACCAAATTTTGAGTACGCGCCAGCATCAGACTCGATACTGCAAAAAGTTTCCAAAATCAAAGCGATTGGCGATAAGTACGGAGTTAGCACTAAGGCTATTGGTTTGCAATTTGTACTGGCCAATCCAGCCATTGCTGCGGTGATACCAGGTGCGAGCAAACCTAGTAGGATCAAAGAAGATGTTGAGGCTATGGAAACTAATATCCCTGATGCTCTATGGCAAGAATTGCGTCAAGAACATCTTGTCGATGACTCCGCTCCACTGCCAAATGGAAAGTAAGGGTAAACATCACTAGCTATACAATATTAATCCCGGACTATAAACATTATTGGTGGGATTATTAGGGAAATTTAACTTAATATTTAGTCGTTCGAACTTGATTTGACAGTAACCGATTTTTTAGAAGTCGCCCTGCCAGGTCAAGTTCAGCTTTACAATCATTTACTACACTCAATAATCTCTATAGCCAGCTGACTAAAAAAATTTTAAACACAACGGAGAGAAGAAAAATTTATGCAAGCCTGCAATTTTGCATGGCAACTTGATAAAGTTAAAATAATTTCCAGAAATCCTTGTAACTTGGGAAGTTCCAAATATAAAAAGTAATTATACTTTCAGAATCTCGCAACTTAATCTAAAAGAAGCTCCAAAACCTACTAGCGATCGGTCCCAGAGCACGCTCTCTATTGCGGATAATACATAAATCAAAACTACTAAATGCCTTGATGCCTTCTACATTGATTGGGACGAGTAAGCTCTTCTTCAGCTCATCCTCTATAAAATGCCTAGGAATTCTCCCCCAACCAAGCCCAGCAAGAGTCAACTCTTTTTTTGTATGGTAATCATTAACAAGCCACCTGCGCCCAACATCTAGCAAACTAATATTTCCTTTGTTTTCCGAGTGGCCGGTATCCCTCACAACAATTTGCGGTAACTGTGCAGCTTCCAACTGTGAGACACTTTCCCCTGGGAAAACCCCAGGCGCCACAACATTCACAAGCTCAACCTCACCTATTTTCTTCCATTCATGTTTACTCTCAACACCGTATAAAGTAGCGAATGCTAGATCAGCTTCATTATTATCGACACGTTCCATAACACCCGATAATAGTTCAGTACTAATACTGAAATCTGTATTGGGAAAAGACAGCACTATGGGTTTGATCTGTTTTAATAAAGGAGATAGCTCAACGATACCGCTGATGACCACGGTGAATTTTGGCTCTATTCCCGCTCCAAGCTGGTGCCCCATTACGGAGAGCTGTTCAAGGCTCTGAATAACGCGCTTAGACTGCTTATAAAAAGCCTCCCCCTGCTTTGTAAGACTTGGACGATAGCTATCCCTATGGAATAAGGGAAAGCCAAACTCTTCTTCCAACTTCTTAATTGCATTACTGATTGTCGGCTGGGTTTTGAAAATGGTCTTTGCCGCACCTCGAAAACTGCCCTGTTCAACTACAGCGATAAACATCTTGAGTTGTTCCTGGGTCATAACAAAACCTGATTCAACTGATTAATCATGTTGATACAAATATACCATTATCTATCTATCGTATACATAAATATCCTACGCCCTATCAACACAAGCAGAGTTAAGCGATATGGCTAAGAATCATCTAAATCTGAGTCTTTTTTCATCAGGAAATCTCGGATCAATAGAAACTGACAACCGTGTCATCATGGCTGCGTTGACACGTGCTCGAGTTGGAAGGGATGGCGTACCTACAGACATCAATGCCAAGTATTACGCTCAACGAGCCGGTGCAGCGATGATCATCTCTGAAGCCACAGCGATTTCAGCTCAAGGGCTCGGATGGGTAGATACCCCAGGTATTTTTACGCAAGAACAAATCAAAGGCTGGCAAAAGGTTACCGATGCTGTACATCGCCGTGGCGGGAAGATTTTCATCCAACTTTGGCATATGGGCCGAGAAGTGCACCCCGATCTTATCGGAGGCCAGGCTCCCGTAGCGCCTTCACCAATCGCTGCAGAAGGCGCAGCACATACTTATGAAGGAAAGAAACCTTACGCAATGCCCAGAGCCCTAACTCACAATGAGATTCAAGGCATTATCGCGGATTACAAACAGGCAGCTAAGAATGCTCTCAAAGCCGATTTTGATGGAGTCGAGCTCCACGCTGCAGGGCCTTACCTGCCGGCTCAATTTCTTCATGACAGCAGTAATCAGCGCACCGATGCTTACGGAGGGAGTATAGAAAACAGAGCTCGCTTCACCTTTGAAGTTCTATCGGCACTCTGTGAAGTCTGGGGGTCTGACAGAGTCGGTATCAAGCTATCACCAGAGATTAGCTTGGTAGACAGCCGCGCTCAAGAAACCTACTTATATATTGTCAGTCAACTCAGTAGATATAACCTGGCTTACTTACAGATGATGGAGCGGGCATGGGATAGAAATGAGCAACCATCCATTGACCATACCCAGCTGCGTGATGCTTACAAAGGTTGCTACGTTGCCAATGGTATGTATGACTCGGAATCTGCAAACAACGCTATTGCCGATGGCACTGCCGATTACATTTCATTTGGACGCCTCTTTATATCAAATCCTGATCTAGTAGCGCGCCTGGCAAGTAATGGGCCCTATAACGAAGAAGATATGTCTTCATTTTTTTCCGGTGATGCACGGGGATATGTGGACTACCCATCTTTATCCGAGCAAAGCGCTTAAGCATCAATTTATTATTTGTATTTTGGACACAGCTATGGAAAAAATTCTGATTACCGGCGGAACTGGAAACAACGGCAAAGCCATTCTTGAGAATCTCGCCAACACCAATATGCCTGTTAGAGCTATGTTACGTGATATTTCGAAAGCGCCAATAAGAGCTAAGAATATCAGCTACGTAAAGGGGGACTATGAAGATGAACACTCTCTATTAGAGGCGCTGAATGGTATTGAATCAGCCTTTTTGGTTACCGCGTTCGAATCCTCATTCACCAAGAAACATGCCGCTTTTATCCGTGTAGCTGAGCAAGCCGGTGTCAAGCATATAGTGCAACTCTCCGGTTTAGGGGCCGATGCAAGTTCGCCTATAGATATAGCAAGATGGTTAGGAGAGGCAGAAGACTACCTTTTTCAATCCACTTTAAACTGGACGATACTACAACCCGCCAGCTTTAACAGCAATTTCTTCGCTTCGGCCGATGAAGTTGCCAACTTAAGTACTATTAGTGCGCCTTTTGGCTCCGAACCGGGCGCAACCGTTGTGACGGTCGATCATCAAGACATTGCCGATGTGGCAACAAAAATCTTAATGGAACCAAATTTACATAAAGGAAAGAAATATATTCTCACTGGTCCGGAAAAATTAACTTATAGCGATATAGCACAGATCCTATCTGAGGAGTTAGACAGAGAAATTAAATACATGCCCATCAGCGATGAAACTGCAAGGCTGGGATTACTCAATTCTGGAATTCCAGAGAGCGATATTGATGCCTTAGCACAACTTTGGCCAGTAACTCGCGAATGGGGCCATACCTTTGAGCTTTCAAACCATACAGAAAAACTCCTGGGTAGAGGGGCAACCTCAATTAGAGCCTTTTTCCGCAGTGAGATACATCAATTTAAGAAAAAAGAAGTCTAGATAAGTAGTTACCCCATTGGAAAGTTAGTGTTTAACAATGAGCACTAACTTTCCAACGATGCCAATAATCTTTGATAAGTAGAAATGAAAGGTATCCTTCAACATGGCGCTTCCTACGGTTGTGTCTTTTTTCAGCACCGATGGCTGTAGACCTCAGCATAAGAGTTGAACCGCAGCGGTAATGCCGATAGGACCGGCATCGATAACAATCACATCATGGATGTTTTTCATTACCTGTGGCAGTGCCCCGCTAAGAAACACCCCCACCCATCGCAGGCTGGGCGTCACTGTTCTTAGAGCCCAAGTTACAACATTTAGACTCCAGGTAGGCTTCATCATGAACAAACCGTTCAAAGCCTGATTTCTCCAATAGGAACCCAGCCAATCTCCCCAAGACCAACATTAACTAACATGTAAAGAATTTCTACAACACTGATCTTGCACTATGAACCTTTTTGTTTTCCAAGATTATTAATAATGAATTTTGCACGCTCTACTGTTTCAACTAATTTCTTGGGTACAGCATTGTCTTCCCAATCCTGCATAAAGACCACAGACAAACCGCTATTGAGATCACTAAACCCATATTGCCCATAGGAACCAGCTGTGTAGATAACGTTGTATTCTGGCAAGTACCAGGCTTGAGACCCATATGCCACAGGAGTACCCAACGCAGTGGCAAGTGCCTTGCCACTTTCAGATTTAGCAAGAAGGTCTTTATCAAGATTTTTTACTGAATCATAAAAGCTCTTTGGAGCCTTGCCCTGGGCAATCCACTGATGAAAAAGTGCATAGTCGCGTAGGGTAGTACTGATACCATAGGAAGGGCTAGCAGTACCATCAACGGTCAAGGCAATGGAGCCAGAACTATTTGCCCCAAAATCATTAAAGAGATCTGAAAGAAGCTTGTTGAATGGGTGCCCTGAAACTTCTTCTGCAAGTATGGCTAATAGATCAGTATTTTTATCATTATATGTATATACTTTGCCCGATTCATTCTGGACTTTAGCATTCTTGATGGCATTGCGATGTCCAGTTGGTTTACCCGGCTTTAAGCCTTGCTCAACCTCAAATAAATAGGCTTCACCCCCTGGCACATGATAATCTGTCGCAGGTAATAAGCCAGAGGTCATATCAAGTACCTCTTGCACCTTGGCTTTTCCAATTTTTGAACCAGCAAAATCAGAGAGATAATCTCCAATCGACAAATTAGGATCTATCTTACCCTTATCAATCAGCTTTGAGATAACGACTCCTGCATAAGTTTTGGAAGCGGATTGCAAAAGCTGAGTTTGATTGTGATCAAGTCCATTATCATAAAACTCCGCGATAATTTTATTATCTTTCATAACCAGAAAACCTTTTGTTTGAGTGGCATTTAGCGACTCAACAAAAGGCCAGCCTTTGTGGATATTCAGACTTATATTAAAGGGCTCTTCAACAACCTCCAGATTGGATGGTTTATCAGCACCCATTATATGCACCGTGCCAAAGATGCCATAGTCATCCCAGTGCATGGATGTATATCTGTAATATGGCCAAGTTTGCATGTTATTTTGATTAATATCAGATAGATCAAACGGCCGATAAAAATCATTGAGCGTAACTTTTTCTTTGGCTAGAGCAGATGGAAAAGAACTAATCGCCAAGATCATTGCTACACACCCATACTTCAAACATATTCCACCATTTCTCATTGGATTTATCGTTGTTGACATAAAAAAGAACTCGTTGCTGTTTATCCTGACACGACCTCAATTAACACACCTTCAAAAATCGTAGCAGAATGAAAATTTAAATTTAGATGCAGAAAAATGTACTTAACATGACTTCCAATCAAGTGACCAGGAGTTGCGCAATTCTTGACTTCAGGAGGGCGCTCTCAGATGGATATCATTTCAAAGGTACTAACTTCGGCAGCTCTTCTGTCGAAGTCCTCTTCGCATGTCGCATGTCGCATGTCGCATGTCGCATGCTGTATTTTGACCTAAAGTCATTCACCAGCTGCTTATTAAGTACGCATCTAGATGGGAGGGGCAATCCCGCCATATACGCTTAAAGAGCCACTGATCGAGCCGGCATGTTTATTGAGCCCCTACAAATCTCGAGCTAGGCAGGCAGTGAGCGCACCACCATCAACCGCTCTTCGGTCATATCCTTGATCGCCCAGCGCACCCCCTCTCGGCCCAGGCCCGAATCCTTCACACCACCGTAGGGCATATTGTCTACCCGCCAACTGGGCACATCCCCTATTACCACACCACCCACCTCCAGGGTGTCCCAGGCTTTTTGGGCTCTGTACAAATCACGGGTGAAAATCCCGGCCTGCAAACCAAATGCGCTGTCATTGACCTTTTTCAGCACCTCATCGAAATCATCAAAAGGTTCCAGTATTGCTACAGGCCCAAAAGCTTCCTGCTGCACTACATTGCAATCACTGGGGACATTCTCTAATAACGTGGGTTCGAGCATGGCGCCATCGCGGTTACCACCGCAGAGAAGCGTACCTCCCTGTTCAACCCCTTCTTTAACCCAGTTATGTAGCCTTGTCGCTTCCCCCTCTGAAATCATCGGACCAATAAACGTATGTTCATTTTTAGGATCTCCTTTCTTAAGCTTCTTGGTGCGCTCCAGCAAACGCGCTTTCAGGTCCTCATATAGACTGGAATGCCCATAGATCCTCTGCACACCGATACAGCTCTGGCCCGACTGATAAAAAGCTCCAAAGATCAAGCGTTCTACCGCATCTTCCAGATCGGTATCCCGATCAATCACACAGGCGGCATTACCACCCAATTCCAGAACAACCTTCTTGCGCCCTGCCCTGGCCTTCAAGTCCCAGCCTACCGCAGGGGAGCCGGTAAAACTGAGTAGCTTAAAGCGATCATCCACAGTAAACAGGTCCGCGCCTTCGCGGTGACAGGGCAGCACAGAGAAGGCCCCCTTGGGCAGATCGGTTTCCGCCAGTACCTCTGCGATAATCAGGGCACCGATCGGGGTTCTACTCGCGGGTTTGAGCACAAAGGGGCAGCCGGCAGCAATGGCTGGAGCCACTTTATGGGCCGCAAGATTCAATGGGAAATTAAACGGTGAAATAAAAGAGCAGGCCCCTACGGGAACCCGTTTAACAAATCCCCGGTAGCCCGCGCTGCGCTTGGAAATTTCCAGATTGATAATCTCCCCATCGATACGCACCGCCTCTTCTGCGGCCACACGGAAGGTATCAATCAAACGGGAGACTTCCCCACGGGAATCATGGATCGGTTTACCTGCCTCAATACACAGGGCCACGGCCAACTCTTCAAAGCGAGTCTGAAAGCGCTGTACACAGTGATCCAAAACTTGCTGGCGTTTGTAGGGCGGAAACGCAGCCATGGGTTTTTCTGCCAGCAAGGCCCAATCTATCGCGCTATCGATCACCTTGGCATCTGCCATGGCAACCTGTGTTGCCACCTCGCCGGAGTACTTATCGGTTACATCCAGCTCGGTATTGGCATAGATGGCTTCATTGGCCAGGTAGTAGGGGTACGCTTTCTGTAACATCAATGGCTCCTGGTGGTATTCACGGTGAGCATCGACATCGGAACCCGCTCGATCTGTCACGAGGGTATAGGTTACCCAGAGACAGATAGCAACACGGATAGCTTCTATAGGCCTTAGGGGATGAGGGGCTGACCCAAATCTAGAAAGGTAGGCGTTGATACAACAGGCGCGGGAAAGCGCCACCACAGTCACTGAGGTGAGTCACTGGGTGGCGCTATTAAAGATGGTTATTGGTTTGGCTATTTCTCCGTCAGCCACAT